>JAFUJU010000026.1 GCA_017468055.1 Elusimicrobiaceae bacterium
GACAACGCTGAAATTGTAGCAAAAAAAAAAAAAACAAGTCAAGAGGTGGCGCACTTCCCCGACGGAAAAAACCAATAAAAAAACAGCTTTCCTTTCGTCATTCCGCAAAGTTTTTGTGCGGAATATAAGGGTCGTTGCTAAAAGAAAAAACATTATATCCCGCACTACGACACTGCGGAATGACGGAGGGGAGGCGGAAAGCCAAGAAACTTAAATATGGAAATGGTTTGCCCAAAACTAGCGCAATAGCAGAAGAAAGTATTTTTGATGCAAAAAGCCCCGCTGAATGCGGGGCTTTTGAAGTTGGAAATATTTTTAATCAAACAACTTTTCAAACAAACTTTTTTTACCGCCCGTTTCTTTAGCCAGCTCTTCCAGCAACTCTTTTTGGCGGGCTGTCGGACGTTTGGGCACATCTATTTTAACGTTAATCAGCAGATCACCAAAGCCCTTTTTACCCAATTTAGGCATACCGCAACCTTGCATTTTCAGCACTTCGCCAAATTGCGTACCTTTTGGAATATCCACATCCACTTCTTTTCCTTCAATGGTGGGCACTTTAATACTGCCACCCAACACTGCCTGCGGATAGGTAATAGTGGCATCAATGGACAGATGATCTCCTTCCCGTTTGAAAATTTTATGTTCTTTCACGTGCATTTCTACGTACAAATCCCCATATCCGCCGCCATTGGTACCAATATCGCCACCGTTAGACACACGCAATGTGACCCCCGTCCGCACGCCGGAAGGGATTTTGACCGTAATATTCTCTTTCACACGTTCTACACCGCTGCCGCGACATTTTTTACACGGTTTTTCCACTACTGTTCCTTTACCGCCGCAGTCCGGACAGGTTTGGCGCATGCTGAAAAACCCTTGCTGATAAACCACACTTCCGCGGCCGCCGCAGGAGCGGCACGTCTTGACCGAGCTTCCTTCCTCAGCACCGGAGCCGTCACACGCATTGCAACGCTCTACCCGATGATAAGACACTTCTTTTTCCATTCCCTCAAAGGCCTGCTCTAAGCTCAGTTCCACATCTACTTTCAAATCTTCGCCACGTTGGGCGCGGGGTTTTCCGCCGCTGCGGCTGCCAAAACCGCCGCCAAACATATCCCCAAATACAGAGCCAAAAATATCGCCCACATCCGCAAAGCCGGACGCATTAAATCCGCCAAAGCCGCCGGCACCGGCATTTACGCCGTCATGACCGTATTGGTCATACATCTGCTTTTTTTGCGGGTCGGACAAAACGGTGAAGGCTTCATTCACTTTTTTAAACCGTTCTTCGGCTTCTTTATCACCGGGGCAACGGTCGGGGTGGCATTTCATCGCAGCGCGACGGTAAGCGGATTTGATTTCACTTTCGCTGGCCGTACGGGAAACACCTAATACTTCATAATAATCTTCTTTCATAGCGCTTGTAATGTAAATAAGGTCAATAAAATGTTGTTTCTTATATTTTATTAAATTTAGAGGGGATACGCTTAAAACCCTTATTTTGACAGGTCCGCAGAAAGATTTTATAATGAAAGAGAACGGTCTTTCCGTCTAAACAAGCGCTTACTTTGTGCTTTTTTCAAACCTTAGGAGATCTATGTTTAAGAAACTACAACAAATCGGCAAGGCATTTATGTTGCCTATTGCTATTTTACCTGCCGCCGGCTTACTGCTGGGTATCGGCAGTGGCCTTTCTAATGAAGCGGCCTTACAAGCGTATCCCTTTTTAGATATTGCTTGGTTACAGGGTATTTTTAAAGTAATGGCAGCCTCCGGTAATGTAGTATTTACCAATTTAGCTTTGCTTATTTGTATCGGGCTTTCTTTGGGTTTAGCTAAAAAAGACAAAGGTACCGCTGCCTTGGCCGGTGCAGCGGCTTATCTGGTTATGAACGGGGCTATTGCCGGATTTGTCAATGCGTTTAATCCGCAAATCGGCTCTATTGATACCGGGGTGGTAGGCTCTATTGTTATTGCATTTACCGTTTCTTATTTGCATGAAAAATATGCCGATATTAAATTGCCCAGCATGTTGGGTTTTTTTGGCGGATCCCGCTTTATTCCTATTGTGTCTTCTTTTGCGGCCATCTTCATCGGATTTCTGTTTTTCTTGGTATGGCCGACCTTGCAAGGCTGGCTGGTAGCTGCCGGAAAAGGCATTGCCCATTTAGGAGCGGTAGGCTATTTCTTTTATGGCTTTTTGATGCGTTTATGCGGAGCGGTAGGTTTGCACCACATGATTTACCCCATGTTCTGGTACACCGAACTGGGCGGCACGGAATTGGTAGCCGGCCAAATGGTAGTAGGGGCGCAAAAGATTTTCTTTGCCCAGCTGGCAGACCCTAACCACGTTGGCCTTTTTACAGAAGGGACCCGCTTCTTTGCCGGACGTTTTGCCACGATGATGTTTGGTTTGCCGGGGGCTTGTTTAGCTATGTACACCTGTGCAAAACCCTCTAAGAAAAAAGCCGTTGCCGGCCTTTTATTGGGGGCGGGCTTGACCTCTTTCTTAACCGGTATTACCGAGCCGATTGAATTTATGTTCTTGTTCATTGCGCCGTGGTTGTATGTGATTCATGCGGTACTGGACGGGATTTCTTTCTTCTTGGCAGATATCTTAAATATTGCCATCGGCAATAGTTTCTCCGGCGGCGTAATAGACTTTTTACTTTTCGGTGTCTTGCAAGGAAATGCCAAAACCAACTGGTTGCTGATCTTTTTGGTCGGGCCGATTTGGACGGTTATTTACTATTTCCTGTTCGTATTCTTGATTAAGAAATTTAATGTCCTAACCCCCGGACGTGAAGAAGATGAAACGGAAAAAGTAAATGTGGTTACACGCGACAGCATGAGCCAAACTGCCCAAGATATTATTGTAGCTTTGGGAAGCGCCGAAAATATTGAAGAAGTTGATGCCTGTATTACCCGCTTGCGCGTATCAGTAAAAGACGTCAAAAAAGTAAATAAAGAAGCGTTGAAAAAACTGGGCGCACGCGGCGTATTGGAAGTGACGGGTGGCGTACAGGCCGTGTTCGGCACTATGTCGGACCCCCTAAAACAACGCATTAATGCAATTTTGGGCAAAAACGAATAGGGGTTTTTATGGAAAAAGGACTTATTGTTTCTTGTCAAGCCTTACCGCATGAACCTTTGCACAGTTCGTTTATCATGGGGCGAATGGCACTGGCTGCGCAGATGGCAGGAGCGGTGGGTATCCGTGCAAACAGTGTGGCAGATATTACTGAAATCCAAAAAAATGTAAATTTGCCTATCATCGGAATTATTAAACAGGACTATCCCGACCGCAAGGCTTATATTACACCTACCCGCAAAGAGTTGGAAGCTTTGTTGGCTTTAAACATTGATGTCATCGCCTTAGATGCCACTATCAATGCCGATGAAAGTTTGTTGCGCTCTTTGAAAAAAGAGTTTCCGCAACAGCAATTTATGGCCGATATTTCCACCGCCCAAGAAGCCGTCCGTGCGGCAGAAGAATTTGGCTTTGACTTTGTGGGCACTACACTCACAGGTTATACGGAGCATTCCAAACACCTGACTAATTTTGAGGTGTTGGCCGAAGTGATAGACCGTCTGCAAGTACCCATTGTGGCAGAAGGAAATTTTGATACTCCTGAAAAGGCTCGCCGTGCCTTGGAAGCGGGGGCTTATGCCGTGGTCGTAGGCGGTGCGATTACGCGCCCGCAGTTAATAGCCAAAAAGTTTGTAGAAGAAATGCAAAAAGCGAATATTCAATAAATTTGCTTCCTTCGTATTTCAAAACCCCCGATTCATATCGGGGGTTTTAAATTTTACTAAGGAAGTGTATAAATGGTACCGTTGGCATCATTTTCCGTTTTATATACTCCCCCCAAACTTTTACAAACTTTTTTTCCTCGTTCTTTGCCTTCAGGAGAACGGCAGTCACGTCTTCCTTTTCCAGATCCATTTTGAAAGTATATAACCAAAGACGCATCTATTCTGTCATCACCCAAAACAACTGCATCTAAATCTTGCCTATCAAGAAGAATATAGGAACTACCTTTTTGTAAGTTACCGTTTTCATTTTGAGCATAACCCGAAAAAGAAATATCTAATTCTTCAAAATCTCCACTATATTCTCCGTTCGCTAAATAATATATCTCTTGCGCATCGGCTATTGCTTTGCCTAAAATAAAAAGCTCTGTATATCGTGCTTTATCCACGGCTGTTGTATACTGTGGCAAAGCCACTGCAGACAATATACCGATAATTAAAACGACCACCAAAAGTTCAATCAAAGTAAAACCTTTTTTCATTTTTCGCTCCTTTTATACAGCTTTAAGACTCAACAAACAGCTTTTAAGACTTAGGCCTGCAAGCAACGCTGAAATTGTAGCAAAAAAAAAAAACGTGTCAAGAGGGGTGTCAATTTTCCGTTAGAAAATGACCAATAAATAAAAGAAGATTTCTTTATAAAAAAGGTCGGCATGCAAACAATCAAAGAAGTTGTTTGTATGCAAAAAAAGACCCGCCCTAAAAAGGACGGGTCTTAAAACTTTCTGACTTAAGCGTGGGCCTGTTTGGCTACTTCCACTAATTGTTTGAAAGACACGGGGTCTTTGATAGCCATTTCAGACAACATTTTGCGGTTAAGCGTAATGTTAGCTTTGGTCAAACCGCTGATGAATTTGGAGTAGCTCATACCTTCTTCGCGCACGGCGGCGTTGATACGAGTGATCCAAAGTTGGCGGTACGTATGTTTTTTGTCACGGCGGTCCACATAAGAGTGTACCCAAGATTTACCCAATTGTTGGGTAGCCATACGCAAGCGGCGGGATTTATCTCCGTAATAACCGCTGGCGGCTTTCAAGATTTTTTTCTTTCTGGCGTGTCTGGCAACGCTAAATTTAATTCTCATTTCGCTTCACCTCTTATTTGGCAACAGGCAGGGCTTTCTGCAAGGCACGGCCGTTCAAGGAGTTCTTTTCAATCACTCCGGTAGCTCTCATATCATGTTTACGAGAGGCAGAAACAGGCGTAAGCAAATGCTTTCTGCCGGCTTTACGATGGGTATATTTACCCTTGGCGGTGACGCGGAAGCGTTTCTTGGCGCCGCTATGGTTTTTCAATTTAGGCATTTTTTATCCTCTTTATTTTTATCCACACCCGAAGGTGCGCCCTCCCCTACGCAAACCAATGCGCGGGCAGGTGTTATTAACTTAAAAGAAAGTTAGGCCTTCGGCACAAAAGTCATGGACATACGGTTGCCTTGTTGTTGCAGGCCACCGTCCACATTGGCAAGCGGTTCCAGACGCTTGGCAGCGTCTTGCAAAATCTGCTCACCGATATCTTTGTGCTGATTTTCGCGGCCGTGAAACACAACCACAAAACGCACCTGATCTTTCTTTTTAAGAAATCCTTCAATTTGTCTGAGTTTGACGTCCAAGTCATGCGGGGCGATGCGGGATTTGATACGCAGTTCCTTCATCGTCACTTTGCTTTGTTTTTTCTTGGCGTCTTTGTTCTTTTTGCTCTGTTCAAAAACATACTTATTGTAATCAAGTATTTTACAAACAGGCGGCTGGGCGTTGGGTGAAATTTCCACTAAGTCCAGCTCTTGTTCTTTAGCCAGAGCGATAGCCTCTGCCGTGGGCTTAATGCCCAACATCGTGCCATCGGAATCAATGACTCTTACTTCTGCCGCGCGGATATTTCCGTTGCGGGTGTACAAATCTTTTTTAAACGTTCTTTTATTATCGAATCTGGCCATTTATATTTTCTTTGCAAAAAAAATCGTCCTTTCTAGGACACTTTTATTATAGCAAGTTACTTAAAATACTGTCAATTTATTACTCCGGCAAGCCCCCCTTCGGGGGCTCAAAATTTTATTTCACATTTACGCAACGGCCCAAATTTTCCGCAAATTCCTGATTGCGCATTTTAACTGCTTTTTCTCTTTCTTCCCTTATGTGATCCAGCAACACACCATATCCATCAGCTTTTTGCAGATAATCGCCATAATATTTTTTAAGAAGATCTACATGTTTTTCCGCAGTTTCAATAGCTCCCATATGCTGCTGCCAATTTTCACTGTAAAAGATACGGGTAGAAAACTCATAATGGATTTCTGCTACACTGCTATCTACCTCTTCCTGAATAATGTTTGTGCCACCGGCTCTATTCCAATATTTTTTCACATCTTCTGTGCGTTGGAACAGATGAGAAATAACGACCAAATCATAATAATTAATATCTCCGCCTCCTAAGCGAATTTGCTGTTTAATTACCTCTAATTTTTTTCTTGCCAAATCCGGATATTGCAAATAAGATTCTATCTTACGCGCCAACGAGAAAGAAAGCGAAGAAAAAGCATACCGATAAGACAGGCGCATGTCAATGATGCGTTCTTGCTCTTGGTAAACGGGTAAATAATTACCGTTTAAGGTTTTGGCTTTTTCAAAAAAGAGGAAAGCTTCATCATATTCTCTCTCACCCAACGTGTATCCTTCCGAACAACTTTTGCGGGCAACTAACATGGCATAATTAAAAACAGCGGCAAAATTGTTCGGATTTTTTTGATACTTATTCAAAGCGGCGTAGAACACATTGATTGCATCTTGGTCTTTGTAAGCGGTATCCGTTTCGTAATCAAACGGAAAGGGAATATCCTCTTGGGTGATTATTTCAAGATGTTCAATTCTGTCCCGTAGCTCTTGAAATTGCGGATTTTGCTGGGCAAAAGCCATATGCCCGATCACACACAAACATAAAATCAAAAATAATCTTTTCATTTTTTGCTCCTATCCTTTAAAAAACTCTTATAAATACTATAGTTTTTTCCTCCGTTACAAAACATGGGAAATTGGACCCATTTCTCACCAAAAAAGGACCTATGAAATCTTAGGTCCCCGCAATTTATCCGGTGCGCCGAACGCGCAAATATAGTAGAATATGTAAACAGACAAGTTAGACGAGGTACAGGGAAATTATGAGCAACCGAAGAATGGCCAGAGAATGTGCTTTGCAATGCCTTTACTATGCCGACAGTGCCAAAATTCTGTCCGGCGAACAGGTGGCCCCGTACGCAGCAGACTTTGAGCGCGAACTGGGCGATAATTTTGCTTTCTGCAAAGATTTAGTGGACGGAACTACCCAAAATCTGCCTGAAATAGATGTGTTGGTTTCCAAATATGCCAAAAACTGGACCATCGGCCGCATGTCTGTGGTGGACCGTTCCATTTTGCGTATGGCTGCTTATGAACTCGTCTTTAGCCATGAAAAAACTCCCGTTCCGGCCATCATTGATGAAGCAATAGAACTGGCCAAAAAATATTCTACGGATAACTCCGGCAAATTCATTAACGGTCTTTTGGACCAGTTAAAAAAAGAACGCAAATAAAAAGAGGCCTTATGCCTGCTAATCCGGCCGAAGAAATAGCCAAACTTCGTCAAATTATTGAGTTCCACAATCACCGTTATTATGATTTGGACGATCCCGTTCTGTCAGATAGTCAATACGACGAACTTTATAAGAAATTAAAAGACTTGGAAACGCGTTTTCCGCAGTTTGTCACGCCGGATTCTCCTACCCAAAAAATAGGCGGAAAAGCCAGTGCCACTTTCGCTCCGGTTACCCACGGGGTACCCATGATGAGTCTGGACAATTCCTATAATGCCGAAGACGTACGTGCATGGTATGAGCGTTGCTCAAAAATTTTATCTTCCCGTGATTTTACTTTGGTAGTAGAGGCAAAAATAGACGGTGTTTCCTGTTCTTTAACCTATCTAGACGGTATTTTAACCACAGCGGCCAGCCGCGGTGACGGAAAAACCGGAGAAGACATTACTGCTAATGTACGTACTATTCAAAATATTCCGCACCGTTTACCAAATGCCCCCAAAGGAGTATTGGAAATACGTGGTGAAATTTATCTGGAAAAAAAAGATTTAGCCGCTTTAAACGAAAAACAAGCATTTCACAATCAAATTATTTTTGCCAATACCCGTAACGCAGCAGCAGGGTCTCTGCGGCAAAAGGATTCAGCCATTACAGCCCAGCGTCCTCTGAAGTTTTTTGCCCATTCCTTTGGAAGAGGAGAAATAGACGTTCCTTCTTTCAGCCAATTTTTGAACCGTTGTCATGCGTGGGGCTTTTCCGTATCACCGTCTCGTTTAATTACCTCCTCATTGGAAGAGGTACTCCGCTTTTACCAAACTTTTGCCGAACAGAGACTTCAGCTTCCTTTTGATACGGACGGTCTGGTAATCAAAGTTGATGATTTTACTTTACAACAAATTTTAGGAAGTACAGCCAAAAGTCCCCGTTGGGCCATTGCTTTTAAATATCCGGCTGAACAAGCCACCACCACCGTAAATAATGTACTTTTTTCTGTAGGACGTTCCGGCATAATTACTCCGGTAGCCCAAGTAGAGCCCGTCAGCTGCGCCGGTGTGGTGATATCTAATGCTACGTTGCATAACTTTGATGAAATAAAACGGCTTGGGGTGCGCGTAGGAGATAAAATTATTTTGGAACGAGCTGGGGAAGTAATTCCTAAAGTGGTAAAAGTGGTAGAACACATCGGAGAAAAAGAAATATTGCCCCCCACCCAATGCCCGGCTTGCTCTCGTCCGGTATATAAAGCAGAGGGGGAAGTGGGATATTACTGTGTTAATCCTTCTTGTCCGGCCCAAATTAAAGGAAGAATCTTGCACTATGCCAGCCGCGGGGCTATGGATATAGAAGGCATGGGCGATGCCGTGGTGGAAGAGCTGGTGGACAGAGAATTCGTAACCAATTTTCCGGATTTATACAATCTCAACTTCTTTCATCTTTTGTCTTTGGAAAATTTTAAGGAAAAGAAGTCCCAAAATTTATTAGACGGCTTGGAAGAGAGCAAAAAACGCCCCCTTTCCCGTCTGTTATTTGCATTGGGAATTACGTTCGTAGGTGCAAAAACGGCAGAAGTATTGGCGGATCACTTCCGCACCTTGGATAAGCTGATGAACGCTTCATTGCAAGAGCTGCAATCTATTCCCGATGTAGGAGAAGCTGTCTCCCAAAGCGTATATAATTTCTTCCACGATCCGGCTGCCTGCGAACAAATAGAACAATTGCGGCAAATCGGGCTAAACTTTACCCAGCCGGAAAAAAAGATGTCCTCCCGTGTTTTAGAGGGGAAAACGGTAGTTTTTACCGGAGAAATGGAAGGAATGAAACGCACAGAGGCAGAACTTTTAGCCCGCCAACACGGTGCTAAAACCAGCGGCAGCGTATCGGCAAAAACCTCTTTTGTAGTGGCGGCTAAAGCCGCTGGGAGCAAACTCAAAAAAGCCCAAGAATTGGGCATACAAATTTTAACTCCGGAAGAATTTTTTAAACTGATTTCTTAAAACATAAAAAACCCCTAGGAAATATCCTAGGGGTTTTATGAAAGTATTGAAATTACATCAATTCTCCGTCATACTGACTGCAGACTTTTTGGTTGATGGAGGCCATCATTTCTACCAAACGGTTATTGGGCGGCACAATATCGGGGTTCCGGCGGGAACGGGAACGAGAAACAAAGTACCAAGGAATGGTTTTATGGTCATCTTGAATATCTGCGGAAATCACAAAATACCTCTTATCATTACTTGTTACCGGCAAAACATACAGGCCTAATTTTTTCGTCAATGTTTCTTCCGAACAGTTCGTCTGCTTTTTAATCATAGCCAGTTCCGGGCGGGAAATTTCCGTATATCCTTTTGATTGCAGTTCTTTGACACGGTTGGAAACCTTGGCCAAAAAAGCCTTTGTCGGCGGGACAGCTTCGTTAGGCAAAAGATAAGTCTTTTTCCCGTTTAGAGCGGCATGATATACCAAATAACCGCTATCTGTTAACGTGGTGTCATCTAAAAATATTTTTTTACCTTTCATGTCCCGCAAGTCAAAAATATCCTGCACGCGCACATTTAACTTTTGAAAAACAGCTACCGCATCTTGACCGACTTGCTTGCGCATAGCATTGTATCCGCTTAGAGTCAGCACTTCGCGGGCAAAATCAGTATCTTTAAACAGAGTCACTACATATTCTGCCGGCAGTTGCGGGTATTTATTTTTCAAGTAAGCCACCCCTTCTTGCTGTTCGGCCGAATGTATTTTGGAAAATAACTCTTTGTCTTCCGCAGAAAGCTCTTGTTTATCCGGCATCACCGCATATCTTTGCTTCATTGCTTCCAACATTTGCTCATCGGAAAAATAAATAGGTTCCAACGCTCTTAAATGCTTGCGGGCAATAATATTCAAAGGCTCTACCGCCAAAGCTACCTCATAAATTTGGGCAGCCGCCTTTTTATCTCCCTGGGATTCTATAATGGTTCCTTTTCCTACCAAAGAATTAACATTGGCTTCGTTGTATTGCAAAGAACGGTTATAATAAGCCAAGGCTTCTTTATACTTGCCCTGTTTGTAGGCAATATCTCCCAACATGGAATAAGTATAAGAAAGATACGGGCAAGAGCGCGTCATGTTTTTTAATGCTGATAAGAAAGAGGCTCTGGCAGGCTCCAGCTGATTTTCTTTTAATTCCACAGCGGCCAAACTTAATAACGCATCAATATTTTTGGGCGATAAAGAAACACAACGTTTGAATGTTTGACGGGCAGAAGCATTATCCCCGGCAGAAAATTCTTTTTTTCCTTTGTCCAAACAAGCACTTAACCCTGCGTTTGCAGATACCGCAGGCGCAACAAAAGAAAAAAGAAAGCTAATTATTAAAATCCGTTTTAAATAGTGCATATATACAGTTTAGCAATTTTTCAAACTTTGTCAGTTTTATAGTGCGTGTAAAGCAAAATTTTGCCTTTTCTATTTTGGCAAGATTTGCCCGATATACCAAACCCATAATACGGCAAGGTAACATTTTGTGCCAAGGTTGCCCTTGCATGGTTTGGGAGGCGGCGCAGTAAAACATTTTAGACCTTTCAGCCAATTCTTTCAATACGGGAACTATTTTCTCCCCACAAGTGCCGGTTAAAATGGCTGCTCTACTTAATCCGTATTTTTGCAACAGATCCTCCGGCAGATACACCCTTTTTAACAAAACATCGTCATATACATCACGGATAATATTGGTGGTTTGTACCGCAAAGCCCAACTGTTGTGCCAACTCCTGCGCTTGGGGTCCTTTTACTCCCAAAATATCTAACGTAGCCAAACCCACAATACCGGCCACCCGCCAAAGATAGCCTGTTAGCTCATCAAAAGTGGCATACCTTTTCCCCTGCAGATCCGCTTCCATTCCTTCTATAAGCAGTAAAAAGCGGTCCTGCGGTATATCAAATTCTTGGCTGATTTTTTGAATATCCCTTCCTAAAGCAGTGCCCGCTCTTCCGGCAAAAGCCCTTTCGATTTCCTCCCGCCAAAAATCCAATTCCTTTTGCGGATCTTGCACCGTCGGCTCATCTGCAATATCATCCATTAAGCGGCAGAATGCGTAATATACAGCCAAAGCTTCCCGACGGCGTTTACTTAAAAATAGGAATGCCGGACCGAAACTGGATTTTTTATAGGAAGAAATATCTGCTTTCATTTCTTTTTTCCGTTTTGATAAATATAGGACAAAGCCGCCCCCGTAGCGGTGGCATAAATGGAATTTTCGGGAATAATAAATTTGATCTTATACAGACGTTCCACTTGTTTAAATAAAGTCTTAGCACAAGGAACCGTACTCAAGGTGCCGGTTAAAATAACGTCTTTTACATTGTCATTGCGGCAGGCAAACACCGCCAACATGCCAATGGTTTGAAACACCATGTTCAGCACACCACGCGCTAAATCTTCCGGCGAAAATCCGTCTGCCATTTTGCCAAAGTTAGATGCCGTCACTTCCGGCGCCAAGGTAGAAATTTCGCCTGTGCTGATATCGGAAATATTCAAATCTACTTTTTTCAAATCTCCTTCGTGCGCCATTTCTACCACCGTATCAAAAGAGCGTGCATTACATAACTGACCGCACAACCCCAGCACTGTTCCGCCCCCTACGCCGGATCCGCCAATATGGCGAATACCTTGCTTGTCAGCACGGACAAAAGCCGTCCCCGTGCCCATACTTACAATCAACCCTTCTTTTTTCTTAGACAGGGCCAACCCTCCCAGTCCGATGGCCTGAAATTCATCTACATGACGGGCAGGAATACCGTAAATTTCATTCTTAAATAAAGAGGCCCCTACCCCGGTTAACACAATTTGTTTTACTTGGCTTAAAGAAAGTTTATTTTCATTAATAAATTTCCCTAAGGCTCCATAAGCAGAAGTTAGCGGATCGGCCGCTTCCACCTTTAAACGTCCGATTAATTTTCCGTCAGCATAATACCCCACAATTTTTGTAGTAGAGCCGCCCACATCGATACCAATAATGACGTTCATTATTTATCCTCCAAACCGATAGACTCCAAGAAAGGCCCTATTTCTTCTTTGCGTCCTAAGAAATTTTTTACCATTTCACTTTCGTCCAAGGTGCCGCCTTTCTCCAATACTTCGCGGCGCAGTTTCATGCCTAATTCCTGATTAAAAATGCCTTGTTTTTCAAACTCATTGAAAAAATCTTCTGCAATAACCTCGGACCATAAATATCCATAATAACCGGCATCATATCCGCCCATAATATGCCCAAAAGACGCCTGCGGAATCGTATGTTTGGTTAAAGGCAAACCACGGATTTTTTTGGTCAATGCGAAATAGGTTTTGGTCGTGTCCGGTGTGTTAATTTTGGTATGCAAAGTCATATCATATTGCGCAAAGAAGTTCTGGCGCAAGTAAGCACCGCCCGCGCCAAAGTTTTTGGCAGCAATCATTCTTTCTATCAAATCATCGGGCAACGCTTCCCCTGTTTTATAATGTTTGCTAATTTTTTTCAGCACTTGGGGGTTCCACGCCCAGCGTTCCAACAACTGGCTGGGGGTTTCCACAAAGTCCCAACTCACGCTGGTACCGGCTTGCGCACCGTAGCGTGCTTTGGTCAGTGCATTGTGCAACACATGACCAAATTCATGGAATAAGGTGGTTACCTCACCGTGCTTTAAAAGAGAAGGAGTTTCGGCAGAAGGCTTATTCATATTGGCTACAATAGCTACAAACGGAATTTGGTAAGAGCCGTCTTCGTTTTCTTGCCCCCCTACCAAATCAAAACAGGCGGCATGTTTGTATTTTCCTTCACGCGGATATAAATCCATATAAAAATAAGCCACCAGTTTTCCGTCTTCTTTATTTATTATTTTGAAAGCTTTTACATCTTCATGCCAGACGGGAATTTGCACCGGTTCAAAAGAAATGCCGAACAAGTTACCAAATAAGTCCAGCATGCCCTGCGTTACATGTTCGGAAGGAAAATATTCCTTTATTTTTTCCGGATCCAAATCCAAATGTTCCTTTTTATATTGTGTTCCCCAATATCCGCTTTCATACGGGTACAAAGTGCGGCTTTTGCTGCCTTGTTTTTGATTTTTATAGGCAATTAAATTTTTATCTTCCGCTTTTGCCATCGGTTTCAAACGTTTTTCCAAATCTTTTAAGAAGTTAAACACATTATCCGGATTTTTGGCCATGCGGTTTTCCAGTTTAAGTTGGGCATGGTTTTTATAGCCTAACAGTCTGGCAATTTGTTGGCGAAGAGCTAACGTTTTTTCCAAAAGCTCCACATTCTCCTCGCCTCCGCGGCGGTTGTATTTATATTCCAAAGCTTTGCGCGCTTCGGTGCTGGCGGAGTTGAGCATAAAAGGCACATAGTCCGGATAGTCCAACGTAACACGGTATTTGCCGTCTTCCGTTTTTTGCAATTTAGAAATATAATCTTCGCCCAAGCCTTGAAGTTCTTCTTTTGTTACGTCCAAATGGTCTTTATATTCTTGCACATTTTTATCAAACGCGATGACGTATTGGGCTTTTTCTTTATTTAATTTTTTAAATGTTTCCAAATCTTCATCATTCAAGTCCATACCGCTGTTTTTAAAACCGATCATCATATCTTTAAGCAGTAAGGCTTGGTCCGGCTCTAATTGCGGGTTTGTGTCGGCATAGGCTTTAATAGCCTGATAAATATCGCGACGGGTGGCAACGTCCACCATATATTGACTCATCTGCATTTGCAAAGCAAGGGCCGCATCACGAAAGTTTTTATCCGTAGAAACGTAAGATAAAAATCCGCTCATTCCCAAGGCGTCGCCATAATGTTCAAAAGCACGTTCATAGCCCATAATCGTATTTTCAAAGGTACGCTGCGTATCCGCTATAGCCACCAAATCTGCTAACTCTTTTTCCAAGCGTTCCCGTGCTTTTGCTTCTGCAGGAACCAAATCTTCTGCCTTGTAATCAAAATGCAAAACACCGTTTCGGAACATATTTTCCATACCGTTCACTCCCGCCGCTAAGGCTAATACAACAATCAATATAAAAGTTTTTTTCATATTTTCTTTTTAATTTGTTACACTGATTAAACCGGCTGAGGTACAACCGCCGCCATATAAATGTAACATAATAATTTCTTATTTTGTTATAATTTATATTATATTTAATTCACAAGGAATTAAGAGAGAAAAATGTACGAACCGTTTGTACCCAAAGAAATATTCCTGACTAAAGGAATCGGCAGACACAAAGAA
>JAFUJU010000027.1 GCA_017468055.1 Elusimicrobiaceae bacterium
GCAAAATCTACCTATTTTGATGAGGATGATTGGCTCTTGGGTGACTTTATTTTTGTTGAACGAGAAAGACGAACTGATGTATATCCCAATGTGTTTAATTGGTCTGAGACTCTGGAATACCCCTCACGCTATTGGGGCAAAAAAGCTCTTCGCTTTTGCGCGGTGCAAACCAGACACGCAAAAAAGATTATTTTACCGAGTGTAGCCCAGCATATCACCAGCGGTTCGTTTTCTAATTGTACCAATCTCAAGGAAATCGTAATGCCCAGTGTGACCGAGATTAATCAAGACGCATTTTTTAAGTGCAAGGCATTGAATAAACTGGTGGTTTCGGAAAAATTGGTCGAAATAGATGAAACAGCCTTCGTAGATTGCGGCAACTTCAAAGTAGACGCCCCTGCAGGCAGTTATGCTGAAGAGTTTTTCAGTACAGAAAATGAATGCCACGATCCTGATTTTATAGTAAAAAACGGTGTTTTACAAAAATATGCAGGCAAGGGTCCGGTGGTCATTGTGCCAAATAGTGTCAGGGAAATTGGGGATCTGGTTTTTTGTGGAAATAAAAATATTTTCGAAGTTGTGCTACCTTTCGCACTTGAAGGTCTACCCCAAGGAGCATTCTATAATTGTTCCAATTTGGAAAAGGTTTCTTTACCGGAAGGCTTGAAAAAAATATGCGCACAAACCTTTGCCCAATGCAAAAAACTGAGGGAAATCAACATTCCGGAGACTGTTGCCGAAATCGCAGACGGCGCATTTTTCGGATGTACGGCTTTGCCTGCGATAACAATTCCTTCCACTGTAACCAAAATTGGATTGGAAGCTTTTCAGGATTGCAAAAATCTTGCCTCCGTAACAATACACAGTGATAAAATCACATATGGTAGCGGTGCTTTTGCCGGTTGTAAAAAATTAATGGACAAAAAGAAACGAGTTGTTGTGGCTAATGTTTTGTTTGATTACTTTGGGACGGAAGAAAATGTGGTTATTCCGGATGGCATAATTGCTCTGGGTGATTATGCGTTTTTCTCTAGTGATAATTTGAGATCCGTAACGGTTCCGGACAGTGTGGCGGCCATTGGCCCGAATACCTTCCCCTTATGGAATAAGAATTTTGTACTTTATGCTCCTGCCGGCAGTTATGCCGAAACTTACGCAAAAGAAAACAAAATTAGCTTTATAGCAACCTAAAGGACATTATTATGCGCTACATAATCGAGGATAAAAAATACAATTTCAAGTCGGCTTTCGATACGATGACCGGTGCCTATGTACGCACCGGTGTTCTGGATGAGGAAGGGAATGATACCGGTGTGGATCCCTTTATGGCATCCTATCCCCATTTGATCGATGTGGGCATTATGGGACACTGCATTCATGGTAAGACTGGCCTTTGCGCAAAAGCCGGCATTGGGTGTTATCAAAGCGGTTTGTTGGTTGAGAAACCCAATATGGCCGTTGAGGATTTTCGTTGGATCGCAGAGCAATCCAAAGGCCGGTGCAACCAGTTTGCTTTGGGCGGCAGAGGGGACCCTGACCAGCATGAGCATTTTGAGGAGATTCTAAAGATTTGCCGAGATAATGTTCTGGTTCCCAACTTCACCACATCTGGCTACGGTATGACTCCGGGAATTGCAAA
>JAFUJU010000028.1 GCA_017468055.1 Elusimicrobiaceae bacterium
CCTTCGGAAGAGGAGGGGGATTTGGGCTCAATGATAATACTGCCCGAAAAAGCGTAGCGTTTTGCCTTGGGAGAAATCAACACGGCTTTTGCTTTATCCAGTTCCACCCGCCATGTTTCTTTGGCTTTGCCGATAGCCAATGTTTTTCCGGTACTTTTTAAGGTGACGGTAAAAGGATGGGAAGGGATAAACACCACTTTGTTGCGGGCGGCGGGGCGGCCTCCGGCTGTAGTGCCGATGGCTACTCTCACCGTTTGCAGTTTGCCTTCCAAAGAGACGACCGGCTTTACAATGGTGTGTAATTGGCGCTCTTTGCGGTTTTCCAGCTCTTTTTCTTCTTTGGTAAGTTTGGGCTTTAAGCGCGTGATAGCAGCGTTATAAACGGCATTTTTGGGGCTTGCGGAACGTAACACACGGTATTGGCGGTAGGCCTCATTGTAGTTTTTAGCTTTTTCCAGACTTCGAGCCCAGCCGTAGCGGGCTTCGGTAAATTGATGGTCATAGTTGACGGCTTTTTCATAGGTAGTTGCGGCTTGAGACCAGTTAGCCTCTTTTTCATAGATTTGTCCTAAGAGAAAATTGGACAAGGCGGTATGATTATTGCCGGCGGCAGCCCTTTGTAAATTGTGCTTTGCCAGTTCTGTTTCACCCATGCCCAGTTGAGCACGTGCCAAGTGAATGAGCAAAAATTCAGAGCGTTCTCCACCTCCTTCCAATAAAGAGAAAAACTTTTCGGCATTTTCGTATTGCCCGTCTGCCAAATAGGCCTCTGCCACAAACTCCGTTACTTCAGGGTCGGCAGGGTAGAGCAAATAGGCGGTGCTCATGATATCAACGGCTTGTTTGGGGTGTCCTTGTTCCAGCTCAATATAGGCCGCATTCAGAAAAGCATCTTTTTGCTTGGTTTCTTTGGAAATCTGTATGTATTGTTGTAAAGCCTCTACGGGGCTACCTGAAAAATACATTTCGGCCGCGCTTGCCATGGTAGGGGCCGGCACCTCTTGCGCCTGAGCACAAAGCGAAAGAAAAAGACTGAAAAATAAAAAGAGTATTTTTTTCATATTTACTATAATTATATCAATATGATGGCACAAATTCCTCAATGGTTAAAAGAAATGGTAGGTAAAAACAAGGCCGCTCTTCGTACGGAGCGTGCTTTGCAGGCGCAGGGATCTTTGGACGGACGTTCCTTGCATACG
The DNA here is from genome assembly GCA_017468055.1 of Elusimicrobiaceae bacterium. GTDB lineage: Bacteria > Elusimicrobiota > Elusimicrobia > Elusimicrobiales > Elusimicrobiaceae > Avelusimicrobium. Next base: position 1,200 of record JAFUJU010000028.1, read on the forward strand.
GTATGCGTGGAGGCCCGTTGCCCTAACCGCGGTGAGTGCTTCAACTGTGGTGATGCTACCTTTATGATTTTAGGCGGTATTTGTACACGCGGTTGCAAATTCTGCGCCGTTACCAAACAAACCCCTTTGCCTCCCGATGAGCAAGAACCGGAAAACGTGGCCAAAACGGTTCAAGAGTGGAATATTCGCTATGCGGTGTTAACCTCTCCTACACGCGATGATTTGCCAGACGGCGGTGCAGGGCATTTTGCCCGTGTGATAGAGGCTATACGGGGGGTAAATCCACACGTGCAGACAGAGCCTTTGGTGCCGGATTTTCGCGGTAAAAAAGAAGATTTGCAAACCGTACTTTCCGCCCGTCCTGCCGTACTGGCACATAATATTGAAACCGTTCCTGAATTGTATGATGGCGTGCGTGTAGGTGCCGATTATAAACGGTCTTTAGACTTGCTGGCACATTCCAAAAAGGTTGCCCCGAATATTTTTACCAAATCCGGCATTATGCTGGGATTGGGGGAAACAAAAGAACAAGTGAAACAAACCTTACAGGATTTGCGTTCTGCCGGAGTAGATTTGCTGACGATCGGGCAATATTTAGCGCCGTCCAAAGCGCATCACCCTGTTTTGCGCTATCCGGAGCCACAGGAATACAAAGAGTGGGAAGCGTATGCCCTTTCTATTGGATTTTTAGGTGCGGCCTGTGGACCGCTTGTGCGTAGCAGTTATCGCGCAGGGGCTTTGTATAAAGAAGCAATTTTGGGTCGTAAATTAGCTTAAAAACGAGGTGAAAATGACTTATTTTGACTGGATTAAATTGGCTGTTTTTTTGGTCGGCGCTAGTTTTTCGCTATGGGTATTGCATAGCCACCATGTGCCTATGTTTTCCCAATTAGCTCCGTGGGCACAATATGTATCTATTTTCTGCTTTTCTTTCTTGACGGGATACCTAGGATATGGGGCACCTATGGCCAATTGGCTGGCTTTTAGTGTAGCGGTGCTTATTTTCGGATTGCCGAGTATTCCTTTTGCATCGCGTTTTATAGCATGCATCGGAGTATTGGTTTCTCTTGGTTGTATCTTAGAATTGATGACTGATGAGCATCTGCAGATAGAGGAGATAGGGTGGATTTTTTTGTTCTTTTCTGTCCTGCTAGGGTATTATTTGTTAAGACCGTTTCCTGCGTATGGGGCTTGGGTGGCCTTGGCGGGGCTTCTCTTAGGATTCTGCTTGGTTAAGATTTACTTTTACAATGTTTCCTCTTATCATCCTGTCGCTGTTCAAGATACAGTTGTTATTTTTATGGCTATGCCGGCTATGTTTTTCATTTGTTGCCGCGGAAATATTGTTTGCGTATTGGGCTGTCTTTGGATGCTACTTTCAATATTTTGGGTTTGTACGACGATGAAATAATTTGTGAAACAAAGTTTTCCGTTCCTTTTCATCTTTTTAGGAGCGGCCTGTGGGCCGTTGGTGCGTAGCAGTTATCGCGCAGGGGCATTGTACAAAGCCGCTTTGCTTGCTCAAAGATTCGCTTAAAAAGATATAATAAAAATATGAAGAATTTATTTATTTTCGTTTTTCTTTTATCTCTCTGCGCCTGTGCCGGCAATCCGCCTTCATGGTGGAATCCGTCCGGTACCTATGGGGCGGATCCTTTACCCACCCGCCAGACGGTGCGGAATACGCAGCCTTCCCTTTCCTCCACGGTTACAGCGGAAGAAGAAGAGCCAATGGAGCAAACTTTTGATCCGGCTTATGACGCGTACGAAGAAATGCGTTTGACTCCTTTACCGGAAACGTCCGGTGAAGAAAAGGCTGATGCGCAACCGACGGATGTAGCTGATGAAAATGCGGAAGAGTTAGACTTGGGACATAAGCCCGCTCCGTCTGCTAAAATGGCGGAAAAACTCTCCGAATCTCCACTGCCTTCGGACGGCTCTTTACCTCCGCCGAGTGTGTTGGAATAATATTTTTGGTTGTTTTTAAAAACCCGCCGAACCGGCGGGTTTTTTGTTGTGTCTTCGTCGGTAAAGTGCGCCACCTCTTGACACGTTTTTTTTTTTTGCTACAATTTTTGCGTTGCACACAGGCCCAAGTCTTAAAGCTCGTTTGTCGGGCCTTAAAGATGTATAAAAGGAGAGAAAAATGAAAAGAGGTTTTACCTTGATAGAATTATTAGTTGTCGTGTTAATCATCGGTATTTTGTCTTCTGTGGCTTTGCCGCAATATACCAAAAGTGTCAATAAAGCCAAAGCCAGTGAACTTTGGACTTATGGAAAATCTTTTTTAGACGCACAAGAAAGATATTACATGGCCAACGGAGAATTTACTGATGATTTGGAAAATTTGGATATTACGATGGGAGAAATGAAAAATTGGGAAATAAAAGAAATATCTTTTTCAGACTCAGATATTGTTGTTTATGTAGTTCCAAAATTTGAGGTAAAAGATTTCTACTCTATGGATTATGGAGTACAAATTCTAGAAGATAAAATGCGACACTTTATGCACTGTCAGGCAGATACTGCGGCATGTATGCCGCTACTTCCTTGTTTGGGCGTAGGATCTGGTAGTTCCGGTTCTCACTGTGAAAATTGGTACTAAATAAAAAGGCCCCCCGATATCCAATCGGGGGGTCACTTCGTTTGTGTCATTTCATCTTCCTTTTTTAGTCAGCTTCGGCGATTTACGCTTTGGCAACTTTGTCAACCGCTCACTTCGCATCGGCCGAACCATTTACATCAACCTCCGCTACTTCCGCCGCGCCTGCACGGTCTTACCGCTAACCGCCGCAGGTGAAGACACACAACTTTGCGGCGCACACATCAACGGCACTTCCTTGCAACTCTGCGTTGGCGGCTCTCACATCCGCACGTCAACCCAGCACAACCCAGCGGTCCAACCTCTCACTTCCAGCAGTCACACAAAGCCCCGCACAACACCGAATCTGGGACTAACTTATTAGTTAGTATAAGCGAAAAGGGAGAAATGTCAAGAGGGAAAAATAAAAAAGAAACCCCCGTCATAAAACGGGGGTTTGATAAGGTAAAAAACCTTATAGTTTGGTGATGTCTGCCATCCCTTGCGTAAGTATTGCACGTACGCGGCTAAGCAGTGCCAAGCGGTTTTGGCGAATGGAAGCATCTTCTGCATTTACCATTACATCTGTAAAGAACTTCGCAAGCGGCGCGGCAAACGTGGCAAAAACAGATAAGGTTTGCTCACAGGCCGCTTTGCTTTGGCCTTGACCAGCGAGTGCGCTTAAAGATCCTTCCGCTTTTTGCATGGTGGAGAAAAGTTCTTTTTCCGCTTGTTGTTGTAAGAGATCTTCTTTTACACAAGTATCGGAAATTTCGGCTTTTTTCAGGATATTGCATACCCGTTTAGCTGCTTCTGCCGCGGCAGCAAAATCTGCACCGGTGCGGCTGTTTTCCAACACTTGGGTCAAGGTTTCTACATCATTTAGCGGCATTTCATACCAATGATTGACCGCCTGCAAGGTGCCCGCTTGGTGGCCGCGTTGCTGTAGGAGTAAGGCCAAACGTTGGAAGAAGAAATCCTTTAGCTGATTTTCTGCCTTTTGCGTATCTTTACCTGCATAAAGAGACAAAGATTTTTGAATTAATTCTTTCAAAGATACATTCAGTCCCTTTTCCAGTAAAATACGTACCGCACCGAATGCCTGACGGCGCAAAGCAAAGGGGTCTTCGCTTCCGGTGGGGATTTGCCCGATAATAAAGTTGCCGGCCAATGTATCCACTTTTCCGGCTAAAGATACGATCGCTCCGGTCAAAGTAGAGGGGAGAGCGGAGTTGGAGGAAAGTGGGAAGTAAAATTCTTCCATAGCTTGTGCTTCTTGTATGTGTCCTTCCAGCTCAGCATAGCGCCCGCCCATATATCCTTGCAATTCGGGGAATTCGTACACAACAGAGCTGGCTAAATCCGCATATGCATATCCGGCGGCATAGGTAACGCTGTCTTTAATGCTGTTTTGCTGTAAGCGGTCACACAGCCACATGGCCAGTTCGCGCGTACGGTCGGATTTTTCTAGCAAATTGCCCAATCCTTCCAAGAAAGTACGGTCGGCCAGTTTGTTTTTAAATAAATCCAAGCTTTCTTTTTTATCGTTTTCGTAAAAGAAAACCGCATCGGACATACGGGCCGACATGACTTTTTTAAATCCGTCACTCACTTCCTGCTGATTAACGGAAATACCGTCCCGTACAGCGATGAAATAGGGCTGTATTTCACTTTGGTCATTGACGACGGGGAACATTTTCAGTTGGGTTTTAAATACCGTACCGATGAATGCCTTCGGCAAGGTTAAAAACTTCAGGTCAAATGTGCCGCAAACCGCTACAGGATGTTCGGTAAAATAAACAGTTTCTTCAATTAGATCTGCATCTAAATCCGCATGATAACCACGGGCTTTCGCTTCTGCCATGACACTGCGGATTAAGGCCTCTCTGCGGTCCTCCGGCAAGGCCAAGATAGGCTGCGGTTGGGATTTGAGCAGTTCTACATAATAGGCCTTATCGGCTTTTTCCACACGGATCGGCTTTCTGCCAAAGGAAGTGATAGGATAGGTAAAGCGGTTGGATTTTACGCCTGCTACTTCAAAGGGCACCACTTTTTTGCCGTATAAACCAATCAGACTGCGAATCGGGCGTGCCCATTTGAGGCCGCTTTCTTCCCAAACCATATGTTTGGCAAACTCAATGCCGGTAATCACACGGGTAAAAATTTCCGGTAAGAGTTTAATGGTCTTTTCACCCTTGATGTTTAAATCAGCATAAATAAAGGGGCCTTTTTCGGTTTCTTTAATTACCAGTTGTTCCGGTGCGATGCCATTTCTTTGTGCAAAGCCGGCACTTTGGGGGGTAAAATTGCCTTGAGTATCTTTTAAGAGCTTAGCCGGAGGCCCTTTGACTTCTTTTTTCTCATCGGCAGATTTTTCGGCAATTCCTTCAATAATCAGGCAAAGACGCCGATAGGTGCCAAAGGCGCTTACACTTTCATAGGCAATGCGTTTTTCTTCCAATAGGGCTTTAGCCAAACTTTCCATTTGGCTCATGGCCGGTTTTACAAAACGGGAAGGCAGATGTTCACAACCGATTTCTAAAAATGCGTTCATTGGGCGGCCTCCTCTTTTTCTTCTTTCGGCTCCACACTTTCCACATATACTTTGGCGCAGGCTTTAGCTAAATTGCGGATTTTGGTGATAATGTTGGTGCGGTCCGATACGGAGATAGCACCGCGTGCTTCCAACATGTTGAAATAATGTGATACGCGCATCGCACATTCGTAAGCAGGCAGATAAAGGCCTTTTTTGCATAAAGCATGGCACTCCTCTTCTGCTTCTTGGATATAACGGCGCAAGTGCTCTACATTGGTTTCTTCAAAGTAATAATGAGAGAATTGACGTTCGTTTTCGTGGTGGACGTCGCGGTAAGTGACGGTGTCATTCCAACGCAAATCAAACACATTATCCACTTTTTGACAATACATGGCGATACGTTCCAAACCATAAGTAATTTCCACCGTAATGGGGTTTAATGAGTAACCGGCCATATTTTGGAAATAGGTGAATTGAGTTATTTCCATGCCGTCTAACCAAATTTCCCAACCTACACCGGAAGCACCCAAGGTGGGAGATTGCCAATCGTCCTCAATAAAGCGCATATCATGCTCTTTGGGGTTTAATCCGATCGCTTTTAAAGAATTTAAATAGATTTCCTGAATGTTGGCCGGAGCCGGCTTCATGATGACCTGATATTGATAATATTTACCCAAGCGGTTCGGGTTTTCACCATAGCGGCCGTCAGCAGGGCGGCGGCAGGGCTCTACATAAGCGCGGTTGACGGGGGTCTTGGTTAAAGAACCCAAAACGGTGGCGGGGTTGAAGGTACCGGCACCTTTTTCCATATCATAGGGTTGTACGAGAATACAGCCTTGCTTCTTCCAATAGTCGTTTAAGGAAGAAATAATATCCTGAAAGTTCATTCCGTGTTTCATATATACAATTATACAAAACCTAGAGGGAAGTGAGATACTAAAAAGGTCCTCTTTTGCAGGGGACCTTTCTTATGTAATTAAGTAAGACTAGTTTTGAAGCAGTTGCTCCTTTTGAAAAAAACAATTTCGTTTATAGTATAAGTTAATAAGTCTATTTTTGCAAGCAATAAATTTAGAATTTGCTACAATAAAATTATGATAAAGAGCATTATTTTTGATATGGACGGAACTTTGTTCAGTACCGAGCCGATTTACTTTAAATGCTATCAAGCTGCCGCCAAGCCTATGGGGTTGGACTTTACGTTTGAGCTTTTTGAAGAATGTATTGGTATGAGTGCGGAAGACTCTGCCCCCCTGATGAAAAGCTACTTTGGTAAAGAGGTAGATGTGCAGGCTTTGCACGACAACTGCTGCCGCCATTTTGAAGAATATATGCAAAAAAACCCCATTCCTTTCCGTCCTTGCGCCAAAGAAACGGTAAAATATTTTTATGACAGAGGATTTAAGTTGGGGGTAGGCACTTCCAATATTCGCCGTTGGGCAGAGACCTTGCTTGAAAAGAATGGCGTTCGCCCTTATTTTAGCACTTTAGTTACAGCAGACGATGTAGCCAACCCTAAGCCTGATCCGGAAGTATTTTTGCGTTGTGCGCAAAACTTGGGGACGGATATTAACCAATGTATCGTGTTTGAGGACTCCGTCGCCGGGGCAACGGCGGCCATTTCTGCCGGAGCAAGAGCCATTGTAATTCCTGATTTAAAGCAACCCACTACTTTTGTAAAAGAGAATGCCTTTCGTATTTACAAATCCATGTGTGATATTTATCCGGATATAGATGAACTGTTGAGTTAAAAACTTTATTTCGCCCTCATAACTAATTTCCTAGTGTATTTAGAGATAATCCTGATTTCATATTGTTCTGTATTAATGAATATTTTCACAAATTCATTAATCGTAACAATGAAGGTTTCTTTATATTGTTTGTAATAATAGTCTTCGCCTTTTCCTTTTAAGAAATTAGTTACTTGATCAAATTCTTTAGCGGTCAGAAAATCTATGTTATGTCCCATAATAGCATAATGTTGAAAAACCGGATTTTCAGACATGGCTTTGTTCAAAATATTGTATAGGGAAATATAATTTGCTTCCAATATTTTATTTTCCAAAGCGAGCTCCTCTTCCGGATAAGGGAGTACATAACGGTCAAGAACAGTTTCTTTCACTTTTTGTTTTTTTGCTTCTGCTTGTTTAGAAAGATCTACTGTTTCATTGAAGAAGAAATTGTCAAAAGAGTAAAAATCACGATTCGAGTTGAAAATGTCTTTATAAATATCAATTTCTAAAAAAAGATGATTTCGAAAGATATTCTTATCAATCGATTTCATCTTATTATTGTTTGATTTTATTTTTCTTTTTTATAATTATCATAATAATTGACGTAATTATAATTATAATAGTAAAAATAA
>JAFUJU010000029.1 GCA_017468055.1 Elusimicrobiaceae bacterium
AGGCCGGGCTCGCGGTTTTTGCCTTTCGCCGAAAGGAACTATCATCGGCTCAAACAAAAACATCGCTGCGCCTTTCGATTCCTAACGCAACACCAAGCAGTTGGTGTTGCTTTGGGGGTAAAAACAAAAAACCCGCCACAAAGGCGGGTTCAAACCTACCCCCAATAGGAATCGAACCTATATCCCCTGCTTAGAAGGCAGATGCTCTATCCATTGAGCTATGGGGGCCAAAATCTGTTACTTTTATTTTACAAAAATTAGAGTAAAGATTCAAAAATAGTTTTTTTAATCAAAAAAATCTTTCAGGCCCTTTTCCAAACTTATTGTTGGCGCAAAGCCCAACGCGCGCAATTGGCGTATATCTGCGCGTGAGTAACGCACGTCTCCTACTCGGGGAGCTTGAAAGGAAATTTTAAGCGGTTTTTGGACTGCCTTTTCCAATAGTTTAACTACTTTTAACAAGGTCACGCTTTTGCCGGAGCCGACATTATATACTTGCCCCGTTTTGCCTTTTTTTACAATTTTTAGTAAAGCACGTGCTGTGTCCTGCACGTGTAAAAAGTCTCTTGTTTGGAGTCCGTCCCCATTCACGCGGAGGGCTTGATCTTCTTTAGCCCGTTGGCTCCACTGGGCCAACACAGCCGCATAGGAAGATAGCGCCGGTTGGTTAGGGGCATAAATATTAAAACCTCGGGCAATGACTACGTCCAGTCCATAATTTTGGGCATAAAACATACCCAATTCTTCTCCCAACAGTTTGCTTATGGCATACGGAGAAAGCGGATTTAAGCGGGAAGTTTCCTTTCGGGCGGATTTCCCCCCCATACCATAGACAGAACTGGAAGACATTAAAAGTACTTTTTTGACTCCGGCCAAATGGGCTTGTTGGAGCACATAAGCCGTTCCCTCTACGTTCGTTTGCAAGGTTGCTGCCGGATTTTGAAAAGACTCCGCCACGGATGCTACCGCCGCCAAATGCACCACATAGTGTGTATCTTTAAAGGCAAGGTGCAATTTTTTAGGGTCTAAAATAGAGCCGCGGATAATCCGTATTTGGGAGCGGATATCTTGGAGGGCAGCCATAGACGAAGAAGAAAAATCGTCCAAAACCGTTACTTTCTGGTTTTGTAAAAGCAAGGCCTTCACCACGTGAGATCCGATAAATCCCGCGCCTCCGGTAATAACCCAATGTTTGCTGGCAGAGTGGTGTGTTGGCATAAAATTCTCCGACGAAATTATTATACTTTTTTTCCCCTTTTTTCTACAAACCTTCCATTCTCTTGCGCGCGTGCGTACGGGAAAATGCTACAATAAAACCAACTCTGTTTGTAGAGGAAGCTTATGACTAAAAAACTTTCTTTTTCTTATTCTAAAATGGGCATGTACAAAGAATGCCCGCAAAAATATAAATTTCGCTATATTCACATGTTGCCGGAACAACCCAAATATTATTTTGCGTTCGGATCAGCTTTACACGAAGTTATGGAATATGTGTATAATCCCGCCAATCCCGCTTTCCCTACTTTGGAACAGGCTTTGTCTTTCTTTAAAAAACATTGGGACAGCACTTCCTTTGACCAAAAAGGCTACGCCAGTATGGAAAAGGAATTGCTGGGCTACGAAGAGGGCTGCCGGATTATTCGTGCCTATTATGGCAAGCATGGGGCATCTTTGGTGCACCCGCTGTCCGTGGAAATGAAAAGTACTCTGGATATGGACGGGCTGAGCCTTATCAGTATTTTGGACCGTATTGATTACTTGGGCGACGGGCGCGTAAAAATTTTGGATTATAAGACGGGCAAGACCGTTCAAAGAGAGCCCGACCAACTGATGATGTATCAAAAGGTAGCCGAAAGCAGCCCTGCTATTTTAAAACTTGTGCAAACGGTAGATCCGAGTGCGAAAGAAATTAAAGTAGAAAAAATGGCTTTTTATCATTTGCCTTCTTTGCAGGAGCTTTCTTTTGAGCGTTCTACTGATAAAGAAATGTACGAATTTTGGCAAAAGGTCTTAGGCGTGGCTGATGAAATCCGCGCCGGAAAATTTGATCCCAGCCCCGAAGAAAACAAATGCCGTTGGTGCGATTACCGGAATATTTGTCCGGTTTTTACGGGTAAAGAATACGACGGACCGACCGGTTGGGGTGCCAAAGTTCCGCAGTCTTCCGTCGCGGCGACCCAACCTATGGCTACTGTGGCAAAAACAGATGATGAAGTTTTAAGTGAAAAAATAGACCGTTTGGGAGAGTTGGGGGCAGAGTCTGAAAAATTACGAGAAGAGATTATCCGGCTTATGAAAAAGCTTGATTACAAACGCCAATATGCCGGTAAATATCAAGCGGAGCTTACACAGCAGACCCGACATCATTTTTCCGATAAACAAAAAACAGTGGAGCTATTGCGCAAACTTAATTTGTTAAATAAAACTCTTGTCCCCACCCAGACTACCATAGAGGCCTTGTTGACGGATGCCAGTGTATCTGCAGCGGCTAAGGAGCAAATTTTGACCCTAGCCAAAAAGGAAGTTTTAGACCTGTTAAATATTACAAAGGCGGAATAAATATGTGGATTAAAAAACCCAGAAGAAATGATTTTCGAGCGAAACTTTCCGTATACATTGTTTTGTTTGCGTTGGTTCTGTTTTCCGCGTTTCGCTTGGCTTTGTTTGTCTTTCATTATTCCACGTTTGATGCATTGGGCTTTGGGCAGGTCTTGGCCGCTTTTTTAAACGGAGTCCGTTTTGATATATCGGTTATTGCTTTATTTTTAGGGCCGGTTATTTTACTTTTTAATTTGCCGGTTAATTCTGTGCGATACATGAAAGGCTGCGTCATGTTGCTGGCAGGAGAACTGATGGTAATGACTGGTTTTTTGGTGGCGGATTTGATTTATTTCCCGTATGTAAAACGTCATATTGCGGAAGAAATTTTACAAATTTCTGCTGACTGGGGATTTGTTTTAAAATATATGTTCACGACGGCGCTTTTCCCTCTGTTCCTTTTGTTTGTCCTGTTGGGGATAGCGGGAGTATGGGTGCATAAAATTTTTAAGTACCGCTACGAATTTAATCCGTATTATGCGAAAGGAGAATTGCTTAAAATAGGGCTTTGCTTTCTTTTTATTATCTTTGGTGTACGCGGTCATTTGGGCTCCGGTAAAGCATTGGGCATTGCGGATGTGTACCGATATGCTTCTTCTCCCGCAGCGGCAGCCCTTACGTTAAACGGAGTTTTTACTTCTTATCAGGTGGGGCGCAAAGGTACCGTAGACATTCGCAATCACTATCCGCTGGAGCAAGCGCTCCAACATACCCAAGAGTTACTGCTGACTGATTCGGAAAGTTTGCCAGACAAGGAGTATCCTTTAATGCGTATGCCTACCCAAGCGCGTACTTCCAAAAAATACAATATCATGATTGTGCTTTTGGAAGGATGGCATCCGTATTATGTGGATTCTTTATCCGGCAACCAATTTGGCGTAACGCCGGTGTTTGATGAAATTGTGAAGAAAGGGGTAGTCTTTACCAATGCCTATGCCGTTGGTCAGCACAGTATTTTTGGGTTTGCGGCTGTTTTTGCGGGGGTACCTCTAGTGCCGGGTTTACCCATGTTTGGTTATGGCTTGGAATTAACCAGTTTTTTCCGTTTTCCCAGAGTATTAAGTAAAGACGGTTATTATACTTTTTTTGCCCAAACCTCTAACAGAGGCTCCTATCGTTTATGTTCTTTGGCTTCTTATTTGGGAGCTGAAGGAAGCTTTGGTAATGAAGATATGAAAGAGCAACTGGACTATTTGCAAAAGGCCCCCTTTGGCTATGACTATGACGGTTTAATGTTTAGCGCTCAGCAAATTAAGGACCGCCAAAAAGAACATTTTTTGGGGATGGCATTGATGGGGATTACGCATCCTCCCTTTGCCAAAACCTTGCCTCAATTTGATAAATACAAAGGTAAAACGTGGGATGACGGATTTAAAAATGCGTTGTATTTTTCTGATTGGTCTATTGGTGAGTTTTTAAAAAAAGCTAAAGAGGACGGTTGGTTTGAAAATACGATTTTTATATTTGTATCGGACCATACTTCCGGTGGACCGGATTCGGATTCTCTTTATAATAAATTTAGAATTCCGCTGGTATTATATGCTCCTAAAATTTTAAAACCGCGTAAAGTAGAGTATGTGGTTTCCCAGTTAGATTTACTTCCTACTATTTATAATCTATTGGGTTTAAACGTAGCCTACACAGCACTGGGAAAAGATATGCTGGATCAAACAAATGCGTCTGAACGGGTGGCGCTGGTATCGGAAGGAGTCAACATCGGCCTGATTACTGCCAAAGGTGCCATTCGTCACAGCAGAAAAGAATTATTGTCCGTAGAAAAACTGGCGGAAGATTTTGATGAGAAACAAGCGGAAGAAACTTTGCTCTCTTTGGATAAAACGGCTTACACTTTACTGAAAAATAATAAATGGTATAAAGATGAACAATAAAATAATTTTGGCATTGGATCAGGGAAGTTCCTCTTCACGGGTTTTGGCCTTTGACGGTCAGGGAAAAGTGGTGGCCCGCAGTTCTCGCGCGTTAGATACGCTGCGTCCGTCTGTCGGGTTGGCGGAATTTGATGCGGGGCAGCTCTTGCAAGGGCAGGTATCTGCTTTGCAAGAGGTGTTACAACAGACGGCCGCGCAGGAAATAGCGGCCATTTCGGTGGCAACACAGCGCTCTACGGTGGTTTTTTGGGACCGTTTGAGCGGTAATCCTTTGGCTCCTGCCCTGAGCTGGCAGGACGGTCGCGCCCAGCAAGAAACAGCCATAGTGAATTTGCCCCAAGAAGCCATTCACCAAATGACCGGCTTATATAAAACTCCTTTTTACTCTGCTCCTAAAATTATGTGGACGCTTAAAAATGTGCCACAGGTTCGGCAAGCGGCCGAAGAGGGGCGGCTATGCATAGGCCCCGTGGGTTCGTATATCATTTGGCATTTGACGGGCGGAAAAGTTTTTGCGTGTGACCCGACATTAGCGCAGAGAACCCTACTTTTTAACATATCCACCCTCAATTGGGACCATGCTCTTTTGGAAGCTTTTGGGGTAAAAAGAGAATGGTTGCCCCAGCTGAAACGCACCGTTGATGACTATGGCTTTTATGAACACCAGGGAAGACATATCCCCATTCGCGCTTGTGTAGGAGATCAGCAGGCCTCTTTGCGGGCTTTACGTGTGGTGAGCGGGGGTGCGTGTATCAATTATGGCACGGGAGCTTTCTTTATGAGAAATACAGGCCATCAATGCCACTTTTTGCCAGGTTTGCTGACTTCCGTAGGAGCACAAGATTCTTCCGGTTGTGAGTATTTATTGGAAGGGCCCGTTAATGCTTGTTCTACGGTGTTTGCATGGCTAAATGAAATCGGTTTTTCTTGCTCTGTAGAAGAAATAGACGTATTGTGTGAAAAAGCTACCCAGCCGGTGCAGTTCTTACCTGCGTTGGGTGGTTTGGGCGCGCCTTATTGGGATTTCTCACTCTCGCCCGTTTTATCGGGTTTCTCCCCCCGTACCCAAAAAGCAGATGTGTTGGCCGGAGTGGTGGACGGGTTGGCGGCATTACTGGCCGATATTATTTTTTATGCAGAAAGATATGGGATAAAAAGTACTGAAATTAAGGTTTCGGGCGGTCTTTCCAAAAGTCGCGTTTTGTTGCGGGCACAGGCAGATATTTTGCAAATGCGTTTGTTGCCCTGTGTAGAGGCGGAAAGTACTGCCGCCGGAGCGGCCATGTTGGCCGCACAAGGGGTGGGTGCGGACACCTCCCAATGGGAAACTTTACACCTTCTTCCGCCTGTTGAGCCGACGTTGGACCCCGATAAGGCAGAGGAAAAATACAGAAAGTGGCATCAATTTTTGGATTGGTGTAAAACGAAAAAATAAAAGATATTTTTAAGATGCTTACATTTATGCACACAGGAGAAAATCTTACTTTTTTCCTGTGTTTTTTATAAAGCACAGATACCGAGCTTAAATATAATAAAAAACCCCGCTGAAAGCGGGGTTTTGTTTGGAGGAAAATATTTTATTCAGCCGTTTCTTCAACGGGAAGAGAGGTGGCCTCATCCCAAGCTTTGAGCTTGGCGTCCACCTGTTCTTGGATTTTAGCCGCACGTTTGGCTTTGGCTTCTTCCAGCTGTTTTTGTAAGGCGGCCAATTCTTCGTCCGTTTCTGTAATTTCTTGTTCTACCTGTTCACGGATTTCATCACGTTTTTTGGCCAACTCTTCTTCTTTAAGAAGTTTGACTTCTTCTTCTTGTTGTTTGAGCTGTTCTTCCAAAGCTTGCACTTCGGAAAGTTTTTCTGCCGCTAAGGCCTCAGCTTCAGCGCGTACTCTTTGCGCTTCTTGTTCGGCCAATTCCCGAAGTCTTTGTTCTTCTTGTTCGGCTAAGGCTTGAGCGGCGGCACGGGCCTTTAATTGCTCTTGCAACAAGGTTCTTTTCTTCACATTCAAAACCGTCATGACAGAAGAATTGGGCATTAATTCTTCCGCTAAGGCAAAAGCATCTTTTCCGTCTTTATTGGTAGCGGTTAAATCTACATTTTGTTGAATTAAGATTAAAGCCGCTTTGCTGTTAAGATTTTTAATAGCATGCATTAAAGCGGTGTTGCCATCTTGATCTTGAAGATTCAAATCGGCTCCTTTCTCTATCAGCCATTCCAAAGCTTGCGTATTGCCTTTGGCTGTGGTGTACATAACAGCCGTTTTGCCGTGGGTATCGGAAGTATTGATGGAAAAATTATCTATGGCCAATTGCTCCATAGAAGGAACGCTTTTCCCTTCAGCGGCTGCAATGAAAATGTTTTTTCCTTTGGCATCAATTACATTGATATCAGCATTTAAGCGCAAGAGTTGGCGGATCAGTGCGGTCTGACCATTTTCCGCTGCATAAAATAATGCCGTTCTTCCGCTATTATCTTTCAAGTTAATATCTGCTCCGCTGCGTACCAACGTTTGGGCAGCGTCTTCTTTACCGGCAGCGGCGGCCGCACTTAAGGCAGAAAAACCGCTTGTCGGGTTTTGATAATCCGGATTAGCTTTGTATTTAAGTAAAACTTTGATGTTATTTACATGTCCTTTTTGAGCCGCGTAAATAAGAGGAGTATTGCCGGAATTATCGGGCAAATTGACGGCGCGATTGTTAAGCTTAACCAATGTTTCGGTTAGTTTTGCATCGTCGGAAGACATGGCATGGAGCAAGGCTGTTTTGCCTAAATCGTCTTTTGCTGTGGGGTCAGCCCCGTTTTTCAAAAGCAGTTCTGCCACTTCTCTGTGTCCTGCGGCGGCAGCTGAAATTAGCGGAGTTATGCCATAGCTGGAAGTTAAGTTCACCGAAGCTCCGCCCTCTTCCAATAATAATTTAACAATGCCCAGATGTCCTTTTTCAGCGGCAATAGTTAATGGAGTAATGCCGGCATAGTTACGTTCGTTTACATCTACGTTGGCGTAAATTAAGGTGCGTACGCGGTCTGCATCGGAGGTTTTAATGGCGCGTACCAAAGAAGTGTCATACACATATTTGGTTTTAGCCAATTCTCTTTTCCCCAAAGTATCGCCTTCGTATTTATTTTGTTCTTTTCCAAACACTTTTCCGCGGTAGATATCTTCATTAGATGCACCTAATACGGTGCCTCTGTATTTATCTTTGCTGGTGCCGTAAGCGGCACGTTTGTTGGGAGATTCCACTCCCAATACAGTTCCCCGATAAATATCCCCCGGAATACTGCTGCGCTGGGCTTCTTTCAAAGCGATGTTTTCTTTATTTTTGGTGTCGGCGGCAGGTTCCAGCCCTTTGATATAGACTGGTTTTCCGTCGACGTAGATAATATCCGGTTGTTGTGCAAAAGCGGCCGGAGTCAGTAGTAAAGCAAAAACTGCCGTTAAGTGTAGTTTATTCATTTTTTCCTCCAATGATTATATTATAGCAATAGAAAAGGATTTTGAAAGCAAAAAATTTATTTTAAAGTAATTTTTTTTAAACTTGCAAAAAGGTTAGTTTAAAATGACTACTTGGAAATAAATAAAAAATTTTTATTTTTATTTGAAAAAAACTTGCTTTTTTTGTTGAAGGGTTGTATCATAAAGGTATAGATTTCTCCCCCAGAACCTTTCGACATACCCCCCGAATGGTTCTGATAAAGAGCAGGGCAACATCCCCCTGCTCTTTTTTGTGCATTTTTTCTTCTTTTTTCATTTCAAAAAAGACCCTACTCCGAAGAGCAGGGTCTAAACTCTATTGTTAACGCATCTCTCTTACAGAGCGATAGCACTTACCGGGCAGGTATCATCTTAGCTTTGCATTCTGCCCTAAAAAAAGACCCCACTCCGAAGAGCAGGGTCTAAACTCTATTGTTAACGTATCTCTCTTACAGAGCGATAGCACTTACCGGGCAGGTGCCGGCGCAAGCGCCGCACTCAATGCATTTGGCAGCGTCAATGACGCGTTTTCCGTCTTGTTCGGAAATAGCAGCCACCGGACAGGCAGATTCACAAGCACCACAGTTGATGCACACATCGGGGTTTACTTTGTAAGCCATAAATTTCTCTCCTAAAAAATATAATTTGGGATACATTTATTATAGCAAAAAAGACATTTGTGGGTGAGGAAGGTTTTTTTTCGACGATATTCCCCTTGCGCCACAGGGAGTTTGTATAGTAAAATATAAAAGTAAGGAAGAACTAACTTTTATGAAACAAGAAAAATCTCGTACTCTTTATGATTTAAAACCCGGCGCTACGTCAGAAATAGTGTCGGTGGAAGCAGACCCCGCGCAGGCTGACAAATTGGCGGCTATGGGGTTGGTAAAAGGGCAAACCGTGATTCGCAAAGCGGGACGAAACCCCTTGGTTATTTCGGTTTGCGGCAGTGAAGTGGCTTTAGGGCCTAAAGCCGCTAAGCAGATTTTTATTTCGTCTAGACAGCATACATTCTTATTGGCCGGAAACCCGAATGTGGGCAAAAGTTTGCTTTTTTCCCGCTTAACGGGTATTGGTATTTTATCTTCCAATTTCCCAGGCACTACTGTAGGGCTCAATTATGGAACAACCGTTTTTAACGGAGAAACGCATCAGATTATTGATATTCCGGGGCTTTATCATTTAGAAGATAAATGGGTAATAGCCGGAAAGAAAAGAGATTTGTTTAAAGAGCTTTCCTATGATTTTGTGGTCTGTGTGGCGGATGCTTCGCACTTAGAGAGAAATCTCTATTTTACGTTGGAAGTCATGAGCTTGGGCAAGCCGGTCATCTTGTTGCTGAATAAATTTGATGAAGCCGAGCGCAAAGGTATCAATATTGATGTACGCGCTTTGTCTAAAGAGTTGGGTATTCCCGTTATTGCGGTGGTTGCTACTACAGGGGAAGGATTAAAACGTTTGGAAGTAACAGCCAGCAAACTGGCCATGCAAGATTATCAGAATGCCCTCCCCACCTTATCTGTTCCGAAAAAACCGGAAGAAAAATGGCATTTGATCGGACGCATTGTGCGCCGTGTGCAAAAAATTCACCACAAGCATGCCACGTTAACGGAAAAATTGCAAGCGTGGGCCACCACCCCTGTTACGGGATTACCGATAGCGGTGGGTGTATTATTGCTTTCTTTGTGGGTCATTATGTATTTAGGTGAAGGCATGATTGGCCTGTTGGAGCCTCTGTATGAAAATTATTATTTCCCTTTCCTGCAAAAAATGTTTGCTTTCTTAGAAGAAAACCCCTTGTATTTATTTTTATTGGGTGATGGCGGAGAGAAATATTTCGGCTTGCTTTCTGATGGTTTAAAAATTGCCTTAGTAGATGTGATGCCGTTTGTATTGGTATTTTATTCTTTGCTGGGTTTCTTGGGCGATTTGGGGTATTTGCCGCGCTTGGCCATTCTGCTGGACCGTATTTTGCATAAAATCGGTTTGCACGGATATGGAGCTATCCCCATTATGTTGGGCTTTGGCTGCAAAGTGCCTGCCGTTATGGGGGTACGTGTACTGGAAACACGGCGCGAAAGAGTGATTGCTCTGGCCCTGATTTTGGTGCTTGCACCTTGTATTTCTCAGACGGCCATTATCCTTTCTATGCTTTCCCCGTACGGGCTGAAATACCTGCTGATTGTGTTTGGTGTACTGGCCTTAAACGGTGTGGCGGCAGGCACGATTTTAAACCGCTTGTTGAAAGGAGATACACCGGAAATTTTTATGGAAATTCCGTCCTGGAGCATTCCGCAGCTTCGCCCTTTGGCGCGCAAAATATGGCTGCGCATGAAAGAATATTTTTGTGATGCCCTGCCGCTTATTTTGGCCGGTGTTTTGTTTGTAGATTTAATGCAGTTTGCTGGGATTACCGATTGGGTGGCGCGCATTTTCCGCTATCCGGTGGAATATATGTTACACCTGCCGGCAGAAGCAACACCACTTCTGTTACTGGGCTTTTTAAGAAAGGATGTATCTATTGCTTTGTTAGAGCCTTTCCAACTCCCCCCCGACCAACTGGCTGTAGCGTGTGTGTTTATGGCGATGTATCTGCCTTGTGTGGCTACATTCTTTGTCATGCTGCGTGAAAACGGACTCAAAGACAGCCTGCGTATTGTGGCGCTGACACTTACTTTGGCGCTAATCAGCGCAACAGCGCTATGTTGGATATTGTAAAACTAAAAACCCCCGCTAATCAGCGGGGGTTTTAAATTAGTTCGTACTTCCTATTCTTCCGATATCTACCGGTACAGGCACTTCTCCAAGAGGAGTATCAAAAGTAGCGGTGCCGGTTAGGTGATAGTCCACCGTTCCGCTTCCCATGCTGACAAGGCCTAAAAGTTTATTGCTAAAAGAACTCATCGGAATTTCTAAATGTATTTTTTGATTTTTAATAGATTTGGGTTCTATGCGTACATCGGCAAAGTTGACGTCGGCCACGTGTACGTCATTCATGGTGAGTTTGCCTTCGAATTTTTTGATAGCGGCGGCGTCTTTTTTGTTTAAGTTAGTGATGCCTACATATACGTCAAAAACTAAAGAGTTAATATTATAATCGGCAATTTCTACACTTCTTAAAGCATATTTACAATTGGCAAAATTTTCTGCTTCTTGTACAGAAGCGCAGGCAGCCGATAACAGCGGAAAAACGAGCAGTAATAATAATTTTTTCACAGGTATCCTCCTTTTTATTCTCCTTAAATTGTATAATAATTGAAACAAGAATAGGAGTTTTTTATGAACGATTTGCAAAAAAAGATTTATGAACGTTTTGTGAAATATGTGGCGGTAGATACGACCAGCAACGGTATGAGTGAGACGGTGCCTACCACGGATAGCCAATTAGATTTTGGCAAAATGTTAGCCAGGGAAATGAAAGAAATCGGTTTTGCCAATGTGGATATAGATAAAAACGGTTTTGTGTTCGGAGAAATTCCGGCCAATGCAGACGGTGCGACGGTGGGGCTATTGGCACACATGGACACGGTGGAAGATTTCAGCGGAACAAATATTCGTCCTGTTTTACATACCAATTACCAAGGCGGAGACATTGTTATTAATGAAGGAAAAGGCCTTGTGCTTACGCCCAAAATGGCGCCTGCTTTGCTGAAATGTTTAGGACATGATATTGTGACCGCTGACGGAAATACGCTTTTGGGTGGAGATGATAAAATAGGTATTGCCATTATTATGACGTTGGGCGAATATCTGCTGGCTCACCCCGAAGTGAAACATGGTTGTGTTAAAGTTTCTTTTACCATTGATGAAGAAACCGGCACGGGTATCAGCCACTTTGATTTATCCCGTTTTCCGGCGGATTTTGCTTACACCATTGACGGGGCTGATTTGTGCAAAATTGACTATGGCAACTTTAATGCGGACCGCTTTGTCATTACCATTGAGGGTAATAACTGTCACCCCGGCTCTGCCAAAGGAATCATGGCTAATCCGGTGCGTATTGCCTCTGACATCGTATCTACTTGGCCGGAAGATAAACTGCCTGAAACGACGGAAAAAGAAGAAGGCTTTATCTTGTTTATGAATATGCAAGCTCAGTTAGATAAAGCCACTTTAAAAGGTATTGTCCGCCATCATGATTTGGTCCAGTTTGAGCAGTTTAAAAAAGATTTGGAAAAAATTGTAGAAGAAAAACGGGCCAAATATCCCAATGCCAAAATCCATTTGGAAATTTTTAAACAATACCGCAACATGAAAGATGTGCTGGAAGCCAAACCGCAAGCCATGGACGTGTTGGTCAAAGCGCTGAAAGAAGAAGGAGTGGATTATGAGCTTATCCAAGCGCGTGGCGGTACGGACGGATCCCAGCTGTCTTTACGCGGCTTACCCACACCAAATATTTTTGCCGGGTACGAAAATCCGCACGGTCCGTATGAATGGGTCAGTGTCCAATGGAGCGAAACGGTATTTAATGTGCTTTTGCGCATTTTACAAGGAGCTGTAAAATAGTCTTTAGTTTGTTAACGGCTTTTACAGTTATGATTTTTTTGCACACAGGGTAAAACGTAAAGTTTTACCCTGTGTTGCTGTTATGCTCAACCATTTTCCATATTTGGTTTATTTAATCGTCTAGTCTTTTTGTTTACTTATTTGGCAATAAAAAAAGTAACATTTTCTCGTCGGAAGAGCGCGTCACCTCTTGACACGTTTTTTTTTTTTGCTACAATTTCATCGTTGAATATAGACCCAATTTTTAAAGGCTGTTTAATTGGTCTTTAAGGCATATATAAGGAGAAAAAAATGAAAAAAGGTTTTACGTTGATAGAATTATTAGTAGTCGTTTTAATCATAGGTATCTTGTCTGCGGTAGCTTTACCGAAGTATCAAGTAGCGGTGGAACGGGCCAGAGTAACACAGGCCATTGTTACACTAAAAGCCGTCACCGATGCTTTGAATCGTTATTACATGGCTAATGGAAGCTTGCCACCAACTTCCGGCATGGCGGTCTCTTTATCTGAAATTATAGATGAACTAGATATAGAAATTGATATAGAAAATACGAATTTTACCTACAAAGCCCTTTGGACCTCTTCTATCTCTACTCCCTCTAGTGCCTATGTGGTGGCCCAAAATGTTGATAAAGGATATTTGTTAGGAAAATATGTAGATGGAAAAAAAGGATATTGTTACTCAAATGAGCCAGAAGGGTCTGTGGGTGTTAGAATATGCAAAATGCTTTGTGGTTCTGCCTTAAATGAATCATCAGAAAATTGTTCCTTTTAAAAAATCCCGCTTTTAGGCTGGATTTTATATCTTCTTCTTATGCCAGCCGTAACCCGTGGATACGGGGCGTCCGATTTCGGCCAGTTTGGCGGTCAGTTTGTCGCGGAAAGATAAAGGAGTGTCTTTAGCCCCTGCTTTGCCGGGGTAAAGGGCGTAATTTTGCCGTTCTTCCCCCTCCGTGATGTTAGGCATTACTACATTCGCTCCGCTTTGCAGGGCCTTGATGCGCCCGTTTGGCTCTAATGTTTCCATGGCGGTGGTGGCGGGAATGTTCACATCAGGCAGCAGTAGACGCGTGAGTGCCATGACCTTTAATGCAGGCTCTAAAACGGGCTGTGGCGCGTTTTTTAAGGGTGTTTGAGGATTCGGTATAAAAGGCCCCAGTCCAATCATATCCGCGCCCAATTCTTTGAAAAAAAGGATATCTCTGGCAATGGACTGCATGGTTTGATCCGGCAGTCCTACCAAAATCCCCGTGCCTACCTCATAACCTAACTTTTTTAAATCGTTTAGACAGCGCAGGCGGTTTTCAAAACTCATGTTTGGATTGTATTTTTCATACAAGGCTCTATCGGTTGTTTCAATGCGCAACAAATAACGGTCAGCTCCTGCCTGTTTGAAAGCCTGATAATCTTCGTAAGACCGTTCCCCGATACTGAGGGTAATGGCTAAGCCCAACGCTTTTATTTTTTGTAACAGAAAAACCACTTTTTCTGTGGTAAAAAAAGGGTCTTCCCCCCCTTGCAGGACAACCGTTTTATAGCCGTATGTTACGGCTTTTTGTGCCAAAGTAAGGATTTGCTCATCTTGCATGCGGTATCGGTTAACACAAGGGTTTTCAGCCCGCAAACCGCAATAAAGACAATTGTTTTTGCAAATGTTGGTGAACTCTATCAGCGCGCGCAAATGCACTTCATCTCCTACGTATTTTTTCCGCACGCTGTCAGCTGCCTGAAGAATGGCTTCATGGGCGGTTTCATCTTGCAGTAAATGCAAAATTTCATCTTCCGTCAAGAAATGTGTTTCAGCCGCTTTGGCAATCAATGCTTGGCTATTCATAAAAATAGTGTATCAAAAAACCCCTGTCTTCAGACAGGGGTTTTGGATTAAAAGCCGTTTAGCGGGCGACGTTTACGGAATCTAATAAGTTTTTAGAGTCGGAAATCGTCGGATCCAATGCTTTGGTTACCGTATTGTAATTAAAACGGTAAGAGATTTTGAAGCTTTGCGGATTCTCGGGCGGTACTTTGACTAATACCGAGTAGTTCTGCGGTTCGACGGCCGTGGTAATACTCCACTCAATCATATCCTGCATAGCCGGATGCTTGGCATTGATCAACTGTTGCAATGTCTGGCCATTAGACAAGGCATAATTTTTCACTTCGGCCAATACAGGGTCTAACGGATTTGAAGTGGCAACAGCCGGATCTAATTGGTTTTCCACATTGGCCGGCAATTGAAGCGGTTGGGCCGCCCCGAACGGATCCTGCGGCAAAGGTTGCGGCATCAAATTATTTTCAGCTGGCATGCTTAACATTTCGTTGAGTTGGGCTTGCTCTGCTTGAAGTTCTTGGGCAGAGGGGCCTTTCTTCAAGAAATTAAATTGGGCAGGTATAATTTCCAAGTAAGCCAACATGATATAAATAATGGCCGCAATTACCAAAGCTACCAAAGAGCCTAAAATAATTTTAGTCAAGTTGTTGGAAGAAGGTTTAATATCTGCTTCCTTTAAATCATGTTGGGCATTGATGTCTGCCAGTTCAGAATCGGACAAATCCAAACGTTGGGTATCGGCCGGCTCTTGGACCATAGGAACAGTTTTAATATCCATGGTGGCACCGCGTTTGGTTTTGATTGTGTTTTCCAAGATGACTTTAGACATGGTCAAATCAGCTTCATCTTTAACCGGAGTAATCTCTTGCACACTTTCGTTTTTGGTAATAGCATCCGGAATGGCAGCCGTGACGGTGGCCGTAGCTGCTATGGCGGCCGCTCCTGCCGCTACTGCCGCGGCGGACGGAGCCAATTCTTCCACACCCGTTTCCGTTTTGGTCTGTGTGTTTTCTTCAACGGTTTTGGTTAGGGCCGGAGGAATAAAGTCGGAAATTAAGTAAGTAGAGCCTTCTTTGAGTTCCACTTCTGTCATATCCCCCGGATTGTAGAAACCTTGTCCTTCCGGCAGCGGATTCTCTGCCTCGTTGGTCTCTTGTACATTGTCTTCCGGTAAGGCAAAAGTTTCCTGCAAAGGAGCTCTTTCAGTGAAGGCTTCTTCTAAATCTGCTTGAGACAAGATGCCATCCCCGTCGGATTGGGTATCTTCCAGTTTTTTACCGGGGACCAATTCTTTTACGGTCTCGGTAATTTCTTTGGGAGCATCAGCAATTTCTTCCGGACCCATCGGAGTTAAAGAACTATCCAAAACGGCCGGTTGTTCTTGGACAGGCAAAAGTTCCGCTTCGGCCACTGCCGGAGTTTCTTCAGCTTCATTGATAATAGATAATTGCGGCGTATCGGAAAGGTCTAAAGATTCTTTTTCCTGAGGCAAAGCTTCTTCTTGAGCAGAGGCTTCGGCAGCAGGAGCAATTTCTTGCAAGTCGGCCAACGGCTCTTGAGCAGGCTCTTGGGCAGGCTCAGCCGCATTTTCTTCTTTTTGAGCTTCTTCAAGGGCTTGTAAAATGAAATCATTTTGTTGGGCCGGAGCCGTAATTTCGTTAATCAACTCTTCACGCTGTTCTTCTGTAATCGGTTCTTGGGTCGGCTCTTGGGCTAAGTCTATCGCCGGCTCTTGCACAGGCGCTACGGCCGGTTCTTCTACCGGTTCGGCCAACGGCTCTTGAACGGGTTCTTGGACGGGCTCTTCCACTTGCTCCACCACAGCTTGTTGCGGAGCATCTTCTACTTGTTCTTCGGTGGTATCTTCTTGCTTATCGTCACTCAAAGAGGCTGCAACCACGGCAGCGGTACCGACGGCGGCAGTTGCCACAGCGGCAGTTTTAATCGGAGAGAGTAAATCTTGGAAAGTGGATTCTTTTTCTTCTTCCGTTTGTATTTTGTCGGCATTGTATAAAGAATCCAAGGCCGAGCGTAACACCACTTCTTCCCCTGCTTTTTCAGCTAAATTTTCGGATTTGGCGGAGTCAATTTGGATTTCGTCCAAAAAGTCAATCGGTTTTTCCGTATTTTCTTCACTGGCCTGGGCCACCAGTTGTTCGGCGTGATTGACTAAGCTGGCTGTATTGGTAATTAATGCATCGTCCGTGACGGTATCAGCGGAGGGCTGAGTTTGGGTGTTTTCTTTCTCTTGTTCTTTCGTCTTTTCTTCTTCCGCTTTTTGGGCAGCAGCCGCGGCAATGGCTAAGTTGTGCTTGGTCATTTCCGCTTGGGCGGCCGCTGCAGCGGCCAAGGCTTCGTCCAGCTTACCTTTCATACCTTCAATTTCGCGGGTTAAGTGGTCAATTTTTTCAATTAAAAGTTGGGTAGCAGCATTATCAATAGATCCTGTCTGCGTCTGGGCTTGCTCTTCTTGGGCAGGCTCCGGCTCCGTTTGACCGGTCAGCTTTCTGTAATCTTCTTCGGTCATGTTGGTGCGCGTCATAGTTTTGGTAGCTTCGTCAAACTCAAATATGGAGGACGCTTTCACCCATTCTTGGCTGCCGCCGTTCACTTCTTCGGCACAAATCAACGTATCGGGAGTAAAGCCCGCCACGTCTGCTAATTTGATCTCATCAAAAGGACCATCTACTTTATCGTTAATATATACCCATTATCTCATTTTCTTTTTCACCCTGAAAATAAAAATAAACCGTCACAATACAAGCATACTAAATTTAAGGCGGTTTTAATAGCTTTTTTTTAATATCTTGTATTTATAATTAGCCTTCTTTACTGCTACGGCAGGCTTTTTTATACATCTCTAACAACTTTTCCAAATCTTCTCTGGAGCCTTTATGTGCCTGAATATTGGTCATCATATCGGCCACCAGCTCTAAAGAAGATCCGTTTTCTAACATATAAAATACGAAAGTGGAAATTTGTTTGTCGGACGTCCCGTTCAGCTCTCCCACTAAGGTTTGCAAAGCATACGCATGCAAAGCTTGGTCCGATTTCCAAAATGTGTACGGAGCCAAAGATGTTTCAAAAAATCCAATCAGCTCTTCGGCAGGTTTGGTGCCTAGGTAATTTTTTAAAGCTTGCGGTGCTAAACCTTTGGTCAGAGATTTGGCTTTTAAGTCTCTTAAATAAGAGGCCTGTTTGCGGGCTTCTTCCAAACCGAGTGTGCCTAACAAAACTTTGCAAGCTAGTTCTTTATTTTCCAATTCATTTTGGCAATGAGGTAACTGTTGCAGAAGCTCATTGGTTTCTCGTTCAATTTGAATATAGGTTTTTTGTCCGGCAAAGCGTTCGGCAATATCATATTCATAACCGCTGTAAACCTCTTTTTTGGAAAGGGCTTTTCGAAGTAAAATCTGTTCTCTTCTTAAGGAGGCTTTTTGTTGTGCCCTGTCAAAACATTCCTTTGTTCCGTCTAAAAGCACTTGAACAGCCAAACCTAAATTTTCTTCTTTTTGGCTGACATGAGGCAACTTTTTAAGAACGGCATCAAACGCATCATAAATGTCTTGCGGGGTTTTTACTTTTAAATAGCGGCAAGCAATAATCAGTAAATCTTCTTCCAAAATTTGTCCTTTCAAAAGCGCGGAAGTTTGGGCAATGTCTTGGGCATCTTTGGGAGTAATTTGGCAGAGTAATGTTTTGGCCGCTAAAGACGCATTGAGATTTTCATCTGCGTTAATGGATTGGAGCGCAGTCATTTGCTCTTCAAAATGCTTGCTGAAATCGGCCGCCCCCGGTGCCATGTAAAACCCCAAGAGAGCCGCCGTCATTTTAACGGACAAGTGGTACTTATCGGCAGCTTGGTAAATGGCTTTTTTGTTTTCCAACAATAATTTTTCATTCTTTGGTAAATCCTGTTGGGCCTCTTGAATCAACATGTCTAAAGCATATTGGGCTTTGTCGGCATCGGATAACTCTTTATTGTCTTTTACATCTTTTAGAGCGCGGGCAAATTCCGTATCAAAAAAACGGTGAGAGCCGAAAGAAGCATAGTAGTTAAGTAATAAATCTATGGATTGCGGCGGAGTATCTAAAGCATCTGCCAGCTCCGCCACGGAAACGGCATTGTTGTAAACACGCAACTGGCGTAAAGCTGCCGGTAAAGTAATTTCGTCTAGCAGTATTTTCGCTACAATGGTGTCAGACATTTCACACCCGTCACCCAGCTGGGCCGAAATATCTGCGATATCCTGCTGTAAGCGGGTCAAACTTTTTTTGTTTTCCAAGGTATAGACCAGTTTGGCGGCGTAATCGTCGTCAATATTGGGTAGCATTTTGTATATCGTGCCTAACATGCCGCTGCCTTTGGTTGCTTTTTCGCTCATACGGTTTCCTTAACAAGATTTTAGAAATACTTCAATATGTTGTTTAAATTTTTGGATCCAACTTTCATTTTGGATAAATGCCAAATTGGCTTTGATATTTTCTACACTGCAACGTACGGCCGTTTTTAGTAAATGTTGGGCGCAATAAATATCCGATAAAATGACAGGGGCAACATCGTTTTTGACAGCATCAATCTCGCGCAAGCATTGAATAGCCGTGGTGGCGGTGTCTGTCGGTATTTTGGCGGCATAGATGAGGGCATCTTCCATGGCTTTGGGGCGGTCAGTATCTTCTTTGGGGAGCTTCTTAGCTACCAAGAAAGCCGAATACGCGGCCCCGTCTTCTTGGATAAAACCGTTGAGTTGGGTTTTGAGCGCGCCTAATTTGCGGATATGGACGTCCAAACGGGCTTTGACCTCATCGGAAGTAGATTTTTTGTTGACGGTAGTCAGCAATGCCATCAAGGCCAATGCACAGCCCATGGTGGCTGCCATAGCAGCAGCAGCCCCCCCGCCCGGTGTCGGGTCGGAAGAAGCCAATGCCTGGTTAAATTTTTCGGCTGCTTTAAACCATTCCATGAGCATTCCTACATGATTGTGCCGGAGGGCAAATCTTCATATTTTTTAATTTTCAGCATTTTCAGGCGGTCTTCGTCAATGCCGGTGCGGCTGAAAAATACGTGTTCAATAGCGCTGGCCGGCGAAATATAAATGCCGCGTTTAACCCCTTTGGGGTCTGTATTTAATCCCAGCCAAACCAGAAATGTTTCAATATCCGTGAAATCTTTTACTTCCAGTTCTGCCGGAGAAAGCTGTAGTCTGCGGTCTTTAGGACTGACCGGCATAATAAGCGCATGATGAAACCCACAGGCTTTGGCCGCGCTGATATCGCGGTGTGTGTCTCCCACCACGAATACTTGATCGGGCGACAGTTTAGTCTTGCATTTTTTTTCAGCCCGTTTTACAGCAGCACGTAGCATTTCTTCGCGGGTTTTTCCGTCTTCTCCAAACCCGCCTACAGCAAAATATTTGCTCAAGCCGGAAGGGTCCAGCTTGATAAAAGCACCTTCTTGCATATTACCGGTTCCCAAAGCTAAAATAACATCTTTTTCTTGGGATAATCTTTCTAAAAACTTCTTAATACCGGTAATTAATTTATAGGTTTTTTTCTTGCAGGAATTTTTAACTTCACCGGGTAATAGTTCTAAATATTTTTTATGTATTTTGTTAATTTCGGTTTTGGTGGCCTTTTTTCCTTTTACCAATTCATACACAATACCAAAATTGTCCGTATCGGTCCTTCCTGCGATGAAAGAAGCTTCAAACTTGGGTTCTTTTCCGTATAAGTCTTTGACGGCTTTGCTCAGGGCAGATTTACCGGCTCCCCCCGCATTGATTAATGTGCCGTCCAAATCAAACAATACCAGCTTTTTCATTTCTTCATATCTCCTTGCGTTTTGACGATGCCTGTGACTATATACGCTCCAAATAAGGCCAACAGTAACCCAAGCACCTTGAAAATGGTAATTTTATCCAGCCCGAGCAGGGCCGATAAAACAAAAGTCATCACCGGGTAGGACAGGATAATGGCAGAGGCTTTTCCCAGGTCCATATTACGTATGGCATAGTACCAAAAGGTATTTCCCAAGAAATAATTAATAACTGCCGAGAATAACAACGTCCACCACAGTGTGGAAACAGGCGTGAAAATAATACCCTGTGTACACACTATATATATTATAAGCAAAAATAGGGCAGGAAGCGCAAACAAAGCTCTGGCGGCTGCGATGAGTTGCGGGTCCATTTCTGTGGGTAGTTTTTTAGCAAAAATATGGCTAAGCTGAAACATCCATAAACAGCCGATAATCATCAAATCCCCCTTCAACTGCACCGAAAAACCCGCCTGCCACAAAAGTAATGTTACCCCACTGATCACCAGCAAGGAACCTCCAATTTGTTTAAGGGTGGGCCGTTCTTTTAGCAAAAGCCATGCTAGCAGAATGGAATAAACAATTTCAAATTGATTTAAAATAGCCGCATTGGTAGGGGTGGTAAAATTTAAGGCAATCATAAACACGGTCATGGGCAAAGCAGTCCCCAAGGTGCCGAGCCCTAAATACTGCCAAATCAGTTTTTTGTCAAAAAGCAGTTTCCAACCGTTTACTTTTTGTATATGCGGTACAAAACAAAGCACGGCACCGGCACAACTTAAAAATAAAAATAAAGCCGAAGTAATATAGGGAACAGCAAATTTACCGACGATCAAATTGGCCGCCGTTACAAACCATGCAATCCAAATGGCTACGATGGGTGATTTTTTCATAGAGGCTCCTGTTGTTTACGAAGAATGATGCTGATCCAATAAGCGCCTGCCAAAGTAAGAGCAAGGCCTAAAAATTGGTACAAATGCGGGCTCTCCAATCCTAAAATGACGGAAAGAACAAAAGACAAAACGGGATAAGATAAATAAATGGCGGTTACTTTGGCTAAGTCTAATTTGTGTATGGCATAGTACCATAAAAGCATAGCTAAAACATACTTAAATATACCGGTATAAAAAATAATGCCGGCACTGCTCCAATTGAAACGGAAATACAAATCCCCCCGCACGGAGGCAAAAATCACAAAAATCAGTAAAGCGGGCAAAGCATAAAAATTGCGTGCCGCAGCGATGAGACGGTGGTTCGCCCGCGCAGATAATTTTTTTGCCACGCAAGAGGCCGTTTGTAACATCCACGTGGATCCGATAATCATTAAATCCCCAATCCAACGGGCGGAGTATTGATCTTTTGTCAGAATTAGCACCGAACCCGCCAACACCAAAAAGCTGGCGGTTATTTGATATTTGCTGGGGTTTTCTTTAAGAAAGAGAAAAGAAATCAGCAGAGAGTAAACAAGTTCTGATTGTTGCAAAATGGCGGCATTGGCGGGTGTGGTGTAATGCAATGCCCAAAGCAGAATAGAAAAACTAAGAGCGGTGCCGAATGTGCCGATAAAAAGAAAAGGGAGTCGGTTTTCCTTGGCTAATAGGCGTCTCCATTGTGCATTTTTGCTTAGCCAAGGGGCAAAATAAGCACATGCTAGTAATGTGCCTAAAAATACGAGCAAAACAGGGTGTATCATCGCGGCAGCAAAATGCCCCACGATGGGAGAAAGTCCGATAATTGCCCAACATAGCCACGCAGCGATAAGCGGATTCATGTTTCCTCTGTAAGCAGATATTTAAAATTATATCAAAAAGTATATGACTCTTACGACGGGAAAATAGATTTTTAAGAAGTTGTTTTGCGCAGAGAGTATTTTTTTTGCTAAAATATTTAAGCAGTAGTTAATATCCCTCGCAGTAATAGCGCTTTTTAGCGCAGGTGGCGGAAGTGGTATACGCGTGCGTTTGAGGGGCGCATGCCTCACGGCTTGGGGGTTCGAGTCCCCCCCTGCGCATATAAATTTAAAATCCCGGGCGAAAGCTCGGGATTTTTAATTTATACAGGGAACACGCAAACTGCTTTGCGTGTGTGGGGAGGAGAAAGGCGGAGCGATGTTTTTGTTTGAGGGCATATACTTGCTTTGCCCGAAAGGCAAAAACCGCGAGCCCGGCCTGCAGGCGTTTGGGGTCAACAAAACGACCGGAAGGAGAGTCCCCCCCTGCGCATATAAATTTAAAATCCCGGGCGAAA
>JAFUJU010000030.1 GCA_017468055.1 Elusimicrobiaceae bacterium
AAATTGTAAATACAGAAAGGATTTTTTACTATGGCAAGACACTATGAAATTGACGAAGCAAAGAAAGTTATCTATGCTGACATCCTGGCATTGACGGAAAAGGAAGAAGCACAAATTGAAAAGTATCGCAAGTATGGCTTTTCCGTTGAACCCCGTGTAAAGAAAGCGGAAAAGGTTGCCCGCCTGGATGAAGAATACATCCAGGAGTATTTGAAAGACAACCAGGAAGCCCTGGATACTTTCACCGCAAAGAAGAACGAAACCGCCGTTGATGAAGAGGGCAACAAGAAGCACACCGAAACCGGCAAGGAACGCAAAAAGGGCTACAACAACGCACTACATTGGTTTGCCCGCACTTTCCCCGTAGAGGTTGCCGACATTACCAAGGAAATCAAACTTGCCGGCAAGGCTACCGAACTGGAAAAGGCTTTCAAGAAGTATCGCAAGGACAACGCCGACAGCACCGGCATTATGAACGAAACCGAATACACCCGCTTTTTCTATTGGACTCGTGTTTTCGTGAAGCCCGGCAAATAAAAAAATTTTTTCTTTTTCAAAAAAAAGTGTCACCATTTGCCCGCCTGGATACATAGTAAAGGTGAAAGGGCAAAAGCAAATGCCCGTGTGGCACAATGCCACCTATTTCCCACGCCAGGACAACCCCGCCGGTTGTCCTGGCTTTTCTTTTCCCAAAGCATACACTTAGGGCATAACCTAACTGTATGCTTGAAAAGTATAATTTTAGGGTTGAAATTCCCTATAAATTATATATAAACTATTGACAACCACCCTATGTTTATGCTATAATGTTTATACAATCAAAAAACAAAAGGGGTTGCCAATTATGAAAGTATTTTACGCAAGAGTATCCACCCAGGAGCAGAACGAAGCCCGGCAAATGACTTCCGCCAGGGAAGCCGGTTGTGAAAAGGTATTCCTGGATAAAGCAAGCGGAAAGAACACCAAAAGAAAAGAACTTGAAAATATGTTGTCTTTCGTCCGCCAGGGTGATGTTGTTATCGTTAGCGAGATTTCCCGGCTGGCAAGAAACACCGCCGATTTGCTAAACATCGTCCAGGAGTTGAACGAAAAGGGCGTTGCCTTTGTATCATTGAAAGAAAACATTGATACAGAAACCCCGCAAGGAAAATTTATGCTAACTGTTTTCGGTGCTTGTGCGGAACTGGAACGGGGCTACAACCGGCAACGCCAGGCGGAAGGAATTGCGGAAGCGAAGAAAGCCGGCGTTTATAAGGGACGGAAACCGATGGATATTGATGAAAAGAAATTCCGGGAAATGTGCCGGGCGTGGCGTGCCGGCGAACGCACCGCCGTTTCAATTCAAAAGCATTTCAATATGACAGCAACAACATTTTACAAGAAAGTAAAAGCCTGGGAATTATAACCCAGGCTTTTACTATTGCTTTTCGTAGTCCGAAACCGCCGTTGCTTTTCGTCGGAGTGTGTCCCACATAATACCCCTTTTTTGATTTCAAATATATTTTTTCCCGAATATCCCCCCGGGGGTATCCAGGACAAACGCCCGGTAAATCAAAAAAAGTTTGGGCGAAAACTATCAAATGTAATAGTGGCATTTTCAAGTATCTATGGAAAAGAAAAAGTATTGTTTGTTGCGGTGTTGCCCCCGGGTTTGTGCTGTCCTGGGGGCATTACCTTTTCGGCAATTACTATCACTTTTCCATAAAAATCTTGATTGCGAGGTATAAAACAATGAATGATATAATGCGAAGAAAATGTAAAGAATTGAAATGCTATTGTGATGTTCCGTATATTGAAATAGCGGAATACCTGGAAGTAAAACGAAGTAGTTTTTATTCCTGGTTGAAAGGCAACTATAACTTTTCACCGGAACGCCTGGAACGACTACAAGAAATCGTTGCTAACTTGTAGGGGGCATAACTATGGAAACAAACAATACTTTTTTTATTATTCCTACATTCCCAAACTATCAAATAAACCGGCAAGGTGTTATCCAGGAAGCCAGGACACGCCAGGATGTGCCACCGATTGCCGGCAAGGAATACACCTTTTCACTATACAACAAAGCCGGCACGCGTTAGCAAGTAGGGTTGAAGCGGTTGTATCGTGATGTATTCAACGCCGAGTATTGCCAGGACAGCACCCAGGACATTACCGGCGAAGAGTGGAAGCCGATTGCCGGCACGA
Organism: Elusimicrobiaceae bacterium; assembly: GCA_017468055.1. Lineage (GTDB taxonomy): Bacteria > Elusimicrobiota > Elusimicrobia > Elusimicrobiales > Elusimicrobiaceae > Avelusimicrobium. The sequence goes on from JAFUJU010000030.1 coordinate 2,188, forward strand.
ATGGCAAGTATTTTATCAGCAATAAAGGGCGTGTAAAATCGTATTGCCAGTATGAAGCCCGTATTTTGAAACCCTTTGATAACGGGCACGGATACCAAAAGGTTAGTATAAACGGGAAGAAACAGTATATTCACCGGCTTGTGTGCCTGGCTTTCCTGGGAACACCGGAAGCCGGCAAGGATACCACCCACCACCGGAACGCAAACCGCAAGGAAAACAGCCTGGATAACTTGTAGTGGCTTTCCCTGGCTGACAATGTGAAAGAAGCACACGCCAGGAGAAAGAAACAATAATGCGACAGTATTACATTCCCTATTATCCAGGCGTGAAGAAATACAACTATTTGCCGGTGTTGTGCTTTTGGCTGATTGCCGACTATAACAAGGAAAGCAAACTATACGATAAAGTGTAGTTTGCTAACCTGGAAGAACTTGCGGGACGGATTGAAGCCAAAGCCGGCAAAAAAATCCTTTCTAAATCCAGCCTTTCCCGGGTGCTGAATGATGAAGCATACAAAAATTATTTTTCCTATGACAAGGAACGCAAGGAAATTATCTTGAAAAATAACTTTCGTAGTTAGCCAGGAGCAAAAGAAAATCAATCCTTTGTGGTTTTATCCGCCTTTGAAATTTCGTTTTTAGTTGAAAGCCAGGATTGCCTATTGATACAGTATTTTCTTTACTTGCGGTATTATTGCGGTATTTCCAAAAGCAAGACAACAGACAGCACCGCAAGGCAATTTCTTTCCGCTTGCGGTTATTGCGAAAATTCAAATAATTATCTTGCGAAAGTAGCCGGCTACAATAAAACCCTTTCGGCTACTGGTTTATTATCAATCAAGAAAACCAGGGACAGCAACGGAAGAGAAAGAAACGAATACCGGTGCTAAATACCGGGGGGAAAGTTAGCAACAAAACTTTGCCATAGATTGCCGAAAATAAGCAAGGCGGTTTTCGGCAATCTGTTTATCCCAGGGCATTACCCTGGCTTTATAAGACATACCCAAAATTTGCCGTAGCCTATACCCAAATTTTGAAACGCCTATACCCAATTTTTGAAACAAGGAGTAAATGAAAAATGGATTTATTAGAATACTACCACCGCACCGGCAAGTGTCCGGACAGATACTACTATCAACTGAACGGCAAAACAGCCGATGAAAACTATCAAGCCATACTTGCCCGCCGGCAAGAGTATTACCAGGAATTACTTGCGTAGGAACGCCTGGATAAAGAGATAGAAAAACAGATTGAAGAACAACTTGAAAAGGCAGTTGCTTCCGCCCTGGATGATATTTTCAAGAATTTCGGCAAGTGATACCCGCCCGCCTCAAAAAACAAAGCCCCTGGAACGCCACCAGGGGCGTTATTTTTGTTTTTGGGGGAAATGATACCAGGACAAAAGCCGGGCGTTTGCGGGCTTCCTGGGGGCGTGCCAGGCGTCCTGGTTTGTTGTAGCCATCCGCCACCGGTTTTCCGGTTATAAAGGCGGGAAAAACCGCCCGCCACACCGGGAAAAGTTTTTCAATAAATGTTGCCTATCTTTTCAATAAATGTTGCTTTTCGTTTCAATAAGTGTTGCCTGTCTTTTCAATAAATGTTGCCTGAAACACCCCTATACTATATTATAAAAAATAATAAAAATAATAATATAAATATGTATAAGTATAGCCGGCTTCCGCCGGCAAATAAAAAGGTATCGGCTTACGCCGATGTTATTTATAAAAGGCAACAACGAAAGATTTATGTTGCCTATTGGCTTTATTGGTGTTATTATGTATTCAAAAGGGGGTATTTCTATGGAAGCCAAACCAAAAACCCAACTTTTGACGGAAACGGATGAATACAGACGGAGTATTTCCCGGGATTATTTAGTTGTAAAGCACAACACAATTATACAAAAAAACAAATTCCAGGTTGCCAAGAACGCCGGCAACAGCCTTTCCCTACTGGAACAGAAAGTTTTGTTGTATGTTATCAGCAGAATAAAACCGGACGACACGGAACTGAAAGAACAGATTTTTGATATTGCGGAGTTTTGCCGGATTTGTGGTATTCAAGCCGGCGGAGAAAACTACCCGTATTTGAAAGAAGTTATTGCCAAGTTGAAAAGCCGGGTTATGTGGTTAGTAGCAGAGGACAGCGAAAAAACTGTTTCCTGGATTGACAAAGCCACAATTTACAAGAAAAGCGGAAAGATAAAAATACGCCTGGATGAAGATTTGAAGCCATACTTGCTTATGCTTTCCAAAAATTACACCGCTTTCCCGCTCCACAATGTAATCAAAATGAAAACTAAATACGGCATTATGCTGTATGAACTTTTGAAATCCGTTGCCAACCTGGGAAGCAACATTGAATTTTCCGTTGATGAAATCAAGGAACACCTGGATTGTGTTAGTTATGACAATTTCGCCAATTTCAAAAAGCGGGTATTGTTGCCGGCGTTGCTTGATGTGAATACATACACAGAACTGAAAGTTGATGTATCATACAGAAAAACCGGGCGTGTGAATACGCACATTCTTTTCAGTATTTCAAACTTGAAAGAAAGCACCTTGCCCGGGGACATTGAAGAAGCACACCGCCGGTTTTACAATACAGAAAAAGAACTGTATCAACTATCATTGTTTGATAATTTAGGGTATCCAGGGGGGCAAGATGACAACACAACAGAATGATTATATTACAGTAGCCGAATACGCCACCCGCCGGGGCGTTTCTGTTTCCGCCGTGTATAAACGCCTGGGGGGAACTTTGGCAAAGTATGTCAAAATCATTGACGGAAAGCGGTATTTATCCGTTGAAGCCCTGGTTGAAGAGGGTATAACACCCCCGGTTGAAAAGGTTGAAGAGGGGTTGAAGAACGCCGAACAAACCCCGCCGGCAATCCAGGTTGCCCTGGAAGCCCTGGAAAAGCAACTTGCCGAAAAGGATAAACAGATTGCCAGGCTACAAGAGGAAGCCCTGGAATTGCGGAAAAGCAACGCCGAAAAGGATGTTTTCATACAACAGCAAGCCGGCAAACTTGTGTTGCTACTGGAACAAAGCCAGGAACTACAACGAAACAATCAATTCCTTTTGGGGGTTGAAAAAGGTATAACACCCCCCGTTGAAAGGGTTGAAGAGGTGTTGAACGCCCAGGACACGCCAGGAGAAGAGGAAACACCGGCAAGCCAGGATGAAGCACCGGCAGAAGAAAACGCCGGCACAACGCAACGCCGGGGCTTTTGGGGGCGTTTATTTGGGGGCAAGAAGAAATGAATGAAACAGACTACAAGGAATTTATGGATTGTTTGATACAAGCCGGTTATTTGATAATGAAGAATAAAACGGAAACGGAAGAT
>JAFUJU010000031.1 GCA_017468055.1 Elusimicrobiaceae bacterium
GCCTAATGGGAATACCCTCTTGCATTTAGCAGCCCTAAACGGAGAAACCGATATGGTAAAAGCTTTGCTTGCACATCCTCATATACAAACCAATGTGCAAAATAATCAAGGTCAAACCCCGCTAGATGTGGCTCAGGATCGCCGCCAAACGGATGTGGTGGCTGTGTTTGAACATTTTTATCAAAATCATTGATAACTTGAAATATTTTTTTGCACCATTTTCTTTGTGCCAAAATTCTGCCGGAATGTTATAATGAAAGAAGCAGGTCCCGCCTTTTAACTTTATTAATTTCTGGAGGAGTTATATGCATTTGCATTTTACGCTGCCGTACCGTACCCGATGGGGAGAACAAATCAAAGCTGTGTTGCGTTTGTCAGGATTTGGAATGCCGGGAAGGGAGCGTGTGTTGCCTCTGCATACTACAGACGGCGAAACGTGGAAAGCTACGATTGAAATTGCACTTCCGGAAGGGGCGGAACTGATCTATTATTATGCTGTATATGAAAACGGTGTCGTAAAGCGCCGTGAATGGCGGGCTGTTCCGCGCAAGTTGGTAACCGGCAAAAATCCGGCTAAACGTTATGAGCTCAGAGATTCTTGGCGCGATGCCCCGACTTTATCTCCTCTTTACAGCACTGCTTATACCAACACCCAAGAAGACCACCTTTATTATAAAGGGGCGGATTTGGTGTTCAATAAAACTATTATTTTAAGAGCTTTTGCCCCTCAGCTTAAAGAGGGGGAAGTGTTATGTTTGTGCGGGGAAGAAAAAGCCTTGGGTGCATGGGATACGCTGCAAGCTCTTTCTATGCAAAAAACTTCCTTGCATGAGTGGAGCATTTCCTTGGACGCAGAAAAGGTAAAAGGTGGCTCTTTATACAAATTTATTACCCGCAAAACAGACGGCTCTGTGGAGTGGGAGCAAGGAGCGGACAGAGTGCTGCCTTTCCTTGTGATTAAGGACGAAGAATCCATTGTTCTTTCGGATCAATGCCCTCTGTTCGGCCGTGCCCCGTGGCGGGCTGCGGGTGTGGTGTTGCCGGTGTTTTCCATTCGTACAGAAAAAAGCTTTGGAGTGGGAGACTTCGGAGATTTAAAAACATTGGCTGATTGGGCGGCGATGTCCGGACAAAAAGTTATTCAACTTTTACCTATCAACGATACTACTTTGACCGGTACTTGGACGGATTCTTATCCGTACAATGCCGTATCCGTATATGCTTTGCACCCGATGTATGTGGATTTGAAACAACTTCCTGCATTAAAAAATAAAAAACAAGCGGAATTATTTGAGCGGGAACGTAAAGATCTTAATGCCTTGCCCCAAGTAGATTATGAAGAAGTAAATCGGTTAAAAAGAGAATATTTGCAAGAAGTCTTTAAAGAGGACGAAGGGCAAACATTTACGACCCGCGGTTATAAAGAATTTTTTGATCGTAATAAACGTTGGTTGGTGCCTTATGCGGCATTTAGTTATTTGCGTGATAAGTTTGGCACACCCGATTTTGCAAAATGGCCGCGTTTCTCCGTATATAACAGAGAGCAAATCAATGCTTTGTGTGCACCTTCCGGCCCCGCGTATGAAGAAATTTCTTTTCATTATTACGTGCAATATCTGTTGCATAAACAGTTATTGGCTGCAGCAGATTATGCCCGCTCAAAAGGTATTTTGCTCAAAGGGGATATCCCTATCGGGGTTTCCCGCCAAAGTGCAGATGCGTGGGCTGAGCCCAAATTGTATAATTTGAATGCCCAAGCCGGTGCTCCGCCGGATCCTTTCTCCGCTACGGGGCAAAATTGGGGCTTTCCTACTTATAACTGGCCCGAAATGGCTAAAGACGGGTACGGTTGGTGGTTGCGTCGTTTTGAAAAAATGGCCGAATATTTTGATGCCTATCGCGTAGACCATATTTTAGGTTTTTTCCGTATTTGGGAAATTCCTCTGCATAGCGTACAAGGTCTGTTGGGGCAATTTGCGCCGGCCTTAGGTTTTGAAAAAGAGGAAATTAAGCGCTTTTTCGGGTTGGAGTGGAAAGATGCTTATCTGAAACCTTTTATTTCACAGGAAATGTTAAATGCGGTTTTCGGTGAATATGCTGAAGAGGTGGCCTCTGCTTATTTAACAAAAGATGCGCAAGGTTATGCCCTCTTACCTCAATGTGATACACAAAGAAAGGTTGAAGCCCTTTTTGGCAGTAAGCAGGATGAAAAAACAAATAAAATTCGGGAAGGATTGTACACCTTAATCAACCAAGTTCTCTTTGTGCCGGATCATAATCAAGAAGGGAAATATCACCCCCGCATTGCAGTACTTGGCGATTGGGTGTTTAATGCATTATCCCAAGAAGAGCAAGCGGCTTTCTCCCGCCTGTATAATCATTACTTCTACGAAAGACATAATGACTTCTGGGCTGAGCAGGCTGCAGCCAAATTACCGGCGGTTACCCAGTCTACACGTATGTTGCCGTGTGCAGAAGACTTGGGAATGATTCCGGCTTGTGTACCGGCCGTGCTGGATAATTTGAAAATGTTAACCTTAGAAATCCAACGCATGCCCAAACAAGTGGGAGTAACTTTTGCTTCTACACGCCAATATCCGTGGATGAGCGTGTGTTGTATTGCCACGCATGACATGAGCCCGCTTCGCTTATGGTGGACGGAGGACCGTGCCATAACCCAGCAATTTTATAATGATGTTCTGGGCCGTGGCGGGGAAGCCCCGAAAGAGGCTTCGGGTGATGTGTGCGAACAAGTCATTCGTCAACATTTGGAAAGTCCGTCTTTGTTATGTTTATTGGGCTTTCAAGATTGGACTTCTATGGACGAAAACTTGCGCAATCCGGATTTTGAAGAAGAAAGAATCAATGTACCGGCCAATCCGCGGCATTATTGGCGCTACCGCATGCATGTGACGGTGGAAGAATTAATGAAGAATGATTCTTTTAATACGCGTTTGCGTGAGATGATAGAAAAAAGCGGACGTTAGGTTTTTATTTCCGTTTTCAAAGCCCGATCTTAAAAAGGTCGGGCTTTTCTAATCTATAAATAGAACTGGAAAAAACCCCTAAAACGGCTATATTGTGAGTGGTAGTACATCCATGACAGAAAGGGGGGAATATGTCAGTAATTCATGTAGATGATAAAAATTTTGATCGGGAAGTGGCTCATTTCACGCATCCTAAAATGGTGGTATTTTCAGCGGGGTGGTGCCCGCATTGCCAACGCATGATGCCGGTGCTGGAAAAAATATCACAATCTTATGATGGAAAAGTAAAAGTGTGTGTGGTTGATGTAACGCATGCTCCAAAATCAACGGCTAAGTATTCGGTGCGGGGGGTGCCTACCATGCTCTTTTTTCGAGATGGAAAACATTTTTCCCAATTAGTGGGGGAAGAATCTTTTGCTACGGTAGAAGAAAAAATAAAAGGCCTGTTGTGAAATGGAAATGTTTTCTCGGGAAACCCCAGTTTGTACTGGGGTTTCTTTTTGTCAAAAACCGTCTAAGCTTATTTTTTCTTTCTAATAAATAAATTGTACAATGATAACATATCTTTTATGACTCATGGCACCAATATGTTTTTACCTCAGGATTTTATAGAATATACCGCTGCTTTGTTCGGGGAGGAGCGTTGGGATAATTTTTTACGGTCTTTTGAAGAAGAACCGGTAGTAAGTATCCGTTTAAATCCGTGGAAATACAAGGGAGAAGTGCTTTTTGAACAAGCACAGCCTGTGCCTTGGTGCCGTCAGGGATTTTGGCTGGAACAAAGACCGCGTTTTAGCACGGATCCGCTGTTTCATGCAGGGGTGTATTATGTGCAAGAGGCCGGATCTTTATTTTTGGACCATGTTTTGCGTCATTGTGTTCCTGAGCCCGTTACTGCGTTGGATTTGTGCGCTGCTCCCGGTGGTAAATCTACCCTGATGCGGGCTGCTTTGCCGGAAGGCTCTGTCCTAATAAGTAATGAAATAGACCGCCGCCGTGCCAATATTTTATTGGAAAATATACTCAAACAAGGCCATTCAGATGTTTTGGTTACGCATAATACGGCCAAAGATTTTTCCCACACACAAATGGTTTTTGATGTGATTTTGACGGACGTGCCCTGTTCGGGGGAAGGATTATTCAGGCGGGAAGAAGGGGCTATCAAAGAATGGAGCTTAACTAATGTACATTTTTGCCAACAGCGTCAACGACAGATTTTGAGTGATATTTGGCCCTGTTTGCGCCAAGACGGGTTATTGATTTACAGTACTTGTACTTTTAATCTACATGAAAATGAAGAAAATGTACGTTGGATACAGGAAGAGTTAGGGGCGGAATTAGTAGCGGTTCCCATTTTGCCGGATTGGAAAATAACAGGCAGCTTGTGGACAGAATACAACGACCCTGTATATCGTTTTATTCCCGGTACGACCCGAAGTGAAGGGCTGTTTATGGCGGTACTTCGTAAGAGGGGCAATGGCCCTGTCTATGCTGTGAAACCCGCTTCCGTGCGGGAGCAGATGCACAAATACCGTCATGTTCATTTGCTTTCAGATGGTATTGCTAGAGCGGAAAGCAAAGGAAAAGAGCAAATTCCGTCTATTGCCCAAGCCCTTGCCTTAAACACACAAGAAGAGCAGTTTCCTAGGGTGGAGCTTTCGTTGGAGTTGGCGCAACGGTATTTACATCGCGAAAGTTTCTCTTTGCCGGCAGGAACAGCGCAGGGCTTTGTGCTGGTTACTTACCAAGGATACCCGCTCGGATTTATGAAAAATTTAGGTTCCCGCGCTAATAATCTCTATCCAAAACCCTGGGCTATTCATAAGCTGTAAGCAGGCATTGTTTTTTTCTTCCTCACACAACAAGCATATTCTTTATCTTTAGCCGATTTTTCTTATTTTTTTACTGTTTTAAAGATAGTGGAACGAATGAGATTTTTTTAAGATTTCAAGAAAAACGGAGGGTATGCGGGGCTTGTGTGTATCTTGTTATTTTGTTAACATAGTCTTATAGGGTATTGTATGAATTACAGAGAAGTTTTTACGGATATGTAAAGACCGTTCTTGCGTTTGAAATTATGCATATACCGTGCAAAATAAAATATCTGTGCTTTTTTATGACCCATTAAAAATTTGAGATAATAAACGAGGTATATTTATGTTGAATAATAAAACTATTTTGATTACAGGCGGTACGGGAAGTTTCGGTAAAAAATTTACAAAAACAGTGTTGTCCAAATATCCGGACGTGAAAAAAATTATTATTTTCTCCAGAGATGAATATAAACAATTTGTCATGCAGAACATGCCCGAATTTAAGCCTTTTGCCCACAAACTTCGTTTATTTATCGGAGATGTACGTGATAAGGAACGTTTGTACAGAGCA
>JAFUJU010000032.1 GCA_017468055.1 Elusimicrobiaceae bacterium
ATACCTGCGACTCTAGCCATATTCTATAAGACTCCTATAAATTAACCTTGGCGTTGTTTGTGTTTAGCAACTTCGCACACTACACGTACTACGCCGTTGCGCTTAATGATTTTGCACTTCTGGCATATCTTTTTTACACTGGCTCTAACTTTCATTTATTTCTCCCTATAAGTGATTCTGCCTTTAGTTAAATCGTACGGGGACAACTCCAACTTCACTTTGTCGCCGGGCAGAATTCTTATATGATGAACTCTCATTTTCCCGGATATGTGGCCCAGAACCACTTTGCCGCCCGGAATTTCAATTTTGAACATTGCGTTGGGCAAGGATTCCAAGACTTTGCCTTCTACTTCTATTTTATCGCTCATACATCTCCGAGTTTGGGTTAAATTTCAGAATGCCTGCAAAGGTCATTCAAAAGCAGTAAGAACTTCACTGCCGTGAGCTGTGACCGCTACCGTATGTTCAAAGTGGGCCGCTAAACTGCCGTCCCGCGTGACCACCGTCCAACCGTCACTAAGCTGCTTGACTCTCCATGTTCCCGCTGTAAGCATAGGTTCAATAGCAAGCACCATGCCTTCCCGTAAAACAGGTCCGGTCCCTCTTTCTCCGAAGTTCGGGATAGAAGGCTCCTCATGCATGTTGCGGCCAATGCCGTGCCCGCAATAATCACGGACAACGCCTAAGCCATGAAGCTGCGCAAAAGTTTCCACCGCGTAACCGATATCTCCTAAACGGTTACCCGGTTTGACTTGCCCGATTGCTTTCTGAAGAGATTTACGGGTAATATCCATCAATCTCTGGGCTTCATCAGAAACTTTCCCGATGCCGAGGGTGATCGCGGCGTCCGAACAGAAACCGTCAAGCTTGGCTCCTGTATCGATACTGATAATATCACCACTCTTTAATATTTTATCTTTTTTGGGGATTCCGTGCACGATTTCTTCGTTTACCGACGCACAAATACTGCCCGGAAAACCGCCATAACCTAAAAAAAGCGGTATCGCTCCGAAGGAACGAATCGTTTTTTCGGCTATTGCGTCCAAATCTAATGTGGAAATACCCGGTTGGGCTACTTCCTTCATTTTAGCAAGCACAGCTGCGGTTACTTTTCCCGCATTTCTCATCAACTGAATTTCGTGCTCGTTTTTTACTTCTATCATAAATCCTTCTTAGGCTTTAACAACTGCCAAAAGCTCTTCAAATACTTTTTCCGGCTCTTGGTCGCCGTTTACTTCCGCATATAAATTGGCTCTTTGATAGAACAAAATAATGGGTTCGGTTTGTTCATGATACACAGCCAAACGGTGCAATACATGCTCCGGCGTATCGTCCGGACGGGTAAAGATTTCACCCTCTTCTTCTTCACATTGTTGTAAAGAAAAATCCGGACCGATTTGTTTCACCCGACCATCGGGCAAACGGCATTGTTTGCGGGCAGAAAGCCTTTGCACTACCGTATCTTCCGGCAGAGAAATAACGATGGCTTTGCTAAGGGTACGCCCCAATTCCGCCAACATATCCCTCAACATTTCAGCTTGTTTTACCGTACGAGGAAAACCGTCAAAAATAATTGCTTTTTTGGTATTTGCAACTACCTTTTTCAAAATAGACAACATTACTTCATCGGAAATCAAATCCCCGTTATTAATAATAGCGGCAATTTCTTTTCCTTCTTCACTTCCGGAGGCAATTTCAGCACGTAACACATCTCCCGTAGAAATGTGTTTATAATCCAATGCTTTTTCTAATTTCAAGGCTTGCGTCCCCTTGCCTGCTCCGGGAGCACCCATTAGTACAATATCCATTTTTTCCTCTAAAGACATAGCTGCGTTTAGGCCCACATGGACCTAAACGCAAAAAAAACAAGCTATAATTTTCAACTTTTTCGTTTTAAGATTTGTAAAACTATTTTTGAAAAATAGAATTACTGGCCGACGTTGAACCAGCGGCCTTTGATTTTTTTGCTGCCTTTAAGCAGCGGTTCATAATTGCGCGCGAGTAAGTGCGCTTGGATTTGGCTGACCGTATCCAGGGCCACACCCACCACAATCAGCAATGCAGTACCGCCGAAGTAAAAATCTACGTTGAATTCCGCACGGAAGAAATCCGGTAAAACGGAAATCAAACATACGGCGATGGCGCCACAGAAAGTCAAACGGTTCATCACCCATTCAATGTAGCTCTTGGTGGGCTCTCCCGGACGGATACCCGGAATAAAACCACCCCATTTTTTCATATTATCGGCTAAATCGGACGGATTAATAGTCATGGAGTTGTAAAAATAGCAGAAGAACATAATCAACGCAGAGAACAACACCATATACAGCACACTGTTGTGACTCATCACTTCCATCAGACGTTGTGCCCAAGCGGCTTCCCGATTAAAGCTGGCAATTGTCAAAGGAAGGGAAATGACGGAAGATGCAAAGATTACAGCAATCACACCGCTCTGATCAATTTTAAGCGGCAAATAACTGGTTTGTCCACCATACATTTTGTTTCCTACTTGACGTTTGGCATATTGTACCGGAATTTGGCGTTGGGCCGTTTCCAACCACACTACCAAGCCCGTCACAACAGCCACTGCAGCAAAAATCACTAAGGCCATAAAGAAGTCCATTTCGTCTGCTTTGACGCGGTTAACAACTTCCATAATAGCACTGGGCAAGCGGTCCACAATACCTGCAAAGATGATTAAAGAGATACCGTTTCCGACCCCTTTTTCCGTGATTTGTTCACCCAACCACATCACAAACATCGTGCCCGCACACAAAGTGAGCACCGTTGTGACAAAAAACAAGAAAGAAGGATCCACCACGGCAGAAATACCGCCGGCTCCTTCTACTTTGGTAATGGCAAACGTCATCATGGAGCCTTGCAAGGCTGCCAAAAACAGCGTGAATATTCTGGTGATTTGGTTTTCTTTCCGCCGGCCGGCTTCGCCTTCTTTGTGCATACGGTCAAGCGCCGGAAAAATATGAGCACCGCGCACCAAGCTGATGATGATGGACGCGTTAATATAAGGCATAATGCCGAGGGCTAAAATGGAGAATTTTCCTAAAGCACCACCGGAAAAAATATTCATAAAGCCCAAAATACCGTTTTCATGCGCGGCAAACAGCTGACGCAGAACATCGGTATTGATCCCCGGTATGGGAATGGCGGCCGCAATGCGGAAAACGGCCAACGCCCCGAGCAAGAAGAGAAGTCTCTTCTTAAGCTCGGGAGCGTTAAAAATATTCGCGACTGTATTGTTTTCCATTATTTGGTCTTCTTTTCAATAACAGTTACGCTGCCACCGGCTTTTTCAATAGCGGCTTTAGCCGTTTTGGAAAAACCATGAGCAGAAACTTTCAGCGCTTTGGTCAACTCACCCATGGCGAGGATTTTTACGCGGTTTACATCGTGGATAGCACCGGCTTTTTTCAACAATTC
>JAFUJU010000033.1 GCA_017468055.1 Elusimicrobiaceae bacterium
AAGCCGCATTGCGTTTATTTTTGCATGAGCAACGGAAGGATCTTCATCTACTACACTCAGGCGCACGCCCTGCACTTCGATTTCGCAGCGCCATGCACCGCTTGGAAGTTCCCTCGGCTTTGGCCTCGTCAGTTTGGCTGCAACTGCCCGGTTTTTCTTTTTTTCCGCTTCGGTCATTGACATTTCCTCCAGTTCTGATAAAATGAAGGAGCAGAGTGGTGTGCAATCAATCTGCTCCCTTTAGGCTCTCCGTGTTCCAGCACGGAGGGTCTTTTTTATTTTTTCAAAAAATTTTTGTTGTTGCACATTGTTGCATTGACGTGCAAGAACGAATGTTCTATTATATCAATACCGAATCCAACCGATATCACCAATGGCAAGGTCAACGATAATTGCAACCACAGCAAGGAAAACGATTATGCCCAAAATTACGATAACCCATTTATGCAATTTTAATGAACCCTTGTACCACTTAATGGAGTTCTGGAGATCGTCTACGATTCGTTTTAGGTAATCCTTTTCGCCCCGCAGCATTTCGGTTTCTTTATGTTGATCTGGATCGTGTGCGGATGGGTTTGGATCGGCACAAGGGAACTGCCCCCAAGTTCCGTTGACCAGTGCCTTCGTAATTGCTTCCATTGTGGAGTTGCGAATATCACCGCCGTGACCAGAAAGGATTCGATCAACAGTAGGCTTGGAAATGCCGGATATGTCGGATAGGTATTGATTAGACCATTTCAAATAGTCTTTTCTTATTTTGCACCACTCAACCCATCGCTCTCCACTCATAGCAAGGAAGTTTGGCCCATCGCATCGGACGCCCAGGTTAGGGCAAGCAATACATTTGTTATAGGGTTTATCTTCTGTCATGTGTTCCGCAAGGTTAATAACTGTGTTTTTCACTTTAAAACAGCCTTTCTTGGGCCGGATTATCATTTATGATAGCGGTTTTCGCCTTATCTAATGGCAAAACCAACAGATATGACGATTGAAAAACCGGCCCTGTGATGTTAGGCTGAAACCAGCCCAGAGATACCTCACCGGGGCGATACGGTTTGGCGACACGGCGTCCCGGTGGGGTGGGTGTTATTTAATTCCTAAGATTTTTCCAACTTTGTTCCTTCGGCCTGAACGGGTGGTTGGAATGCCGGTAGCTTTACTGATCTTCCGTTTGGCCCTGGTAATTCCAAGCGCGCGTTTCCAGCTAAAGGATAAGCCTGGTAGTTTAAATTTCTTTTTTGCCATAGAAAACACCTCACCACGGCTTGCAAGTTCCGCAAGCGGAATACCCTGCATTGATAGCTTCTTCTTTGGAATGGAAATAAATGATATTTTCTTCCAAAATGTCTCCGACAAACCGGCAGCGTTCCGTATGGCACTTATCGCTTTCTGCACTGGCAATGTAAGTAACGGTGATGACAGGGGAGCTGCTTGGATCTTCAGACGGAACAGGTTCAGAGGATGGTTCTTCAGATGGAATAAAAGATGGCTCCTCACTGGGAACAAAGGAAGGAAAAACAGACTCGGTTGGCTGGGAAGAAACCGTAGACGAAAAAGACGGCGCTGGACTTTGTTCGTCCTCAAAAGAATTTTCCGAACCGCCTACAGCACCGCTGACAATTCCAACGGCAACCACGGCACCCACGATCCATGCAACAGGTTTTTTCTTTTTCAATTCTATCACCACCAAAATAATGTAAGGAGGGCGCTTAATGCCAACTGAAAACATGACCGCTTATGTTCTCGCAGATAATGAGGCGCCCGAAACCAAAAGAGCTATTGAAATAGTTCTCATTGCAAACGAAAAACAAATTAAAAGAATAATTGAAATCTTAGACGGCAGAGTTGATTAAAGACTTTAGTTTGTCTCTATCCCATAAAAGAACTCTGGTCTGATCTGCAAGCTGTTTTGCTCCGGCCGTAAAAAATTGGTTTGTCATTACAACACCAACATGGCAACGATACATTTCTTTTCCCGCATAAACTTCTTGTACGGGCGTGTTCCCCAAATCGTGCGAATAGCACTTGCATTGGATGGCATAGTGGACACCGTCTTTTTCGGCGAGAATATCTACTCCTTGATCCCCGCTTCCTGGGGTAACATCTGCCTTGTCAAAACCGTTTTTCAAAAGCAAGCCAGAACACCATCGCTCAAATTCGTGCCCTTCCATAAGGTCAACTGAAAGTAATTCCGCTTCCACACCGCCGAATTTATAAAAATCATCTTTCAAAATCTCGTTTTGATGATTCAAAATGTTCTGGACTTCTTTTTTTATTGGTGCTTTGGAATAAATTATTGTGTCGTACTTGGTGAAAAGAACCTTGCGCGGAAAGGACCCCTCAAATGGTCCAACAAGACCGGCTTCTTCCATCTGGTCAACAATCCGAGCTGCCCTTCCGTATCCTATAAGCATTTTTCTTTGTAATAAAGAAATTGATGCCGACCCAATTTCCAACATAAAATCAACCGCCACAGGAAACAACTCATCATATGGAGGGTGTATTACAAAGGTTTGTCCGACTTTGGCCTCTTCCAGTGTATTCACAACTTGGTCTGATTTTTTATCATGTGAAATTATAACTGGAGCTGGATGAGGTTTTAACCTCTTTGGCTTTTTATCAAAAATACCCATAAATTTACATATCCAGCACGGCCTCCAGAGCTGCCATTTTCTTGGCAAGTTCCTCTGGCGGCAATTTTTTTATCTTCTCAATAGCCCTAATCTGGTCTTCCGTAAGCTCCACACCTTCGGGTGCGGGGCTTTTTTCTTTTTGCTCAGAGCCCAGAACGCGATCCACAGAAACGCCAAAATAATCGGCAATTTTTTGGGCGGTATCGGTCTGTATATTCTTTTTTGTTCCATTTTTAAGTCCAGTTAATATGCTTTTGCTTATTCCGATGTCAGTACACATCTTTCCGGGCTTAA
>JAFUJU010000034.1 GCA_017468055.1 Elusimicrobiaceae bacterium
CTGGGTACGGGGCTCGGTTATGCATTTAAAGCACAAAAACGCGATGATATGTTGGAAGAAATCAAAAAATTTAAAGAAGAATGGGGTGATACAAACTTTGAAAAATTGAACAGCCAAGGCGGCTACGCCACTGTGAGTGAAGGAGTGGTGCAAGATGCGTTCCGTGGTATTTTCGGTGCTAACAGACCCAAAAGAAAGGCCAAAGAATGGGGTAGAGAATACTGGAATAGCGAAGATGCCTTTATTGAAGAAGATCCTAAAGATTTGGGCTCCCCGGATATTGCGTTAGGCGATATTCCCACCTCCCCTTATAAGAGTGGCAGTTCTTATACCGATGGAGAGTTGGACATTGGGTCCGGTTACGGGAGTGGATCTTATTAATGCAGTTTGAAAAGAAAAAGCAGTTATTTAAAAAATACAAATCAGGTCGGAGGGACTTATGAAAGTCTTGGAAATTTTAAAAAACAGTATCGGTGCCATCAGTAGAGGCGGCTTGCTCAGTGTAGCTCTGACAAGCGGTTTGGTGGCGCTGAATGTGTATAACTACATGACGGATAAACCGAAGGCTTTAGATCCGCAAATCCGTTCTTTAAGCCAAATTATATCTTCGGGCGGGGAGCTTCCCAGTGAGTATTCCGGCATTAGCCTTAGTGCCAGTGGGGTGGATTTTGCTACTGCTGAAGAACAAGCTGCCCACGAGGGTGCTCTTTTGGCTAAGTTTGACGGAGGCGAAGCGCAAGTAGAAGCTTTGGACAAAATAGATGCTTTGAACGTGCGTGGGTCCGTCTTTCGCGGCGGAGAAGCAGGCCTTGGTTTTAATCAAGGTGCAGTGGAAATAGGCCCAGACGGCACTTCCAACGCTGGCGGAGCTTCCGCCAATGGTGACGGGGTAGGTGATGCTGTAGCAGAAGCCAACAAAACTGTTATCAATAAATTAAGCGAAGCTAAAAGCAGTTTGCCCCATGCTTCTATGGCCAGAGTCAATGCCGGGGGCAGTTCGTCTACCTATTCCCCCTATGGAAATACGGGTAATACCAACGGCGGTCCGTCCGTACCTGCTACTAAGGTGGGGCCGGCTTCTATTTCCGGTGCTCCTACCATAGAAGGAACGACTTTAGTTCACACCCCTACTGCTTTAAGAGGAGCTACCGGATCTGATTTTGTGGCTTCCAGCAGAAATGTGCGCTATAGAGGGGGCGGTTTAAACAGCAAAGAGGGTAACAGCTTACGCGCTATTGCCGTGCAATCTGCCAAAGTGGCGGCTACCTCCGGTAAATCTGCCAACATGCATGCCCAAGTATTCATGACTGAAGATGTTAAAGGTCCCGGTACTCAGGAAACAGCAGATACTTTTACTACCACAATGGAGGGGAATACGATTCAGCCTCCACCGGATCCTCAGATAGATCCCGGAGAGGATTTTGATAATTATATTAATGAAATAGATACCACTGAACAAGAGAAAAAAGCCCATAGAACGCGTTTAATTAAATCTTTGATCAGCTTAGTGGTAACTACTTTCATGGCTATGGTAGCTATTGCAGCTCTTACGAAAACGGGACCGTGGGGTTATGTCGGTGCAGCTGCCATTACGGCTCTTGTTTTAGCCTTGGTCGCTTTGTTTGTTATTGATGCGTCTGAATATTGCAATAAATTTGAAAACGTCGGAAATGGTTGGCTTTGGATTGCCGGAAGTGTGGGTGTTGTGATGGCGGCGGGTATCGCTTTGTCATGGATTGGAGCAACCAACGGATGGTTGCAATCCGTCGGTACTTTCTTGGGAAAAGGTGTCGGGGCTTACTTGATTGCTCCTCTCTTGAGTACTTTCGGTTTAGGTATGTCCATTGAAACTCAGATAGAGGCTATTAAATCTAGAAATGAAGATCCCTCTGAGTTGAATAATAAATGAGGTGGCTCATGTCTAAAGTAGATAACAGATTCAAAACCGTATTTACTGTAGCCGTGACATGGATAATCCTTATTTCGGTAGCGATGGTGTACCTTCACTTTGCGGCACAACATCGCCAAGCCCAACGGGAGCTGATTTATATCAAGGCTACCCAAGAGGCCGCCCAACAGCGCAGAGAGCGTCAGCTGGAATATGAAAAAAGACGCAGAGAAGCGCAGTTGCGGCGGGAATATAACCAAGGTCAGGTAGTGGGCAGTGTTTCCCTTTCAGCCCAACCGTAGCCTTGCCGGAGTTTAACTATGAAACAGGAAAAACAAGTGCCTCCTTCTGCCCAGATCCCTGCGCAAGCCCAGCCACAAGCGGGGCAAGCCGTACCCCAAGTGCAGGTTCAAGATCAGGCCTTGCCAGCTCAAAAGGAAAAGCACTTTGACCGAAAAAAGTGGCTCATGCTTTTGGCACTTGTTTTTTTCCTGTTTTCTATTATATTTATAGTACCGGTAGGTTCTTTACCGGGGTTTCGTAATTTAGCATGGTGGATGGGTTTTTCGGCGCAGGATACGCGGTCTATGAGTTTTGGACGGGCACTCTTGACGTGGTTTACTGGCGAGGGAACCCAGCTTTTGTCATCAAGAGACAGAGGCGGTAGCGATCTTTCGGAAATATCGGTCTTTGACAGACAACAAGGGGCTCAATTTAATTTTGGCGGTCCGGGGTCCGGACTCTTTGACGTAGATGCCGTCAATGCAGAACGCCGCAAACGCGGGCTGGGGCCGGAAGGTTTATGGGGGGCTTACGAGGGAGATGACGAACGTCACGGCGCCATAAACCGCAAAGTAAATGATTTTAGCCAGGAGGCCCGCCAAAACGAAGCAGACAAAAATATGCAGGAAGTCTTCTTTGGCGCAGATGCAGATTTGATGGCTCGTGCCGCGAATGATCAACAAATCCGCAAAGGTATGTTGGACGGGGCAAAGCTGATAAAGGGAAATGTGGTAGGCTCGGTAACGCCGGATATGCTGATGGCTTCTTTAGAGAAAGCGTCACGTCTATCCAACCAAGAAATGGATAAAGCCTTTGGTGTAAGTACCATGTCTGCTCCGCTGAGTAATTTAAATGCCAATTTGGCCAGTGGAGATGCCAAGCGGGATTTGGCGCAAGTGTGGTTGATGAGCAAAGCCTCCAATCGTGCCAAACAGTTGATGTTGAAAAAACAATTAGCCGCCGCCGGATACGTAGGTATGGATATGCCCAAAAAGGTGTATGATTCCGTAGGGGAAAACAGCGGTGTCATGATGAGTGGCGAAGAGCTGTTAACAGATTTAGAAAATGTAAAAATGCAGATTTTGAACGAAGAACAATGTAGGGAAATAGGTGGTAAGGCTAATGAAGTGATGAATGAAACGGTGCAGAAGTCCCTTAATCTAGTACGTACCATTACCACCACCGTACCCAGAAGCTGTGATGCAGATATTGCGGGATGGAGTGCCTCTGTAGAGGATGTGCGTACCAATTGCAATACGGTAAAAGATTCAATACAAATACTAAGTGAAAATTGCGGCATGGTAAAACTAAAAAAAGAAGGGTCTTGTTCCACAGAGAATTTAGATACATACGCGCAAAATTTAAGTACCAGTTGTAATGCGTTGGCAGTGGCAACGGAAGAACTAAACGTGGCAACGGATGCGTATAACGTAGCCGAAGCAGAGTATCAAAAAGAATTAAAAGAGTATCAAGATGCCGTAGCGTCCGCCGGAGAAGGGGTAACCGTGGACGACAGTGACTTAAAAGCCGCCGAACAAAAAAGAGACAATGCCGAAAGCAAAAAAAATGAGGCACAAAAAAATAAAACAAATGCTGAAAATAAAGTGGACGGAGTAAAAGACGGCTTGAAAGATAGTGATGTATATGATACATTTAATATAACGGATGCCAACAGTGAAGAGCCGGGCGGAAACGGAGATTTCTTCCCTGAGTTTGGCGACGAAGCCGACATTTAACGATTTGCAGTACTTATGCAGTATCCGGTTTTGACGTGTCCAAGCGGCCGTTAAGACCCAGCAGTACCCGAAGATATTTTTCGGGAATTAGTTACCTCAATAGGAGGCTGTTATGGCTGAGAATAAGAAGGATTCCTTCACTTTTAGCGATAAGATTAAGAACAGCAAGCCTGCTTTTAATCCGTTCTCTAAACGTGTTTCCTCCAAGATCGGCAACAACGGCAAGCCCAA
>JAFUJU010000035.1 GCA_017468055.1 Elusimicrobiaceae bacterium
AATAAAAAGCCGGACTCTTGTGTTATATAAGGTAGCGGGCAAGCTTTTCTGCCGTGAATCTTACTTTCTTTATATAATAAATATGATGAAAAAATTTATTTGCTTATTCTTTTTCGGGGTTTTTGCTGTGCCTGCGCTTGTAGCGCAAGAGCCGGATTCCCCCCTTGTGCAAGAAGCACAAGCCGAGGCCGCGCAGGCTTTGGCCGAGCTGAGTGATGCCAACGGCCCGTTACCCTCTTTAGACGGTATGTTGACGGTGCAAGATTGCGTGCGTATTGCCATGGCCAATAGCCCCAGCGCCGTTAGTGCGCGCTTGGCGGTGGAATCGGCCGCGTTGTCTTTAAGCAATGCCAGAAATGCTTTTTTACCTACGGTATCGGCCGGCGCTGATGCCGGTTTTTCCAGCAGTCATAGTTTGGGGCAAGAACGTATCAATGATAATTCGGTGTCTTCCTCTATCGGTGCGTCTTTAAGTATTTCCGGCATCACCGATATCGGGCGAAATATTCGCGCGCAACGGCTGCAGTTAGAACAAAGCCGCATGAATTTGTGTGATGTGGAAAATAGCTTGGTAACTAGTGTAAAAAGTGCTTACTATGCTTTGATCGCGGCGCAACGCGCGGTAGAAATCCGCACAAAATCACGTGATTTATATCAAGAACAGTACGAACGCACCAAAGCTTTTTATGAACAGGGATTGCGTCCTAAAGTAGATGTTACGACGGCAGAAGTAAATTTAAATAATGAAAATTTAAATTTAATCCGCGCCAAAAATTTAGTCAAAACCCAAAATGCCCAATTAGCTAACATATTGGGAGTTCCACGCGACGTGCCGTTTGTTTTAGACGATAAAATTGATGTGGAAAAAATGGACATTTCCTTTGAAGAAGCTCTGAGCCGTGCCTATGAAAACAGACCGGATGTGCAATCTTCCAGATTGGGCCTGCAAATCAGCGAAATTAATCTGACACAAGCCAAAGCTGCCTATTGGCCTACATTTAGTTTGGGGGCTTCTTTTAGTAAAAGCGGTGATGAGTTCCGCTTTGACAATGACAATACCCGTCTTTTCGCCGGAGTAGAAATCCCTATATTTAATGCTTTGAGAACTTATAACGGGGTGAAACAGGCGCAGATCAGTTTGGCTTCTGCCAAAAATAGTAACCGCAGTTTGCTCAACGGGGTATATTTAGAGGTGCAACGTGCCTTTATTAATTTAACTGAAGCGGCAGAAAGCATTCCTTTGGCGCAGGCTACTGTAGAAAAAGCCCGCGAGAATAGAGAGCTGGCCCGCGGCCGTTACAATGAAGGGATCGGAGATATGCTGACATTCAAAGATGCCGAAATCTCTTATACGGACTCTGAATTGAATTTACTAACCGCTCGCTTTGATTATGCCGTAGCGTTGGCGGAACTTAAACAAGCAATGGGAACAAGATAATATGACAAAAAAACAAAATATTTTTTCACGTTTTTGGACTTGGATCAAAAACATCTCTTTTTGGAAGAAAGCACTTTTGCTGCTTTTGGTAGTGGCAGTATGTGTGGGCCTGTTTATGTGGAAAGGAAAATCAACCAAAACTACTTCTTCCCAAAAATATACCACGGTTCCCGTCAGGAAAGCCGATATGAAGGAATCGGTTGCTTCTTCCGGTTCTTTAGCTCCTTTGAGTACCACCAAAGTAGGGGCTTTGGTCTCGGGTGAGATTTTAAAAATTTATGTAGATTACAATACCGTAGTTAAAAAAGGCGATTTGATGGCTATTATTGACCCCACTCAAATCCAAGCTGCTTATGACCAAGCGGAGGCCAGTTTGTCCACCGCTAAAGAGGACTTGGCCACTTCTAAAATGAGTTATGATTTAGCCAAAGCCAACTATAACCGCTATAAATCTTTGTATGAAAAAGACTACGTAGCAAAAACGGATTTTGAGCAATACGAACTTTCTTATATTAATGCTAAAAGTAGTTTGAACTCTGCCGAATCCCGGATTGTTCAGGCGCAGGCCAGTTTGGACCGTGCCAAAAAGGATTTGGACAATACGCGCATTGTCTCCCCCATTGACGGCATTGTGCTGACCAAACAAGTCAGCGAAGGGCAATCCTTAACCTCCGGTTTTTCAACACCGGAACTGTTTATTTTGGCTCAAGATATGACGAAAATGCAAATTGAAGCCAAAGTGTCTGAAACGGATGTTGTTAAAATTAAAGCGGGTCAGAAAGCTGAATTTACATTAGGCGGATATCCGAGTGAAAAATTTCACGGGGTAGTGCGCCAAGTGCGTACCAACTATTCCGGATCTTCACAAACTTCTACTACTTCTGCTGCGTATAATTATGTCGTTGTGATTGATGTAGATAACAGCGAAAATAAATTTATGCCGGGAATGATTGCCACCATTGATATACAAACCAAAGATAAAAAAGATGTTTTGGTAGTGAAGAACGAAGCTTTGCGTTTTTCCCCCTCCTTTAACAAAGAAAAATTTGAAAAAACCGGTGTGTGGGTGTTAGATGAGAATAAAAATCCCAAACGTGTGGATGTAACCATTGGGATTATTGATAATCGCAATACGGAAATTCTTTCAGGGGATTTGAAAGAAGGGCAAGAAGTCATTGTTTCCGAAGAAGGTGTGACTACGGGTAATGTGCCGGAATTCCGTCGCCCGATGCGGAGAAGATAATGAGTTTAATTGAAACCACGAACCTATATAAAACTTATACCGTAGGGGATGTGCAAGTGCATGCCCTGCAAGGGGTTAGTATTAATATTGAACGTGGCGAATTTGTGGCTGTAATGGGTCCGTCCGGTAGCGGAAAATCTACCTTCATGAATATTTTAGGTTGCTTAGATAAGCCGACACAAGGAAAATATGTGTTGGACGGAATAGATGTAACTGCTACCAATTTGTCGGAGCTTGCCGGTGTGCGTAACCGCAAAATCGGTTTTGTGTTCCAAGGGTTTAACTTAATCAGCCGCACAAGTGCTTTGGAGAACGTAGAACTGCCGATGATTTATAATCATACCCCTGCCGCTAAACGGCGTGAAAAGGCAATGCAAGCTTTGGAAGCCGTTGGCCTTGCGCAGCGGGCTCATCACATGCCTAATCAGCTTTCCGGCGGACAGCAACAACGCGTGGCGATTGCGCGTAGTTTGGTATGTGATGCTCCTATTATCTTTGCTGACGAGCCTACCGGCAATTTAGATACCAAAATGAGCATTGAAGTAATGGATTTGTTTACACATCTTAATAAAGATTTGGGCAAAACGATTATTTTAATTACTCACGAGCCTGACATTGCCGAATATGCCGGCCGTTTGATTACGTTTCGTGACGGACAGAAAGTAAGCGATGAGGTGAAAAAATGATAGATACTTTACTCTCGGTTTTTCGTATTTCTGTCAAAGCGATTTTTGCCAATAAAATGCGTGCGGCACTCACCAGCTTGGGTATTGTGATCGGGGTGGCAGCTGTGATTACCATGTTGGCGGTGGGCAGCGGTACACAAAAAAGCATGGAGGAGCGCTTTGCTCGGTTTGGTACCAATATTTTGTACTTACGCCAACCGTGGAATTTAGATGAAAGTATCACTTCTCCTAAAGATATCACGATGGAGGATGTTCGTGCGATACGCCGTGTGCGCGGTGTAACGGCGGCAGCACCTTATATTAGCTCCAGCTTTGACGTAAAATACGGAATTACGCAAACCATGGTTGATGTGCTCGCTACCGATACGAATATTTTTAAAACCTATGATTGGCAGCTGGCTTCCGGACGGCCGTTTACGGAGCAAGAAGTGGACGGTTATGCCCAAGTAGCTATTTTGGGTGAAACCTCTGCCCAAACGATTTTCAATGATGTAGATGCGGTGGGAAAAACGGTAATTTTTGACAATGTGCCTTTTACGGTTATCGGTGTTATGAAGAAAAACGGCCAAGGCGGTTTTGGCTTTGACATGGACGAGGGAACGCTGATCCCTTATACGACGGGCAAGGTAAAAATGAACACGGGCTGGAGAAATACAGATCCCCGTTCTTTGGACCAAGTAATTATTCGGGTGGGTGACTTTAATAGGATTGATGAAATTAAAGTCGCTATTACCAATGCTATTCGTAATACGCATAAAATCCACCCGTTGGGAGCAGACGACTTTCAATTAAATGACTTTGCCTCTTACATTGAGGAGGCCAAAGCCGCCAGCAAGACAATGGGTATTTTGCTGGGAGTAATCGGAGCGGTGTCCTTATTGGTGGGCGGTATCGGGGTTATGAATATTATGCTTGTGTCCGTGACGGAGCGCACGCGTGAGATTGGCATTCGTATGGCCATTGGGGCTACCAGTGCCGATATTCGTTTGCAGTTTTTAGTGGAAGCGATGACCCTTTCTTGTTCCGGCGGAATTATCGGGATTTTACTGGGAGTAGGCGTGACGATGATTGTAGCCGCCAATAGTACCACTATTCCCACACAGTTGAGTATCAGCTCTGTTATTATTTCTTTTGCTTTTTCTGCCGCAACGGGTATTTTCTTTGGGTACTATCCGGCGCATAAAGCCTCTAAATTAACTCCTATTGATGCCTTAAGATATGAATAAAAAAACCCCGCTTCGGCGGGGTTTTTTAATAAATATTCCCTCTTTTCCCGACGGTACATATTAAAGTAAAATATTTTTGCAATAAAATCCCCACTGCTTGTGTTCTATAAGTGTGGAGAGCCTATGAAACAGAGAACAGATGATGAATTGATAGTCGCTTTCCAAAATGGAAATCCGGAAGGCTTTAACGAGTTAGTGTATCGTTACAAAAATACTTTGTATCAGTACATCGTGGCCATGGTGCGCGACGAAGGCGCCGCGGGAGATATTTTTCAAGAGGTGTTTTTAAGTTTTTACCGTCGCTTGAATGAATACCGCCCCGAAGGAAAACTGAAAAGTTATTTATTCACCTCGGCCCATAACAGAATTTTAAACTTCTTTCGGGATCAAAAACAAAACGTATCTTTAGACGATACGGATGAAGAAGGAAATGCGTATTTGCAAGAGGAACTGGCCGGCGATGATTTGCAACCCTTGGAACATTTGGAACAAGCGGAATTGGCCGATAAAATCAAAACAGCCGCGCTCACCCTTCCGCAAGCGCAACGGGAAGTGATTTATTTAAAGCAGTACATGACGTTCCGCGAAGCGGCGGAACTCTTAAACCGCCCTTTGGGCACGGTCTTGGCAGACCACCATCGGGGAATACAAAAAATGAAGCAACTTTTACAAAAAGAGGCAGCCGTATGAAAAAAGAATGTGAAAACGTAACTTTATATTTTTACGGGGAATTAGAGGCGCAAGAAAAGGCTCTCTTTGAAGCTCACTTGCCACACTGCCCGCTTTGCCAAAAAGAGCTTGCTTTCTTAGCTAAAACGCAGGAAGCTTTGGTTCCCCCCGCCGCCCCGCAAGCCTTAGTAGAAGCGGTGTTGGCGCAAGCTAAACCCGTCAGCTTTTGGCGCAAATTTTACAAACCGGCTTTGGGACTGGCTACTGCCATGGCAGCAGGAGTATGCCTACTGGTATTAAGCCCCCATCAAGCCCAACAGCCCGTTACGGAAAGTGCCAACTGGTTGGCGTATGTCTCTGTAGAAGCAGACGAAGAATATAACCGCTTTTTACAGGACTTTGAAGCCTTTGAAAAAGAATTCTAAACAAAAAATCAGGAGGGTATGTCTTATGAAAAAAATGTTAGTAATGGCGGCCTTATTGGCCTTTACTGTTCCGGCTTTTGCCGGTGAGGATTGTGACAAAATTGATTGTCATGCAAAATATGGGCAAAAGAAAGAATTTGCCGCTAACCTCACTCCGGAAATGAAAGCCAAAATGGAGGCTCAAAGAGCCGAACGCAGAGCGCGTAAAGCTGCTTTTGAGCAAAAGGAAGACCGCTTGGAACGCTTGGTAGAAAAGTATAAAAAGGCCAAATCC
>JAFUJU010000036.1 GCA_017468055.1 Elusimicrobiaceae bacterium
CGGTGGTCATCAAACCATCTTTAATGCCCCATTTATCATGCAATACTTTGGCGATAGGAGCCAAGCAGTTGGTGGTGCAGGAGGCAGTGGATACAAATTGGGTTCCCGGGACGTAGGTTTTTTCGTTTACGCCACAGACAAACATCGGGGTATCATCTTTGGAAGGAGCAGACATTACTACATATTTAGCACCAGCGGTGATGTGGGCTTGTGCTTTTTCTTTGGTTAAGAACAAACCGGTAGATTCTACGATATATTCAGCGCCTACTTCGTTCCAAGCCAATTCAGCCGGATCTTTTTTGGCGGTTACACGAATGGCTTTGCCGTTTACAATAAGTTTGCTGTTTTCAACGTCGGCTTCCACGGTGCCGTTGAAGCGGCCGTGCATGGTGTCATATTTAAGCATGTAAGCCAAATAATCAACCGGAGTTAAGTCGTTAATACCGACGATTTCAATTTCAGGATTATTCATCGCCGCGCGGAATACGAAGCGGCCGATACGACCGAAGCCGTTAATACCTACTTTTATGGTCATACTTTGTACGTCCTCCATTAATATTAAAACTACTTGTCCTAATTATTCTACAAAATTTTTACGCGTTTATCTATCACGTGTACGGGCTAATAAACGTAAAATTTCCAAATAAAGCCATACTAATGTTACCATCAGTGAAAATCCGGCATACCATTCCATGTATTTCGGGGCCGTTACTTGAGTGGTTAATTGGTCAATGAAATGAAAATCTAGGGCAAAATTCAGCGCTGCCACAATGCATATTACCACATTCACGCCAATGGATAAGTTGCTGGTGCTGGTGAAATAAGGCACATGAACTCCAAAGAAACCCACAATCCAAGAGCCCAGATAAAATAGGGCAATAGCCCCCGTAGCTGCCACTATACCGATGACAAAACCGCGGGTTACTTTGATAATGCCCGTTTTGTACAAAAACAGCATCAGGACAAATACCAGTAAAGTAATGCTAATGGCTTGGGCCACAATGCCTTGATAGGTAACATTGTAAGCAGCGGAAATAATGCCCAATACCAACCCTTCTCCCACCGCATACACAGGTGCCAAAATCGGCGCGCTGGTTTTGCGGAAAATGACAATCATGGCCACTATAAATGTGGCTATAGAAATAAATGTGGTGTATCCGGCAATAGCTTGGTAATTTTTCCATGCAAACATACCTGCCACCACACATAGAAACAACAAAGCAAAGGTTTTGTTGATCGTGCCTTGCAGGGTCATAGCTTCCCCTACTCTGGCACGGCTTAAAGTTTGTTCATAGGCTTTTTCGTTAAAAAGCGGATTTCCGTGAGACATGTTTTTCCCCCTCCTTTTAAGATATTTTTATTGTATAAAATATACCATTAAAAATAAATAAAAAACGCTCTAGTTTTTTATACTAGAGCGTTTGGAAATTTTTATTATTTTATTTAAGAATTAAATGAGGTTTAATTCTGGTCCAATCATCGGCAGATTTGGATAAAATGGTTTCCTTCACAAAATCATAGTCCTCTTGATGGAAATCATAAAATAGGTTGACTGCTTCGCCTTGATAATCCGCTATCAAGTAAGCTCCGGTATCGGGAACGGTAGAAAGAATTTTACCGGCATTAAAGCCAACCAAATATTGGGCTCCAAAATTATCTGCAAAGAACAATGGGTCTCCACCGGTGGCAGACAGATTTACGATATTGTCATCTAATTCAAAAAATCCGTCATTATAAGAACCGGCCTTTAAGGAGCGGCTTCTGACAGCACCGGAGGCAAAACGGCTGGTACGAATTTTGAAATCATTAGCTACTTTTCCGTCAGCCAGTAAGCTAAAAATATTTTTTTTGAAGAACATGATATTTGCTTTCGGTTTTCCGGCCATTAATTCTTTGGCGACTGTATCACCGATATAAACTAATACAAAGTTCGGTCCTTTGAAAAAACGTCCTTCAGCTTTGGCTTTATTTTTTGTACTGTGATCAAAATACAAATCACCTTCTATCACTTTATTTGTAATTCTATAAGGAGTATTGGCCAAGATACTATTGGGATATCCCACCGCTCCTTCTGTTTCGGATCCAACACACTCAATAGATCCGATTAACCAGTTTTCATCAATCAAGAACATGGAGCAGCCTTTTCTTTTGATATTATAATTTCTAATGACCTCGTGATAATGGCCCTCTCTATCTATGGAGGATTGATTAACAAATATGGTAGGATCATACTCACTCTGATATTCATAGATAGCGACCGGTTTCATATCTTCCGTTTCATCTAAATTCCAGTTTGTTTCCTCTACTGTTTTGCCGGGCAACATATAACCACGGGTGAGATGATCTTCGTTTTTGTCCACAATATCATACACGCTAAATACGGTTTTAACGTCAAAACTGACTTCTATTACACTCTTAATAGAGTTAGCAGAGAGGGCTGCTTTCTCAGCCTTTTCTTTTAACATTTCGGATATTTGATCCGCTTTGGCAAAAGCCAACGGAGCCACAAAAACGGCCAAACATACCGCTAATAATTTTTTCATACGATTCTCCTTAAATAGTAGTACCGCTTAACGTATATATTATAATAATTTTTATTCTTATTTCCA
>JAFUJU010000037.1 GCA_017468055.1 Elusimicrobiaceae bacterium
ATAAACCGTCTGCCAAGTGCCGTTTAATTTGTTTAAAATACGCAGGGCATCTTTTTTATCTTTGGGCTTGCCAATCACTTCCCCACCGCAATATACCAGCGTATCGGCCCCGATTACGCATGCATCGGGATATTTTTGCGCCACTTCCCATGCCTTTTTAGCAGATAAATCCGCTACTTGCAAGTGAGGGCGTTTGTAGCGGGTAGATTCCGGTAGGAGGGAAGGGCAAACCTCAAATTTTTTGCCCATTTTCTGCAAAATTTCTATCCGGCGCGGAGATTTGGAAGCTAGGACCAGTTTCATACTTATTTTTTAACGAATTTAGAAATAATGATATAGCCCAAAATCAGGCCCAAGGCACCGCAAATATTGATATGAGCAGACAAAGGATGAATGCCGACAGAATAAACTTTCAGCAATGCCCCCGACATTTGCCCCGGTAAGAATGCCGCCAACCACTCAAAACCCAACGCAATCAAACCGCCTACAATCAAAGTTAGTACGGTAAAAATAATTCCTCTCATTTTTTTCTCCTTTTCTTTATACTATTAAATCTGCTAGTGCAAAGTCACGGTATCTTTTTTCACAGGAACGGGAACATTATACTTGCCGTCTTGTTCATCGCTCAGGTCCCTACGCAGGCGCAAAAAGCCTACCCCGGCCAAGAGTCCTACCGCCCCGATAATTACCCACGGCCCCGCCAAAAAAACAGGTGCTACATATTGCCCCAGCCAACCGGCGGCAAAAAACCCCAAAGAGGAGCCTAAATTATAAAATACCATAATCATGCCTAAATACCGCCCGCGGGTGCGGGAATCGGCAATATTAGACGTGATAGTTTGCTCAGCCGGATTAACAATCAGCTCGCCTACAGAGGCCAAAAATACACCGATAGCTATAGGAATAAAACTGCCAAAAAACCCTACTGATCCATACCCCACTGCATAAAACAAACACCCCAAAAACAAGGCGGTGGAAAGGCGGATTTTTTCCATCATTTTACTGGCGGGATATTGTAACAAAATGGTGGCAAGGCCATTAATGGTAAAAAACCACCCAATATAATATTCCGGCATTTTCAAATAAGTATGACAATGCACCGAAAGCCCCACCACCAACTGGGAGTTTACTGCTGTAATCAACAGCACATACAAACATATTTTGGCCAGTTTACTGTCTTTGAGCGAAGTAACCAGAGAAACAAAATTAGGCCGCCTGCTCTGCCCCGTCATGGTGGACTTATCTTGCAAAGTGTATTGCACATACAGCACCGTCAGCGCATATGCCAAGGCTGTAAAATAAAAAGCATAGCTGTAGGAATAACGCACCAAAAATCCCCCCACCGCCGGCCCTAAGGCCCAACCCAAATTTACCCCGATGCGAATAATGCCAAAGGCCTCCACGCGCTGCTTAGGGGTGGTGTTATCCGATATCCATGCATTGGAAGCCGGGCGAAAAGCCGCACCTAAAAATGCCGTCAGGAAATACGTCAGCAAAATCCATCCCAAATGCGCCTGATGCTCTATGCATAGGGCCAGGCCCAACATGGCCGCCACCTCCAGCCCCAACCCCCAGAGCATAATATTTTTGCGTCCGAATGCATCGGACAGTTCCCCCGCCAACGCACTTGAAAAACTGCGGCTTAAAGAAGACAGCGCAATAATCAGCCCCGCCCAAGCAGTACTCATGCCCTTTTGGCTAATTAAATAAACCGTGAAAAAGGGCAAAGAAAGACCGTAACCAAAAAGTAAAAGTCCATTGGCTACGGAAAGCGAAATCATGGCACGGCGTGTGGTATTCATATATATATTTTATTAAATCTAAAACAAACAGGCCAAGGAAACCTTGGCCTGTTTGCTATAAAATACCATTGGTACTAAGAGCCTGTGACAAACTTAAAGACTTTTTCGACAAGATTATACTTAGCCTCAGACTTGGAACAATCTAAAGTCAGTTTCGTCCAATATGTTCCTCCTGAGCAAGTTTGTCCATAATTTTGCTTGTAATAGTAAAAGGAGGCAGTCATCGGACTTGTGGATCTGTTAAAACCACACCCCATATCTCCATAAATTTCATCACAGGCACTGCCTGCGGAAGCGGAAGTCCCTTTTGAATTTACATAGTTTGCAAAATTAACATTTCCTTGATCGGTTGGATTGGTCGGTTGTTGATAACTATAATAGCAATTCTGACTGCTTCCCCAAGAACCGGTCGTAACCCCGCTAGTGCCGCAACCGATGGAATAATAGTCCCTGCACGAGCCTTTGGCCAACATACTGCTGGTACAACCGCCCGTATATGAACTAAGAGTTCCGTTGCAGGTGTCCGCGCTGGAGTACGCGCTAGGATCAGAGGTAGAGAACTCTCTGCTAGAGGTAAGAGTTTGGGTACATCCGCCTGTTCCAGTGCTCATCTTACAACCTAAAACTTTGTAGACATTTCCCGTTACGCTGTCCGTTTGCTCTATCCATTCAAATTCGGTACAATCCATATCCGCCCCTAAAGGAATCGTATTTCCACCTAATGTAAAATTGCTTTTTGGCTCTTTTGAGGCGCCATTGTCCACATCAGCACTTCCGCCGGCCACTTTTATGGTATGGTAAGGTAAGTCCAACGTGAGGCCATGCACTTGTAAGGCCGCACTTCCGACCTCTATACTTCCGTCCACTACAGCATCTCTGTGCGTGCGTATTTCACCGCCAATCATATAAACGGACGGAGTAAATACTTGCGCCGCCGGTAAATCTACCCCACTCACATAGGCACAACCTATGTCCAGCGGACCGGAACCAATATGATCGATCGTTACTTCGCTAGCGGATTGGACCGTTACAAATTGACTCTGAGCATTACCGACCGTGCTTAATGTATCTGATACTTTCAAATGTTCATAACGACCTAAGCGCGAAGGATTAAAACTTACGCTGTCAATGACTTCTGCCGTCGCCACTCCAACAAGCAGACTCACAAAAACAAGTAAAAAGAATTTCTTCATGAATTATACCTCCTAAGGTACCCATAATTGCACTTTATCAAAAAGGAAATAGAGAGTCAAGGGAAAAATTCATATTTTTTGGTCCAAAAATCTAATCATTTTTTTTGCTTGCCAAAAAATAAATGGGTGTGCTATCTTGTATATACAGAAGCACCTTATGCACGCAGGACCTCATCCCTGCGCGTAAGACGTCGGCCTGGTCCGACAGGTCCGTTCCGGCGGTGGAAAGGGTTCTTCCGCCGGAGCGGTTTAAAAAGTGCTATGATATAAGTATGATTATTGATGATGAGAAACTGCAACGAACCTTGGAAAATGCAAAGTCCCACACGGACACCGAGGTGACGGAAATTTTAACCAAAGCCCGCGAGTTAAAAGGGCTCAGCCTGCAAGAGGCAGCCGTCCTTTTGAATATTACCGACGAAAAACTGCTGCAAGAGCTGTTCCATGCCGCTAAGTATGTAAAAGAAGAAATTTACGGAAACCGCATTGTATTGTTTGCACCGCTGTATATTTCCAATATCTGTACCAATGAATGCGTGTATTGCGCTTTCCGCAAGAGTAACACCTCTTTAAAACGTCACGCCAGCTCCCGCGAAGAAATTACCCAAGAGGTCACCGCCCTTTTACAACAGGGCCACAAGCGTATTTTGATGGTGGCGGGAGAAGCCTACCCCGGCGGTGGTTTGCAATATGTATATGACAGCATCAAAGCCATTTATGACACCCGCTGGAACGGACAAAATATACGCCGCGTCAATGTAAACATTGCGCCCTTGGTGCAAGAAGAATTTGAAGAACTCAAAAAATGCAACATCGGCACGTATCAGTTGTTCCAAGAAACGTATCATAAACAAACCTATGAACAATTGCACTTAGAAGGGGCTAAAAAAGATTACCAGTTTCGCCTAGATGCCATGGACCGCGCCTTAAAGGCCGGAATTAATGATGTGGGCATTGGCCCTTTGCTGGGGTTGTATGATTATAAGTATGAAATTTTGGCCACCTTGGAGCATGCCTTTTACTTGGACCAAACCTACGGCGTCGGCCCGCATACGATTTCTATTCCACGCATTGAACCGGCGGAAGGATCTGACTATAGCTTGCACCCCCCCTACCAGTTAACGGATATGGATTTCAAGAAAGTAGTGGCCGTCTTGCGCTTGGCCGTACCTTATACCGGTATCATCTTAAGCACGCGCGAAAGTGCACAAATGCGCAATGAATGCATGGAGTTGGGTGTCTCGCAAATTTCGGCCGCCAGCCGCGTCAATCCCGGTGGGTATTCCTACGATAAAGACAACGGCAGCCAGTTTACACTGACCGACGAACGCACCTTGGCCGAAGTGATTGATGCTTTGGCAGATGCCAAACACATGCCGTCTTTCTGCACCGGTTGCTACCGCTTGGGCCGCGTGGGGAAAGATTTCATGGATTTGGCCAAACCGGGGCTGATTAAAAAACATTGTTTGCCTAATGCCATGTTCACCTTTGCCGAATATTTGGAAGACTTTGCCCCCGAAGCCTTAAAAACCAAAGGTTATGCGCTGATTGAAAGCACCACCCAAGAAAACTTTGAAGAGGGCGGCGCAATCCGAAAAATGATAGAAACCAACTTGGCTAATATCAAAAACGGAAAACGGGATTTGTACTTCTAAACCGTTCTACCAAAAACACCCGCTGAAAAAAGCGGGTGTTTTTTTGTAAAAATCTTTTATTTTTCACTCTGTATTTTGTAAAATATAAATATAGACGGATTTTTATTTTTGTACTTTTTGGCGGGCTTCGGCGCGCCAACCCTACAGGGCCCTATGGTATCGGTCTTCCGACAGCCGGGTGGTACAGAGGTAAAAATCCGTTTTTATTTTGCAAACAAAAGATTCGGAGGAAGAAAAAAGAAAATGAAACTGTTGAAGTTCAAGTTGCCCCAATTCAACACCCTCAGCATTATTTTTGCCATTATCTTATTGGTAACGGCAATGACGTGGCTTGTACCCAGCGGCGCATATGACCGCGTACTAAGCGACGGTAGAGAAGTGGTCGTTCCCGGTACGTATCATGCCGTAGAGGCTAACCCACAAGGTGTTTTTGACGTTTTAAAAGCCCCCATTACCGGCTTTGAAAACACCGCACTTGTAATTGCCTTTTTGCTTATCATCGGCGGTGTATTGGCTGTGGTGGAAAAAACGGGTGCCATTACCGCAGGTATCAAAGAGGCCAGCCGCTTTTTTGGCAAAAAACCTCAGTTTAAATTTCTTTTTATTCCGATGGGTGTCATTATCTTTTCTTTGTGCGGGGCCACATTCGGCATGTGCGAAGAGACCTTAATTTTTATTCCCGTTTTAATCCCGCTTGCCTTATCGTTAGGGTATGATTCTGCCCTCGGCACTGCCATCGCATTTGTAGGAGCAGGAGTTGGCTTTGCCACAGCTTTTACCAATCCCTTCACCGTAGGCATTGCCCAAGGTATTGCGCAAGTGCCGTTGTACTCCGGCTTGGGGTATCGCCTGATTATTTGGGCTATTTGCACCTGTGTACTGATTGGATTTTTGATGATTTACGCGCGTAAAATTACCAAGGATCCTACTAAAAGCTTAACCTATGAGCACGACCAAGCCAAACGCCAAGAACTGGGAATGAATACCGACAGTCAAACCATTACCACCCGTCAAAAGCTGGTGCTGATTGCGTTTACGTTGGGTATGATTACATTGGTGTGCGGAGTACTTAAACCGCAACTGTGCGACTTTATCAAAGGTTTCACCGGTGTGGATTTGATGGCGTTACTTAACCTTGAAAACAGCGGTTGGTATATTACAGAAATTGCTGCTCTTTTCTTAGGCATAGGCTTTGTCTCAGCCATCTTGGGTGGACTAAACATGAGCCAATTTACGGACAGCTTTTTTGACGGCGTACGTGGTATGGCTTCTATTGCCATTACTTTATGTTTTGCCCAAGCGATTGTACTTATTGCCCAAAACGGCCAAATCTTAGATACGCTTTTAAACTTCATGTCTAAAGGCATCTCCAAATTACACCCCATTTGTGCTTCTTGGGCGGCTATGCTTTTGCAAACCGTGATTGATTTCTTTATTCCGTCCGGATCCAGCAAAGCGGTGCTGACTATGCCCATTTTGGCCCCCTTGGCAGACCTCATCGGCATTACGCGCCAAACTATGGTGCTCTCTTTTCAACTGGGAGGCAGCTGGCTGAATATGATTTTCCCTACAGACCCTGTCACCCTTGCCGCTATCGGATTTGCCAATATTGCTTTTTCTAAATGGCTGAAATGGCTTGCTCCGCTGCTGATAGTGATGTATTTGCTTTCTTTTGCGGCCCTCATTCCGCCGTATTTTATGAATTGGTAACAACTTAACACAGCCTTCCGCCGCATTTTATTTTGTTTGAGCCGGCGGGAGGCTGTAGATTTAAAAGAGGAAAACAAAAATGAAAAAATTTCTTTCCAAATTCTGCAACACCTATTTTTTAATTTTCTGCATTATGTTGGGCGTTACTGCCCTAACGTGGGTCATTCCTGCCGGAGAATATGAACGTATAGAACAGAATGGGCGCACCATCGCGGTGGCCGGCTCTTACCATGCTGTAACGCAAACTCCGCAAGGATTAGGCCAAGCCTTACAAGCCCCTATTCAAGGGTTTCACCAATGCGCAGAAATTATTGCTTTTATTCTGGTAGTAGGAGCTTTATTTACCGTGATAGAGCGCACAGGTGCTGTCGGCACAGTGGTTAAAAAAGTAAGTTTTTATTTCGCCCAACACCCCGAGCGGCGCATCTTTTTTATCCCGACTTGCATGTTTCTTTTTTCTCTCTGCGGAGCCGTATTTGGCATGGAGGAAGAAACGCTAATCTTTATCCCCATTTTTATTCCCCTTGCATTGTCTTTGGGCTATGACACTTTGGTGGGCATGGCTATTCCGTTTATCGGGGCATTTACCGGTTTTTCTTCCGCGTTTGTCAACCCTTTTACCGTCGGTATTGCACAAACCATTGCCCAGCTTCCTATGTATTCCGGTTGGCAGTACCGCGTGCTGGTATGGTTTATTTTTACTTCTGTGGTGGCGGCTTTCTTTACTTGGTACGGAGAAAAGATCCGCAAGCACCCCAGTAAAAGTTTAACTTGCAAGATGGATGTCGTTCGCCGGGCCGAGCTAAACATTGTTAATGATGTGGTGGTAGATGAAACCTTTCGCCTGACGCGTGCCCACAAGTTGGTGCTCTTATCTTTTGCCGCAGGAATGGGGGTTTTATTTTACGGTATTATCAAATATCAATGGTACATGACAGAAATAGCCGCCGTCTTTTTAGGTGTAACAATTGCGGTGGCTTACTTTGGAAAACTCAAATTAGACGAAACCACCGATGCCATTCTGGCAGGGGCGCAAAGCATGATCGGTGTATGTGTTTTGATGGCCTTGGCGCGTTCTATCGTCATCGTTGCCACACAGGGCCACATTTTGGATACGGTTTTGCACGCCATGACGCAAAGTTTAGGCAATTTACATCCCATTTTGGCTTCTCAAGCCATGTTCTTTGTACAAACTATTTTAAACTTTTTTATTGCTTCCGGCTCTGGTCAAGCGGTACTAACGATGCCTATTATGATTCCGCTGGGAGACTTGGTAAATGTATCGCGCCAAACCGTTATTTTGGCCTACCAGTTTGGGGAAGGCTGGGGCAACCCTATTATTCCCACCGCTCCGGTAACCATGGGAGCCTTGGCCTTGGCCGGAATTACGTATAGTGCGTGGGTCAAATGGTTTATGAAGTTGGAAGTGATTTTAATTACCTTATCGCTTTTACTGCTGATACCGGCATACTATATTTGGTAAAATAAAAAGGCCCCCAACGGGGCCTTTTCAGAGGGAAAAATGCTTCCGAAATTAAAAATAATTTCTTATCTTTCCGTTGCAGACTGGTGGGTGTTCGGGTTGGTTTTGCTTCTTACTTTTGCCGCCGCCTTATTCGGTCATTACCGCAAAAAACGCCCCCAAAATACGGCCCTTGATTATCTGCTCATGGGACGGCAACTGACACTGCCTTTATTTGTAGCGACCTTAGTGGCTACGTGGTACGGCGGCATTTTCGGCGTGAATGAGATTACGTTTAACTATGGTATTTATAACTTTGTAACACAAGGATTTTTTTGGTATGTGGCCTATATTATTTTTGCTTTTTTCATTGCTGAAAGAGTGGCTAAATACAAATCCCTTACGCTGCCCGATTTAGCAGAAAACATGTTCGGCCCCAAAGCCGGCAAGGTGGCCGCCGTCTTTACATTCTTCTACATTACCCCCGTGGCTTATGTGTTAAGTTTGGGGCTTTTTTTGAATATGATTTTTGGCATTGGGGTTTTGCCTGCCATGATTATCGGCACGCTATTTACTTGCCTCTATACGGCGTGGGGCGGGTTTAAAGCGGTTGTTTTTTCTGACTTGGTACAATTTTTTGTGATGTGCAGTGCTGTTTTGCTGGTAGTAGTCTTTTCCGTGCAGGATTTTGGCGGGCTTGCCTTTTTAAAAGCGCACTTACCCCCTTCCCACTTTAGTTTAACAGGCGGCAACGGCCTGTTAAATACATTGATTTGGGGATTTATTGCTCTTGCCACTCTCATAGATCCCAGTTTTTACCAACGTTGCTTTGCAGCCAAAAACCCAAATATTGTAAAAAAGGGTGTGCTGATTTCTACCTTCATTTGGTTTTGCTTTGACATTTGCACAACAGCAGGCTCTTTGTACGCACGCGCCTTATTGCCTACGGCAGAACCGGCGCAAGCCTATTTCTTTTATGCGGTGCAACTTCTGCCTACCGGATTGAAAGGCTTTTTTATTGCCGGTATTTTAGCTATCATTCTTTCCACCCTTAACTCTTTTTTATTTATTGCGTCTAACACACTCAGCTATGATCTGCTGAAAAACCGCTTTAAAAATATTGTCTTATCCAACCGTATTGCTTTGTTTGCCGTGGGAGCGGTGGCAATTGTTTTAACCCAACTTTTAAACGGAAGTTTTAAAGAAATTTGGTTAACGCTAGGCTCTTACTTTTCGGCCTGTTTACTTGTGCCTATTTTGGTAGGATATATTTATCCTAAACGCATCAGCGACCGTTTGTTCGTTCTCTGTGCTCTTTGCAGTGCAGCTGTGATGACTATCTGGAAACTTTTACCGCTGGGCGGTATTTGGGCACAAATAGATGCTTTCTATATTGGGGTCAGTGTAAGCATTCTTATTTTACTTTGCAGCAGAAAAAAGGTAAAACATTATGTCAAAAGCACTACTGATTTGTAATGGACAAGACTGCGGGGAATGGCTTAAAAAAGAGGCAAAAGAGGCAGATTTTATTTTGGCGGCTGATGGCGGTGCAGACGCAGCTCTGGACGCAGGCATTGTGCCTGATGCGGTTATCGGAGATTTAGACTCTGCTTCCCCCCGCGCACGTAAGATGCTGGCCAACACTCCTTTTATTCACGTTAGCCGTCAAGATAATACAGATTTTGAAAAAGCGCTAGACTGGCTAAGCTTGCAACAGTTTGACAGTTGCACCATTGCCGGAGCTACCGGCGGACGTATGGATTTTACCCTTGGGAACTTTTTATCTGTTTATGCCTATTTAAATAAAATAGAAGTGGTTTTTCAGGCCGAAAATTGGAAAATTTATCCCTTGATTAAAAGCAAAAAATTTAATGCGCGTAAAGGCGCCCGTATGAGTATTATCTCGCTAACACCGTGCCAAAATATCACGTTAAAGGGTGTTAAATACCGCCTAAACGGTGCTGATTGGCAATTGGGCCAGACCGGCATTTCCAACGTCATTACCGCGAAAAAAACCGAAGTCTTGTTTGACTCCGGTTATATGCTACTGTATTTAGAAGATTAAATATCATTACATTCGTAGTAGGTATAATTTCCTGTCCCAATATCCCTATTAACTTTTCCGTTTCCACAAGGAAGCAAATGAGCACAAATCTCTCCTCCTTCGCAAGACATGCGCCGATTACTTCCGGTATAGACTCCGTCCGGCATGTGAAACCGGTAATATAACGTTGCCTCTTCCAAACTTCCTTTTCCCTGAAATATTAAAGCCGCAGAACCTATATACGTAGAGTAATAAGAGGTTTCCCAATCTTTTAATTCCGTAGGAAAGTCGTAAGACAAATCATCTAAACTATCTGATACCCTTCCATTTTCCATCACATACACATTTTGTGCATCTAAAAAAGCCTTTCCCAAACTCCACGCTTCAGCAGCTTTAGCTTTATTGACCGCTTTTTGATAGTGCGGTAAAGCTACCGAAGACAATATACCGATGATAAGCACAACCACTAATAGTTCTATCAATGTAAAACCTTTTTTCATTTTTTTCTCCTTTTTAACAGCTTTAAGACTTGCCAAACGACTTTTAAAACTCCGATCAGACTACAACGCTGAAATTGTAGCAAAAAAAAAAAACGTGTCAAGAGGTGGCGCACTTCCCCGTCGGAAAATATCAAAAAAGCCCCGCTTGTATAAGCGGGGCTTTGGGAAATAAAAATTATTATGGATGGAATGTTTCGGTATAGATACCTAGACTTTTACAAACGCCAATTCCTTTTTTAGTATCAGACATACAAGCTAATGTACGTTTGCCGGAATCTGTGGTGGCATACGGGTTCCAAATTACATAATCACCGCCGATTCTTTCCGCCACGATTCCGCCACAAGGTGTACCGGGAATCGGAGCAGAGGTGGCGGCATTTAAATAATAATTAAAATATTTACCGGCCACCATGGTGCCGGCAGTATCATCCCCCGGAATGGTAATCAAAATTTTCTTAAAAGTTTCCGGACATTTATTTCTTTCCGCCGCAAAGGCATACACCGCATCATTGGCGGCCTTAATATTATTCATGGCTTCTGTTGCACGTGTTTTTTCAATACTTCTTTGATAATTGGGCAACGCGACGGAGGACAAAATGCCGATAATAAGTACTACAACTAATATTTCTACTAGGGTAAAACCTTTTTTCATATATTCTCCTTATTTTAAATTTAAAATCCGTTGAGCCGCTTTTTGCGTCAGTTCCGGCGTATTAAAAGCCGTCAAGCGGAAATACCCCTCCCCGCTGCGGCCAAAGCCCGAACCGGGAGTACCTACAATTTGCAATTTTTCAAGCATAAAGTCAAAAAATTCCCAAGAAGTTACGCCCTTGGGTGTTTTTAACCAAATGTAAGGCGCATTTTCTCCGCCAAACACTTCAAATCCGGCCTCTTTCAGCGCGCCGTAAATCACGCGGGCATTGGCTAAATAACCGTCAATAATTTCGCGCGTCTGCCGTAAACCTTCCTCCGAATAAACAGCCTCGGCCCCGCGTTGGATAATATAAGGCACTCCATTAAATTTGGTGCTTTGCCGGCGCATCCATAAAGCATTTGCACTATGGGCGGTGCCATTATCATCATAAATTTTAAGTGCTTTGGGCACCACGCAGTAGGCACAACGCGTGCCCGTAAAGCCTGCCGTTTTGGAAAAAGAGCGAAACTCTACCGCACATTTTTCCGCCCCTTCTACTTCAAAAATGCTATGCGGCACCTTCTCCTGACGAATAAAGGCCTCATAAGCGCTATCATATAAAATAATAGCTTTGTGCTCCAGTGCCCAATCCACCCATTTTTTCAGTTCCTCTTTTGTCATCACAGAACCGGTGGGGTTATTGGGTGAACACAAATATATTAAATCTGCGTGCTCAGCAGGAAGAGCAGGGGAGAAATTGTTTTCTGCAGTACAAGGCAAATAAATAATATTTTTAAATTGCCCATTTTCAA
This sequence comes from Elusimicrobiaceae bacterium, assembly GCA_017468055.1. Taxonomy (GTDB): domain Bacteria; phylum Elusimicrobiota; class Elusimicrobia; order Elusimicrobiales; family Elusimicrobiaceae; genus Avelusimicrobium. The sequence goes on from JAFUJU010000037.1 coordinate 11,813, forward strand.
ATTTTCCGCTGCGGCCGGCCATAACGTTGGTGTCTAAATACACAGGATATACCGGATCTTGCAAAGCCACGCGGCTATCCTCTGAAAACAATTCCTGAAAATTAGCCACATCGCTTTTAGCTCCATCACTGACAAAAATTTCATCTTCGCCAATATTTACTCCCAGAGCCTGATAATCATGCAAGGCAATCGCTTTGCGCAAAAATTCATATCCCTCATAGGGCCCATATCCGCGGAAACTGCCCGCTTGGCCCATTTCATCACAAGCCTTTTTCATGGCGTTCACCACCGCCGGCACTAAGGGGCGGCTAACGTCACCAATACCTAAACTGATGACTTCTTTTTCAGGGTGGGCGGCCTTATAAGCGGCCGTTCTTTTGGCTACTTCGGCAAACAAATAACTGCCTTGTAAGTTTAAATAATTCTCATTCAGTTTCGTCATAAATCTTGTGTAAATACTCCCTCAAACACTTTTTTTGCCGGACCCGTCATCTGTACGTGACTTCGGCCCGTCCAATCAATTTCCAGTTCTCCGCCGTCTAAAATCACACGCACTTTTTCAGTTGTTTGACGGGTTAGCACCGCCGCCACGGCCGTAGCGCAAGAGCCCGTTCCGCAGGCTTGCGTAATGGCGGCACCGCGTTCCCACACGCGCATGCGCAAGGTGTGCTCATCTATTTTTTGTACAAATTCCACATTGGTCTTTTTAGGAAAAAGCGCATGTTTTTCTATTTCAGACCCTACTTTTGCCACATCTACCAAGGTAATGTCCGGCACAAAAATTACAAAGTGCGGGTTTCCCATGGACACCGCCGTTCCGCACCACTCCTGACCGGCAGCCGTCAACGGTATTTCTATAGCCATGTCTTGCTGCGGCCCTTGCATCGGAATTTCAGCACGTTTCAAACGCGGGGTCCCCATGTCTACCGTTACCAAACCTTTTTCCCAATCTTGCACTTCCGTTAAGATCGGTCCGGCCAAAGTTTGTAGTAAAAGTTTATTTCCTTTTAAATATCCCTTTTCCCGCCAAAAAAGTGGCGCACAGCGTGAGGCATTACCACACATTTCCGCTTCGCTTCCGTCTGCATTAATAATGCGCATTTGGGCAGTGCCCTCGCTGAGCGGAGTCATCAAAATTAACCCGTCTCCCCCCACACCAAAACGGCGGTCACACAAAATTTGCGCCGCGCGGGATACATCTGAAAAATGTTCTATTTGGGCATCAACAAACACAAAGTCATTGCCCAGCCCCTGATATTTAGTAAAGTGCATATTTGTATTTTATAAAAACCAAACCGTTTGTGTCAGCTTTATCTGCAGAGCACAATTAGGTAAAATATAAATATGAGCGAAAAAATCAATCTCCCCCCCAAGCATATTGCTATTATCATGGACGGAAACGGCCGCTGGGCCACCGCGCGTAATTTGCCGCGTTCTGCCGGACATAAAGAAGGGGCAAAAGCCGTGCGCCGCGTGATAGAGGCCGCACCGGAGTTGGGCATTGACTTTATTACACTGTATGCTTTTTCTACGGAAAATTGGTCCCGTCCGAAGGAAGAAATTGATACACTCATGGATCTCTTGGAAAAAACGCTGGACGAATACCAAAAGTCCGCCACGAAGCAAAATTTGCGCATTTGGGTCAGCGGAGAGCGGGAGCCTTTACCGTATAACATTTTACAGAAAATAGACAAACTGGTACAAAGCACCGCTTCCCATACGGGGTTGACCGTTAATTTGGCCCTTAACTACGGAGCCAGACAGGAAATTATACACGCCGTCAACCAACTCTTAGCTCAAGGCAAAAAGCAAATTTCTGCCCAAGATATTGCCACCCATCTTTACCAACCGCAGCTGCCGGAGCCGGAGTTAATTATCCGCACATCTGCCGAGCAACGCTTGTCTAATTTTTTATTGTGGCAGGCGGCATATAGTGAATTTTATTTTACCTCTGTTTTATGGCCGGACTTCGATAAAGAAGAATTAAAAAAAGCGGTGCTGGATTATCAGCACCGCCAAAGAAGATTCGGTGGAGTGTAACTCTTTGCTTTAATAAAAAGAGCTCTGCAAAAGAGCTCTTTTTTATTACAAATCATTCATCAATTCCCACTCTGTATTTTTTCCAGTTGAGGTTTAAAAAGCACCTCGTAAAAACTGCGGCTGTCTACCGTTTGTGTGTTTTTACCAAATGCAGAATAACTGGTAGGAGGTCTCACGCGGGAAATGGCCTGTACGCGGCGTACTACATTATTTCCGGTATCCAAGAAATACAACATATCCAACGGTGAAATAGCCATCGCTCCCGGATAGGCCAGAGAGACGTCCCATGCGTTCATATTGGCCCCGTTATAACCGCGTTCTCCGCTGCCCACCACCGTTTCGGCTTCACCGCGGCGCTCTTTTACATTAATGCGGATACGGCGAATGCGTTGGTTGTCCGTATCGGACACATACAGCCGTCCGAAGCGGTCCAAAGCCAAACCGGTGGGATCATTAAAACAAATATCGCCCGTTCTGCCATAATTGTTATCTCCGCAAAATCCGGATTTTCCGTTTCCGGCAAACGTAAAAATCAAATTTTTGATACTGTCTACAAATCTGATTTTATGATTCTTCGTATCGGCAATATACAAATTATCGTGTTTATCAAAAATAATGGCACTGGGTTTGTTCAGGCGTGCATTACCCGCTAGGCCGAAATCACCGTCATCACCGGCTTCCCCCTTTCCCACCACGGTTGTCAAAATACCGGTTGTATGGTCTATTTTACGAATGCGGTGGTTACCTGTATCTGCAATAAAAATTTCTCCACGGCTGTTAATGGCTACGGCTGTAGGATTATTTAAAGCAGTTGCCTTGGCACGAGACCCTTCCCCTTCGTAGCCGCGGCTTCCGTTTCCGGCAATGGTATGCAAATATCCTTTGGGGGTCAGCATACGGATACGATGATTGCCGGTGTCAGCAATGTATAAATTGCCGTGATGATCTATCGCTAGGCCCGTCGGCCCACGTAAGCCTGCCATGTCGGCATTTCCGCCGTCATTAAAAAACCCCGGTTTGCCAGTACCGGCAACGGTGTAAATACGGCCCGTGCGCACTTCTATATAACGGATACGGTGGTTTAAGGTATCGGCAATATAAATATTGTTCCAGCGGTCCACGGCTATGCCCAAGGGGCTGGCCAAACGCGCCTCTAAAGCGTCCAAGCTGTCTCCGCTAAATCCACGCTTGCCTGCTATGCCGGCCACATTCTCAATGGCTCCCGGCCCTGTCAGCTCCACGGCGGCATGAATGCAAGAGGTAAAAAATATGATAAAGAAAGTTAAAATGATTTTTTTCATAAAAAGCCTCCCTTTTGTAATGGTAACAAAAAGAAAATTCTCTGGCAACCTCGCCCATTCTCTTTCAATTTGTTACAATAAAGAGGAAGTCTTCTATTCCGGCCGCGCAACCGGTGTGGCCCAAAATAACAAGAGGTATAAACATGATTATTTTATTTCTAAATTGCGGCAGCTCGTCTGTCAAATACAGCGTTTATGACTGGGATAAAAAACGCAGCTTGGCGGCCGGTGGAGTGGAACGCATCGGCATTGCAGGCTCGTTCATCACTCACGAACGTCCGGGCTGTGCCGCCTATGAATTGCAACAAGATTGTAAAGACCACAAAGATGCCATCAATTTAGTCATCAACACCTTAACCCATAGCGAACACGGCGTCATTGAAAACATCAATATGATTTCTGCCGTCGGTCACCGCATCGTGCACGGCGGTAAATTTACTAAATCCGTAGAAGCCACGCCGGAAGTAATTGCCGAACTTAAAAATATTTCTGACTTGGCCCCTCTGCACAATCCGGCCCATATCATGGGTATTGAAGCGGCTAAATCCATTTTACCCAACGTCACACACGTATGTGTTATGGATACGGCATTCCACCAAACCATGCCGGCATTTGCCTATATGTATGCTTTGCCGCGGGAATGGTACACCCAGCACAGCATGCGCCGCTTTGGTGCACACGGAACGTCCGTAATGTACTGTTCCCGCCGTGCGGCTGTACTCTTGGGTAAAAATGTAGAAGATACCAACACCATCATCTGTCACATCGGAAACGGGGCCAGCTGTACCGCCGTTAAAAACGGCCAATGCTATGACACCAGCATGGGGTTAACCCCCTTGGAAGGATTGGTCATGGGTACGCGCTGCGGAGATATTGACCCTTCTATCTGTTTTCAAATGATGAAAAAGCTCAACATGAGCCCGGACGAAATGTACCGCATTTTAAACCGTGAAAGCGGCGTAAAAGCCATTACGGGCGGTAGATTTGCTGACAGACGCGACATTGAAATCAATGCCCAAAAAGGCGATGAGCTTTGCAAATTGGCCATTGCCATGGAAAGCTACCGCATTAAAAAATACATCGGCTCTTATATGGCCGCTTTGGGCAGAGTAGACGCTATCGTATTTACCGCGGGAGTGGGCGAAAGAGGCCCCGGCATTCGCGGCAAAAGTGTGGAAGGATTGGAAAATTACGGCATTGTGTTAGACCCGCAAAAGAATAAAGATGCCGTTACGAAAAATGCAGAAAGCTGTATTTCCGCGCCGGAATCTAAAGTCAAAATCTTTGTAGTGCCGACGGACGAAGAAATTGTGGGAGTGCAAGACATCGTGGCCATTCAAGCCGGGACGTATGATGTGTACACCAAGTTCCACTACATCTTCCAAGACCCGGAATACCGCAACGCTTTGCGTGACGAAGCATTTTTAGAAGAAGTGAAGAAAAAACCCTTCTTGTTAAATGCCGCCGTCAATATTCCGCAAGAATTGAAAAAATAAATTCTTTTCTTACGTCAAACACCCCGCCAAAAGCGGGGTGTTTTGATTTAATATTCAACAAAGAATCCATCCCCTAAATGCTTTGAAAAGCCATACTCTTTACACTTGTCAGCGCCAGTATCATCAAAGCAGACTAAAGGATAAAAACTATTTTCATTACAAGACGGCCAATGTCCAGCCAGTTTACAATATTCCTCTTCTTGAAGGTATATAGTAATACTTTCGTCCTGTTTACAGGTAGCGGAAAACAAACAATTTCCTTGCGGACACTCTTCTTCCTCATACGTCCAATATTTAGATGTTGGGATTTCTATGCTCAAAGAATCTTGAGCATTACTAGTGTCTCCTTGTTCCAAAATAACAAGATGAATGGCCGTTTGCAGTGCTTTTAGGGCTATTTTAGCTTCAGCAACACGAGATTTTGCCACCGCTTTTTGATACTGCGGCAAAGCAACCGCAGACAGGATGCCGATAATCAGTACCACTACCAACAATTCAATCAAAGTAAAACCTTTTTTCATTTTTCTCTCCTTTTAGATAGTTTTAAGATCTGCCAAACACCACATAAGACTAGGGTCTGAGGGCAACGCTGAAATTGTAGCAAAAAAAAAAAACGTGTCAAGAGCCGACGTGCTTTTCTGACGGAAAACGACCAATAAATCAAAAATAATTTTTTCCTATTTCGTCATCACGTAAGGAGACATCAATAAAATTTTTTGCCGTTCGTAATAACTGAAAAATTTGCATTACCCTATTCTGATTTTTCAGATTTAAGATGATTTTGACGGATTTAGTTTGTGCGCGGTGTAGCATTAGCCACATAAGAACAAAGAGACGGCAAAAGTACTTCCATTTGGAAAATAGTTGTATCTACAAGCAAAAAGACACAAGAGTCTGCCTCTTGTGTCTTGTGCGTAAATCTTAATAACCGAAGAAATTTTACCCTACTTATACATCACCGCTCTGAATTCGGAAGTACGGTTAATATTGTTAAACATCCACCCTTTCCGGTCTTGATCATAAAGTGCATCAAAATCACGAAATCCGCGTTTTAATGCTTGGTCCAAATAACGATACACGTTGCGGCGGTCTTTCTTTTGCAGCCAGTATGTACCGGCCAAATTAATATACGGTGTAGGCAAGGTATCATCTAATTCAATGGCTTTTTCAAAATCTTTTTTGGCAAGATTGTAATTTTTTTGTTTCAAATACACATATCCGCGGTTGTTATAGGCAATCGGCCATTTGGGTGAAATTTCGATAGTTTTACTGTAATCAGCCAATGCCTTGTCTAATTCCCCCATTTCTTCATACACAAGGCCGCGTCTGTTATAAAAAATATCTTCGGGGGCCAACTCCAACAAGCGCCCGTAATCTTCCGCAGCGGCGGCCAGTTCCCCCATATCTTTGAATGCCGAAGCCCGATAACGGTAGGCTTGGTCAAAATTTTCCTGACGGTTAATGGCTTTACTGTAATAAGAAACCGCTTCATCCAAATGGCCCTGATTGTAGCGAATTCTCCCCAACCATAAATACAGTTCTGCCCAGTTTTCATTTTCTGCCAGCAAAGCCGTCAGCTCGTTTTCTGCTTCTTCGTATTTATAGGTATGAAAATAGGCCTGCGCCAAGTCAAAAGAAATGGCTGTCGTAGGTTTGCGACGGGTTAAATATTTCCTGTAATCTTTTATAGCGGCGGCATATTTTTCCAGCTTCATGTTGGCTTGGGCCCGGTGCAAATAAAAGTCCGGATAGTCTTTTTTTAAAGAAATTGCTTTGCTCAAATCTGCCAAGGCTAAAGCATACTTTTGCATATCTGCATATGCCAAGGCGCGCGCGTAATAACGGAACGGGTCTTTGGGAGTCAGCTGTAAAGCTTTTGAATAATCCGCTATGGATTTTTTATATTTTCCCAGCTGCCGGTAAGCATCAGCCCTATGATGCCAAGCGGCCGCATATTTGGGCGATTTTTTGACAGCTTGGGTTAAAAGAGCCACCTTTTGGGTCGGATCGGTTTCTTTTTTGGCACGGTTTAACAAAGAGGACGCACTTTGCGCCATCACACTCACGGATATACTGCATAAGAACACTAAAAGGATTACTTTTTTCATATTTAAAATAAAATCCATATATTTAAAATTAAAGCCAAAAATCCTACACCGTACAACAGCCACAACACCAGCACCGCTAACCAACGCAAGTTTAAAAACAAAGCCCCCACCAAGGTTGCCCTACTGGCAAAAATACTGGAAAACTGCACCGTACTCGTTGTCAGGCGGGCCAAGCGCGCCAAAAACACAGAGCGCGTAACAAACGTTAGGGCAGAAATCAACACTAAACCGGCCGCTTTGGGCGCCGACTGCAAACGGAAATTTCTCAGGGGAGCCAATACTTCCGTCACACTGTTTTCCAAAATTACTTTGGCTTGTTGCTTAGGCAAGCCCTCGTCCATATCGTTGATTTTGGAACGTACTTGCTCTTTGAGCGAAGCAAACAACTCGTATAAAAAATCTTCCACTTGTCCGGCTGCAACTTTAACCCCAAACACCAAAGATAAAAGCACCGCATACCCAAAAGCCAATGTTCCGTATAAGCTGACTATCAAAAACAATAAAAACCACGAAAGCGGTACCGGCAACAATCCTATAAACTCCTGATACACGGCAAAAACTGCTACCAACCAAATACAAAGCGAAACCGCCAAATAAGGCAAGAAAATCGTCCGCAATGCGCTCAGCATTCCGCCCAAAAGCAACAAAAACGCCGCACGCATCCGCTGGGTAGCCGCAGAAACAAGCCCCGTATTTTCTTCCGCTACGGCAGAAAGTTTAATCCCCATGGCAGCAACCGCAACACCCACCGCACGGGCCGCTGTGGCCTTTTTTGGCGGTGGAGGGCACCTGCGAGGAAACCTTAATCACTTTTCCCGTTTTCGGGTCGTATTTATACGTTCCTGTATTATTTTCTTTCATAGTTTTATTATATAAAAAACCCCGCTTTTCGTTTTAGCGGGGTTAAGGTTTTTCAGATTAACAACACCAACAGTCCTCATTTTCAGGAATATTAAGCACTTTTAACACGTCCCAATCGGGTGCCTCATCGCAATCTCCCATTCTTCCGGAAAAAGAGCCGTCACGATGTCGGCAAACACATACGTCTGTATTGTTTATTAAATAATCAGCAGTTGATAAAATATCAGGATCATCATTAGTAGAATAAGCATGATAAGTAAAATATTTTGTACCTCTTGCATATTCAGTATCATACATATCCTCACCTATTTCTACCGATAAATTCGTAAAATCTCTGCAATTCTCTGAAGGTGTTGCCACTCCTTTTTCCAATTCACACAAAACTACGGCATCGGCAATACTTTTTAAATTAGTAAATGCCTCGGCAAAGCGGGCCTTCGTCACCGCCCTGTTATATTGCGGTAAGGCTACGGCAGATAAAATACCAATAATAAGCACTACAACCAACAGTTCTATCAACGTAAAACCTCTTTTCATTTTTCTCTCCTTTTATACGGCTTTAAGGCCCAACAAACAACTCTTAAGACTTAGGCCTGATTACAACGCTGAAATTGTAGCAAAAAAAAAAAACGTGTCAAGAGGTGGAGCTCTTTCCCGTCAGAAAAAGGCCAAAAAAATACACCGCCTAAAACTTTTTGTTTTAAGCGGTGTTTGATTAATAATCTTTTCTTAGCGGCGCATTTTGGAAAACTTCGGATATAAAGCATCTGTGAATTTATTGAATTCACTTTCTCCGCCGCGAATTTTTAAGTTCACGGACAGGACGTACACATCCGAGGTTAAAATTTCGCGCCAATTATCCGGAAATTTAACAAAGTCCTTAAACGTGGTAATCAAAGGCAGTCCGTTGCGCGTTTGCTCAAAGGTGCGCAGGTTATCTTCGGTATAATGTTCATGGTCCGGAAAGCGCCACACTTGTTTCAAATTAAGCCCCAAGTTTTTAAGCGTGTTTTCAAATGTTTCGGGGTGCCCCAAAGCACTAAAGCAAGCCACTTCCCCTTTCACATCTTTCAGCTCCACCTTTTGTCCTTTGCATACGTCCATATAATATTCCGGCTCATGAATACTCTCCACAATTTCCGGCAAATCATTATACTGGCGAATGGTGTCTTTTACTTCTTCCAGTTCTCGTTCGGACACTTGGTCACAATGGGTCAACACAAACAGAGCTCCTCTTTCCAGGGAATGCAAAGGCTCGCGCAAGTTCCCCAGCGGCAATAAATGCCCTCCGCCAAAAGGATTTTTGGCATCAATCAAAATAATATTTGCATCGCGTTTTAGGCGGTGATGTTGCAAGCCGTCATCCAGCAAAATGATTTGGCTCTTAAATCGACGCAAAGCCTCGGTGGCGGCTTTGGCCCTGTCGCGGCAGATGACAATGGGCACTTTGTATTGGCTTAATACACGGCTCATCATGTAGGGCTCATCTCCGGCCAAACGCCAATCGGCGTCCGGATTATCAAATAAAACGATTACTTCGTCCTTTTCTTTTTGTTGGCGTTTGTAGCCGCGCGATACAATCGCCACACGTATTCCTTCTTTGGCTAAGGCCGTTGCCGCTAGCAAAACTGCTGTCGTTTTACCGGTTCCTCCGGCAGTGATATTTCCGATACATACCACCCGAGAGTTCACAGACTTGACAGCCTGCCAGCCGTTCTCGTAGCTGATCCGGTCCAACCATACCCCCAATCCGTACAATTTACTGGCAGCCAGAAGGACCAAACGTCCGGCCCAATTTTCTTTCATTTTCTCACGTAAAGAAAGTGCGTCCATAAATACCTCTTGCAAAAAGAATTTGATATATTTTAGCATTTTCTTTTCCCCCCTTTTTTAACTTGCTAAATCACTGAGGGAAAACAGGATAAAATTGGTATAATAAAGTATGAGATTTCAAAAATCCCCCACCTATTTCGCCCAGTACGTAGGGCTGAAGACCGCCTGTTTTATTTTTCGGCTTCTACCGTACAATGTTGCCATTTCCGCGGGGCGTTTTTCCACAGGGGTAGCCAGCAAACTAATGCGCAAACGTTTTGAGCGAAATTTGCGGGATATCGCCTTGGCATTCCCTGACAAATCCCCTCAAGAAGTGCGTGATATTGCCTTTAAATCCTGGCAAAACATGGGTCAAATTTTGGCAGAAGTGGTAAAGCTAACCTCTTATGACAAAGAAGAATTTAGAAAACATGTGGAAATACGTGGCTTGGAAAAATTAAAAGAAAACCAAGCAAATAAGGTGGGCGGCATCATTCACATCGGGCATTTTACCAACTGGGAAGCCTTTGGTCTGGCTGCGTCCGTAGAAGGGCTGGATAAAGCCGTTTTGGCCCAGCGCATGGACAACCCATACGTGGATGAAGAAACTAACCGCCTGCGCAATATCTTCGGTGGAAACACCTTTCACAGTAATCACGATGCTAACCCTTTTTTGGCTTGTGTACGTTGGGTAAAAAAAGGAAAAATGATTGGCATTCTGACAGACCAAAATATTTTATCTACTGATTTTTTTATGCATTTCTTAGGCCGTCCGGCGGCAATGTCCCCCATTACGGCCCTCTTATCTATCCGTTTAAAAGTACCCGTATTTCCGGTAGTGGTCTCTCGCGAAAACGGCAAAATTATTTGCACGGTGGAGGACCCGCTTCTTCCGCCGGAAGAATACAGCCCGGAAAATATCCGCCTGTTCATGCGCAAATTAACGGATATCTATGAAAATTGGATCCGTCAAAAGCCGGAAAATTGGCTTTGGGCGCATAACCGTTGGAAACGAGAAGCAGTTGCTAAAAAGTGGCTGGCGGAGAATCCTACATGCATTCAATAAAAGCAGTCTTCTTTGATAGGGACGGTACCCTCATTCACGAAAAACCGGGCACTTATTTAAGTGACCCGGGCAAAGTACGCCTTTATGCTCCCGTTCCGGCCGCTCTCAAACGAATGGCTAAGGCCGGATTTCATTTTTTCATCGTATCCAACCAGTCCGGTATCGGACGGGGTTATTTTACCGCCAAAGAAGTCCATGCCGTACATGCGCGTTTGCAACAATTACTCGAACCGACAAAAATAGAAGAGATCGTTTTTTGTCCGCATGCACCGCAACAACCCTGTAATTGCCGCAAACCGGCTACGGAACTAGGAGAAAAACTGATTAAAAAATATCACATTGATCCGCGCCGTTCTTTCATGGTAGGAGACAAAAAGGCAGATGTACTTTTTGGTCAAACCCTCGGCTTGCGTGCCGTACTGATGACCACCGCTAATGGCAAAAATCACCTAAAAAAGTACCCGGAACTAAAACCGGATTTTGTAGCCTCCGATATGCGCTCTGCCGCGAGCTATATTTTAAAAGAGGACGCCAATCATGAGTAAAAGCGCAGTACTTTTTTTATCCTGCGCCTGTCTGTTGGCCGCTTGCCACACAGCCAAAAATTCCCCCTCCTCTCCGTTACCTGTTAAACAACAGCCATTACCGATTTCAGAGGAAGTATCCCCAGAGGAACCGATAGACCAAACAGACGTGGTGTTTCCTGTCCTTGCCACGGATCCTTTGATCCCTGTCTCAAAAGACACAACGGAAAAAGAAACAACCTTTTCTAAAAAATCGGAAATTTTGCCCAAACAATCCGAGCCTCAACCCATGCCCCTGACCGCAGGCATACCAGCCCCTGACAAAGCCGTATTTGACGATGAAGAGCTGATCGATTTTTCAGACCGCTCCTTACACCCCTTTTCTGTCTTACAGCCCAATTCCCATTCTATCCAAGCCGCTCCTTGGGCTTACGAACAGCTCAAATACGGCCTTTATTACACGTTTATCAAGGCAGGAACGGCCTATATCCGCAACCGCGGTCTGGTGAATATAAACGGACGGACGGCTTACTTACTACAGACCACTGCTTTTTCCGCGCCCGTGATCGATGCCGTATTTAAGGTACGGGATGTGAACCAATCTTGGCTGGACGCGGAGGGTCTGTTTTCTTTAGGATACGGACAAAGCGTACGGGAAGGCAGATATATCCGTGATGAATGGATTACCTTTGATTACGCCAACAAGCAATATATAGGCCAATCCAAAAAGAAAAAAGAGCCCAAGCAAATCTTGGGCACACTGGAAATAAAAGTGTTGGATATGCTGAGCTCGCTTTATTTTGTACGCAGCCAACCATTGGAAGTGGGCAAAGACTTGGTGTTTGACATCGTCAACCGCAGCAAACAATATCCGCTGGTGGTTAAAGTACTTAAAAAAGAAAAAATTAAAACAGCGGCCGGCACCTTCAAAACAATCGTGGTAGAACCGCAAATCCGCGGGGAAGGGATTTTTGTTTCCAAAGGAAAAAGTCTCAAGGTTTGGCTGACAGATGACGAATATAAAATGCCTGTAAAAATGACAGTGGAAGTATTTATCGGTTCGGTTTCTGCCGAACTTTTGGAGTATAAAAGACAAGTGCCTGAAAATATTTTATAATCTAGGATTATAAGAGGTATTTATGCAAACCATATACAGCAAAAGAATCAGAGAAATTTTACGTGCTTTTAAAGGAAAAGAAATGATTGTGGTCGGCGATATTATGCTGGACCACTTTATCAAAGGTTCCGTCAGCCGCATCTCGCCGGAAGCTCCGGTGCCGGTGGTGGCGGTTAATAAAGAATTTTTTGTAGCGGGCGGCGCAGGCAATGTAGCGGTTAATTTAGCTGCGTTGGGTGCCAGACCCACCTTAGTATCTGTAGTAGGCAGAGACGCCGGCGGGGAACTATTAAAAGATTTCCTGCGCAAGCAAAACGTCAATATTAGCGGCATTGCCGAAGATTACGACCGTCCTACTACCCAAAAAATCCGCGTCATGGCAGAACAACAGCAAATCGTCCGCTATGACCGCGAAAGCAAACACCCCGTGGCCCATGCAGTGGCCGGGGAATGCATGAAAAGTTTTGAAACGGCTCTCAAAACGGCAAAAGGGGTCATTTTGTCAGACTATGCCAAAGGTATGCTGACCGACAAAAATATCAAAACCCTCATTGAATCTTGCCGGAAGAAAAAAGTCCCCGTGTGTGTGGACCCTAAAATTGATAATTTCAAAAAATATAAAAATATTACCTGCATGACTCCCAACACCAAAGAAGCATGGGAAGGGGCGGGGCTTTCCCCAAAATCCGGCGAAGAAGCCATGGAAAACTTGGGTTGGAAAATCTTAAAAATGCTTAATGCAGACTCTATTTTAATTACCCGCAGTGCTGATGGCATGAGTCTGTTTGAAAAAGGTAAAAAGAAATCCGTCACCGTCAAAGCAACCGCCAGAGAAGTGTTTGATGTTACCGGTGCGGGAGATACGGTCATTTCAGTATTTACGCTAGCTTTGGCTTGCGGGGCTAAACTGCACGAGGCTGCTGTGTTGGCCAATTATGCGGCCGGCATCGTGGTGGCCAAATCCGGCACTGCCACCGTCACGCCGAAAGAGATTGAAAAGGAACTCCCATGAGTGATATTTTAATTGTTATCCCTGCCCGTTACGGCTCCACCCGTTTGCCCGGAAAAGCCTTAAAACTTTTAGCCGGAAAGCCGGTGGTGCAATATGTTTATGAGGCGTGCCTAAAGGCCAACGTAGGCGAAGTGCTGATTGCCACGGAAAACCAAATTGTGGTAGATGCGGTGGCTCAATTTGGCGCAAAAGGGGTGCTGACCAGCGAGTCTTGCCAAAGCGGTACTGACCGCGTGTACGAAGCCGCCCAAGGCCGTAGTGAAAAATTTATCATTAACGTGCAAGGGGATGAGCCATTTTTAAATCCGACCACGGTGCAAAAAATAGCCGCTCTGTTGCAAAAAGACCCTTCTTGCGATATTGCCACCGCTGTTGCCCCAACCTTGGACGAAGAAAAAATCAATAATCCAAATTGTGTCAAAGCGGTGCTGAATAAAGATGGAAAAGCACTTTATTTTTCACGTTCCCGTGTGCCTTACAAGCGGGAAATTACAGAGGAAAACAAAAATATTCCCTATTGGCAACATTGCGGCATTTACGGATACCGCCGCGAAGCTTTGGAACGTTTTGTTTCGCTCCCTCCCAGCCCGCTGGAAAAGTTAGAAAAGTTGGAGCAATTGCGCGCATTGGAGGACGGCTTAACCATCAAGTGCATAGAAATTGCCCCTGCAGGTCCGGCCATAGATACCGCACAGGATCTGCAAAATGCCGAAGAATATTTGAAAAGATTATAAAGCGAAGAACTCCCGCTCCGGCGGGAGTTCCCCTTTTTTAGCTATTTCGCGTAAGGTAAAGAATTGTTAGGCAAGGAAACGCAAAATAAACCAAATATGAAAAATGGTTTGCGTTGTCCAAACAAGCAACTGAAAATTTAAATACAAACTGAAAACTAAATGTTTGTAGCATGATTTTTTAGATTTAAAATTTATTTGGATTGCCAGTTGGCCGAGGCAAGTAGTGGTAACTACGGCGAGTGCCAAGGCAATTCAAAGAAAATTAAATATGAAAAATGGTTTGCGTTACCCAAACAAGTAACTGAAAATTTAAATACAAACTGAAAATTTAAATATATAAAGGAGAAAAAACTTATGTCTAAATTCATTATTATCACCGGCGGCGTAGTTAGTTCCTTAGGAAAAGGAATTTCCGGCGCCAGCATCGGCAAACTTTTACAATTACACGGCCTTAAGGTCAATATGATTAAATGTGACCCGTACATTAACGTGGATCCCGGCACCATGAGCCCCTACCAACACGGAGAAGTGTTCGTTACTGTGGACGGCGCCGAGGCAGACTTGGACCTTGGCTATTACGAACGCTTTTTAGATGTCAACATGACCAAAGCCAATACCAACACCGCCGGCAGCATTTACCAAACTGTCATTGACAAGGAACGCCGCGGCGAATATTTGGGGGCAACGGTACAAGTCATTCCGCACATCACCAATGAGATCAAGAAACGTTTCTGCGCATTTGAAAAAGAATGCGACGTATCTATTATTGAAATTGGCGGAACGGTGGGTGATATTGAATCTCTTCCGTTCTTAGAGGCGGCCCGCCAACTGCGCTTGGAAAGAGGTGCTAAAAACGTTATTTGTATCCATGTTACGTTACTGCCTTACATTGCCGTAGCCCAAGAGCTGAAAACCAAACCCAGCCAACATTCTGTCAATAAACTACGCGAAGTAGGCATTGAACCCAGCATGCTCATTTGCCGCACGGAGAAACCTCTTTCCGAAGGCATTAAAAACAAACTTTCCTTGTTCTGCAATGTCCCTGCGCAAGCAGTCATTGAATGCGCCGATGCCAAATCTATTTACGAAGTTCCCCGCAATTTCTACAACCAAAAAGTAGATGAGCAAGTATTGGAATTTTTAGGCATTACTCCTACCCAACCGATTAACGAAAATTGGTTTAAGTTCTTCGACAAAGCCTTAACCCTCAGCCAAAAAGTGAAAATTGCTATTGCGGGTAAATATTCCGAATTGCAAGATGCCTATAAATCCGTCAATGAGGCTTTGCGTCATGCCGGCATGAATAATGATGCCAAGGTAGAAATTACCTATATCAATACGGAAAAAGATGATGTGGTAGCCAAACTCAAAGAGGCTGACGGTATTTTGATCCCCGGCGGATTTGGCACGCGTGGTATTGAAGGGAAAATCAACACTATTCGTTACGCACGCGAAAACAAAGTGCCTTTCTTGGGTATCTGTGTGGGTATGCAATGTGCCGTTATTGAAGCGGCGCGTAATTTATGTGGGCTTACCGATGCCAACTCTACTGAATTTGATGATCAAACCAAAGATCCGGTGGTAGATTTGACCCCACAACAACAAAATGTAGAATACAAAGGCGGCACGATGCGTTTGGGCCACTATACGGCCGATTTGGCCAAAGGCTCTTTGGCTCATAAACTCTACGGGAAAGACCAAATCTTGGAGCGCCACCGTCACCGCTATGAGTTCAATCCCAAATATGTGCCTTTGTTAGAAAAAGCAGGGCTGAAGGTGTCCGGTTGGCACGAAGGGGTATTACCTGAGATTGTGGAACGGGAGGATCACCCGTATTTTATCGCGGGCCAATTCCACCCCGAATTTGGCTCCCGCCCCTTGCGCCCGCATCCGCTGTTTGACGGTCTGATCAAAGCCAGTTTAAAAAATAAAGCAAGCAAAAAATAGATAAGGTAAACCCCCGTCTGATTGACGGGGGTTTTTAATTAGCAACAACAGCAATTTTCATCTTCTTCAACGTTTAATAGTTTAAGAATATCAAAAGGAATATCTTCTTTTCCTCCGAAACAATCTCCACAGCCATTAGTTGCCCCCGAAAAATGTCCATCTTCATGAGCACATAAACAAACAGCATATTCCTTATTTGCAGCAACTGCTTTGATTATATCATGAGAATTTGTTCCTGGTCCGGGAATATATGCAAAATGCTTTGTGTGAGATACATTATAATCAGCTTCACCAGGATAAAAAGTCAAATTATCCATAGAAATCTGACAAGTATGATATGCCCCAGTAATTTTTCCGTTTTCTAACTCGCAAATTTTTACTGCATCAGCAAGAGCTTTCAAGTTGGTAAAAGCTTCGGAAAAACGTGCTTTTGTTACCGCTTTGGTATATTGCGGAAGTGCCACCGCGGATAATATACCGATAATTAATACTACAACGAGTAGTTCAATCAGCGTAAAACCTTTTTTCATTTTTCTCTCCTTTTAGACGGCTTTAAGACCCAACAAACAACATCTAAGTTTTGTGTCTGAGGGTAACGCTGAAATTGTAGCAAAAAAAAAAACAAGTCAAGACTTGTATTTTTTTCCGTCGGAGAACTAGCAACAAAAACGCTATTCCGTTCGCAACAACTGAAAACACAATACTCGTAGCATGATTTTTTAGTTTTAGGAATTATTTGTTCCGTAAGTTACCCGAAACAAGTAGTGATATCTACGGCGAGAGGCAAGGCGGAGGCAAGAAACTTAAAGATGAAAAATGGTTTGCCCAATTTCAAACCCGCAAATAAAAATGCCGTTCCCCACACCTGAAAAACTATTGCTCATAGCATGATTTTTCAGATTTATGATTTATTGCCTCCGCTAGTTGCCAAGGCAAGTACTGCTAGGTACGGCGCAGGCAAGGCGGAGGCAAGAAACTTAAAAATGGAAAATGGTTTGCCCAAAACTAGCCCAACAACCGAAGAAACCGTTATATTATATCTCAAAAGCTGACGGATCCACCGGTATCCTAAACCACAACAGCGCCCCCTGCCCCAGTCCCGGGCTCTGTACACCGATTTCCCCGTTATGCGCATTCACAATTTCCTGTGCAATAGACAAACCCAAACCCCAACCTTGTTTCTTAGCGGAACGCTCGTTATCGGCTTGGTGGAACTTTTGAAATACTTTTCCTTGTTCGCTATGGGCAATGCCTGGTCCTTCGTCAGCAATATAACACACCAACCAACCGTCCTGTAAGAAATACCTCAGCTCTATGCGCCCCCCCTGCGGAGAAAACTTAATGGCATTGCCGAGCAAATTATTCAGCACTTGGGAAATGCGAAAGCGGTCTGCATAGACCATGACATCATTCGGATATTCGTAACGCACCAAAAAAAGTCCTTTCTTCTGGGCATTCACCTGTTGCAAGGCGTATACATCATTGATCAACTGATTGAAATTAAAATGTTTAAAATCCATCTTAAACTTACCTGATTCAATCATGGAAATATCCATCAAATCCGCCATCAGTTGGTTCATATTATCCGTAGCTTTTAAAATATTATTTAAGGCCAATTGATCCCCATTACCGCTGCCTTGGGGACCGTCCATCATGAGCACAGAGGTAAACCCCTGAATAGAGGTAAGCGGTTGGCGCAAATCATGCGCTACAATGGACATAAATTTAGAACGGATTTCATTCAAGCGGTTTAACTCTTGGTTGGAAAGTTGCAGTTTTTCCACCATACTTTCCAACATATTCACTTTTCCGGAAAGCTGCACTTGCAAAGCGGCAATTTGCTGCTGGTAATTATGCTCCGCTTTCATCACAACACGCTTCATTTTATACATGGAAAAACGGCGCGTAATCCAATACGTCAGCAGCACCAACGGAATAGCCAACACTGCATAATAAAACAAATGATGAGAAATAACAGAATCCATAATCTAGCCCACCTTTATATTTAATATTTTTTCCAACTCTCCAACGGTAACGGCCCCTTCACGCAACACTGCGGGCGCACCCGTCATATCCACTACACTAGACGGCACGGGAGTACACGCTCCCCCCAACAAAATAATATCTGCTTTACCTGTCAAAAAGTCTAACAACGTTTCTTCCTGAGTAATCACAGGCTTCCCATGAGAATTGGCGCTGGTGGAAGCCAGCGGAACAGACATCAAAGCCAGTATTTCCGCCAATTTACGGTGCGCAGGCACCCGCAAGCCAAGTCCGGCAAAACCACGCAATAAACGCTTCCCTTTTTCATTGGCGGAAAGCACCATTGTCAAAGCCCCCGGCCAAAAAGCATGGGCCAATTTCTCCGCCTCTTCCGTCCATTGCGTAATTTCTTGGGCTTGGGCAACCGTACCTACCAAAATTTGTAAAGCAGATTGGGCGGGACGGTCCTTTATTTCATAAATGCGCGCAATGGCTTTTTCATCGAAAGCATTGGCTCCGATTCCATACACCGTATCTGTCGGAAAAGCGACCACCGCACCGGCGTCTATCTCCGCCGCCACAGAACGCATATCCTGACTATTCATTTTATTAATATGGTAAATCCGGCTCATCTTCTTTCTCGGTTTCTGTTTCCGGCAGACCGATCACTACCACAAATTCGCCCTGCACTTTTTTGCGGGAGGCCAAATCCTGCGCCACTTCCGCCGTTGTACCGCGCAGCCACTCTTCATATACCTTAGAAATTTCACGCGCAGCTACCACCGGTGTATTTTCACCCAGTGTTTTGCCGATCAACTCCAAAAGTTTGATGACCCTAAACGGAGATTCATACACAATCACAGGATGTTTTTGGCTATAAGCGCCAGTTAAAAGTTTAGCCGCCTTTCCCGCTTTACGCGGCAAAAAACCCAAAAAGGTGAAGGCTCCGCCCGTAAATCCGGCACCCGCTAACGCACAAGCGGCGGCACTCGGGCCGGGCAAAGAAGTAATGGGTAGTTTTTCTTTAGCCGCTTCCCGTACCAGTTTCCAACCGGGGTCAGAAATGCACGGTGTGCCGCAATCGGACACCAAAGCACAATTTTTTCCGCCACGCAACAAATCCAAACACCGTCTGACGGAAGAATCATCATTTTCATTGTAGCGTACCGTAGGCTTGGAAATGCCGAAATGTGTGAGTAAAATTTGGGTACGGCGGGTATCTTCGCACAATACAAAATCGGCACATTTCAAAGTTTCCAGTGCGCGTAACGTAATATCCTGCAAATTCCCCAAAGGGGTAGGCACTATGCTTAACATAAAACTAGTATATCAAAATTACGCGCGCGTAAGGGTGCTATATAGTAAAAACTCTGCTAAAAATGCTATGCTTTACTATATATAGAATAAAGCAAGAGGTGCTACAGCATGCAAAATAAAGAAATTGCCATTTTGGCCGCCCGTTATGCAGACGATAAAAAGGCCGAAAATATTAAACTGATTGACTTGAAAGGATTGTCTTCTTTGTGCGAGTATATTTTGATTGCCACAGTGACGTCTAAACCGCATTTGGAAGCGGTGGAAGATGAAATCAGCACCCAGCTTAAAAAAATCGGTGTATATAAATCCAACAGAGACGGCGGCGAAAGCATGACTTGGCGCGTGGCCGATTATGGCTCTTTCTTGGTACACATTATGACGCAGGAAGCCCGTGATTTTTATGCTTTGGACAAAATTTTTAGTTTCGGAACAGAAGTAAATTATAAGAAACCGAAAACCGTGAAAAAAGCGACCACTAAAAAAACCGTCAAAAAAACCACTGCTAAAAAAACCGTGAAAAAAGCGGTTGCCAAAAAAACGGTCAAGAAAACCGCCGCTAAAACAGCGAGCAAAACGACCGCCAAGAAAACAGTGAAAAAAACAACCGCAAAAAAAGCCGTCAAAACCACTAAAAAAACTACCAAGAAGGCGGCGAAATAAATATGTTTGCATACCTGAAAAAAGAAATTGAATTGAAGCTTTCCAGCACTCCTGCCTTTGAAGGCGTTGATTTGCCTAAGGTGGAGTTTTCCCCCGCACCGGAGCATACCGGAGCCGATTTATCTTTGACGTGGGCCATGGCCGCCGCCAAAGTATTGCGCAAAAATCCTTTGGAAATTGCCAAACAAACTGCCGTGTTGTTGCGCGAAGTGAACGGCATTGCCGATGCCACTGCCGCCGCTCCCGGTTTTATTAATTTGCACTTGGAAGATAAGCTCATCATCTCTTCCGCCTTGGACCGCCGCATCAAGGAGAGCAGCGCCGTAGGCAGTAATAAACATAAAATTTTGATAGAGTTCGTGTCTGCTAATCCGACGGGCCCGCTGCACGTTGCCTCCGGCCGCGGGGCTGCTTTGGGGGATAGTTTGGTGCGTATCCACCGCGCTTTGGGTCACGCGTGCGACAGCGAATATTACGTCAATGACGCCGGAAATCAAGCACAGTTGTTGGCTGAATCTTTGAAAGCCCGCATTCAAGGCAAAGAACCTCCCGAGAACGGATACCACGGTGAATATCTGGCGGAAATGGCTAAAGTAGCCCCGAAAGATTTAAAAGAAGAAGAGTACGGACGTTGGGCCATGGAATACTTAATCAAAACCCAACAGGAAGATATGGAAGCTTTCCGCGTACAATTCACCCGCTGGTTCCGTGAATCCGAACTTCATAAAGAAGGAGCCGTGCAAGGAGCTTTAAAAGCTTTGGAAGAAAACGGCTATGCTTACAAAAAAGAAGATGCGGTATGGTTTGGCTCTACCAAAGATGCCGCCGCCAAGGACGATAAAGACCGCGTACTCGTTCGCACCGACGGACGTCCTACCTATTTCCTGGCTGATATTGCCTATCATAAAAATAAATATGACCGCGGCTACGACAGCCTGGTGGACATCTGGGGTGCCGACCATCACGGCTACGTGCCCCGTATGAAAGCGGCCGTACATGCCTTGGGAAAAGAAGAAAAGTCTTTTGTACCTATTATCCACCAATTAATCCATTTGTTAGACAACGGAGAACAGGTGAAAATGTCTAAACGTGCAGGCAAATTTATTACCTTGCGCGAATTGACCAATGAAGTAGGGGCCGATGCATGCCGTTTCTTCTTTGCCAGCCGCACCCCGAATGCCCAGATGACGTTTGATATTGAACTGGCTAAAAAACAGTCCAATGAAAATCCGGTCTTTTATGTACAATACGTACACGCGCGCATTCACTCCATTTTCGCCGCCGCGGCGGAAAAGGGTATTGAGGTAGGCGAAATGTTAACCCCGCTCACCCAGCAGGAGCGTGCCTTGCTCTTAAAATTGATTTGGTTTAAGCCCGTATTACAAAACTGCTTAAACGATTTGAGCCCGCATCATTTGACCACTTATTTAATGGAACTGGCGGGGCTGTTCCACTCGTTCTACGATCATTGCCGTGTGTTAGATGAGCAAAACCTGCCGCTCACCCGCTCGCGTCTGCTTATTTGCCAACGGGTGGCGGAACGTATTAAGAAAGGCTTGGAATTTTTGGGTGTCAGTGCCCCTGAAAAGATGTAAGTTTTTCTTACCAAATATTGCTACAATAAAAGAAAATCTCTTTCACTTCCAAGTAAAGAGATTTTCTTTATCTTTGGAGGATTTATGAAAAAATTAATTATATGTTTGGCTTTGCTTTTTCCTTTTCAATTATCCGCACAAAACATTTTACAACAGGCTGATGAACTATACCAAAAACATGACTTTGCCCAAGCTCTGACCCTTTACCAAAAAACGCTGGAAACAGCCACCGGCCAAACTCTTTACCGCGCACAACTGCGCACGATTGCCAGCCAATATATGTTAGGGCAATATCTCAATGCCGCCCAAAGTGCCTTCTCCTTTGATTTGCCGAAACAAGATATATGGAAAGCCCGCTTGTTGCTCTACCGTATCCAAACGGCACAGCGAGTGAAAAACCAATACCGCGCCATATTGCCCGACACTTCGCAAGACAATGCTTCTCTGCAAAATTTAAGCCAAGCCCAATGGAACGAAAAAATAACAGAAGCGTTTGAAGAATTGGCTGCGTTGAAACCCACCTTAATTCAGGCCCCGATAGAAAAAGAGGAAATCATTTTAAATACCAAAGATACAGATACTAAGGCCATAGCTACATTGTTTGATTTTGTGGTGCTCTTGTGGACAGATCACTTGCTTCTGCAAGACAAAGCTGACAAAGTGCCTGCCGCGGCTGTTTGGCAAAAAAAACCTCTCCCCGCCCACAATACTACCGCCAAAGCCATCTCTTTAATGCAAGAAGCGGCTAAAGCAGACGGCAAAAATCGCGCCGATGCGCGCCTGATTTGGCAAGCGAAAAGTTGGGCCTTACCTTTTACTTCCCCCTATTTGTTTTCTTTTGACGATGAGAAGGCCCAACGTCTACAGGCGGCGCAACTGTTGGAAACTTTGGCAGGGTACTCCCAAGAAAAAACGCCTTGGTGGAATAAATTCAAATATCTTTTGCAGGCAAGACCCACCTACGGCCAATCTTATGCCGCCTATGAAGCGGCCGAACTATACCAACAGGCAGAAAAATATCAGCAAGCCTTGCAAATTTGCCAATGGGCCCAAGCCCATTTATCGGATAATTATTACACGTCTTATGCTTGCTCCGAATTGATAGAGGGCATTACAAACCCCGTGTTAAATCTATCTGCTGTCAACTCTCTGCAAGATCCGGCCAATACTTCGGTGTCTTTTACAGCGCGGAATATTGAAAATATTTACGTACGTATCTACCGCACCGATGAACAAGAGCTGAAAAAACTGAACGGTACTTCCTCTTATGCTCCGTGGAACTATTTAAAAGATACCAATAAAAAATTAACGGAATCTTTTATTCCGCGCACCCCTTTTCAAACACACGTTCAAAAAATCAGCTACCCCTATCCCTACGCATTCAAAGAGGACGTCTTGAGCTTGCCCGCTTTGCATGAAAAAGGCTTTTATGTGGTTTTACTCAGTTACGCTGAAAATTTTGATCCACACTCTGCTCCGGTGGAGAGTTTTATCATAAATCAAACAGACTTGGCTCTTTTTGCCACTGCCGCTATAGATGCCCCTACAGCCAAAACGTGGGGAGAAAAAAGTTTCACGGCTGATGTCTTTCGCTTATATGCGTTAAACGCAAAAACAGGCGAGCCCGTACCGGACGCACAAATCACTTATTTTACACAGAACCTCAAACAACAACGTCAAGCCAGGACCAATGAAAACGGTGTACTAGTTGTTGCCCAAACTCTGGCACCGCAAAATTCTAAAAATTTTCAAATCGCACCCAAAATCCAAAAAGACGGTCATACCGCTTTTCTTTCCGGCTGGTTTAACTTTTATTACCGTCCCCCCCAACTGTATAAAGTGTATGTAGAATCGGATCTGGCCTTATACCGCCCCGGTCAAAAAGTGCATCTGGCTGCATACGGATTTAAAAATACGGATAGAGGCTTTATTACCCTACCCAAAAACCAACCATTGCAACTAACAGTGCGCGACCCAAACTACCAAGAGGTGTTAACAAAAACCCTTTCCACCAATGATTACGGCACCGTCCAAACGGAATTTCTCTTACCTGAAACGGGCCTGCTGGGAAACTATACGGTAAAAGTATCTTTGAACGGTAAAAACAGCGGGAGCCACTCTTTTCGTGTAGAAGAATATAAGCGCCCCGAATATGAAGTAACCCTTCAGCCGCAAGCAAAGTTAGAATTTGGCAAAAAGGCAGAAATTGCCGGTCAGGCGCGCTATTACTTTGGCACTGCGCTCCAAGATGCCACCGTTTCTTATAAGCTTATTCAAAGCGCATTTCTGCCGCGCTTTTGCTGGTGGTGTCCTCCAGCAAATACAGAGAAGCTCATCCTTACGCAAGGAGAAACCAAAACCGATAAAGAAGGTAATTTTGCTTTTACATTCCAAGTACCTGCCCACACCGAAACCCCCGTTTCCTTTTTGGCAGAAGTGTCCGTACGGGATGCTTCCGGCCGCATGATAGAGGCCTCCCATACCTATATGCTTAGTCCGAAACCTTACTTTTTTGATGTACGCTTTACCCAAGGGTTTTATGACAGCCAGACCCCGCAAGTATTAGCCGATATCGCTCTGACAGACATCAACCAAAACCCGATACAAGGAAAAGTAACGGTGGAGATTTTGGAGTTGGAAAACGTGTTACCTACCGCGGAAAAAACAAATTCTTACCGCCCTGATTCCTTAGAAACCTACTTTGTCAACAACAAAGAAATACGCAAAGTAAAAGCAGAAAACTTGTCTTTACAAGGAAGTCCTGTTTCCGTGCAAATTCCGGCTCTGTCAGAAGGAATTTATAAGCTTAAATTACACCACAAGCAAGCCGGCACGCAAGAACTTATTTTCTTAGTAGCAGACCAACACAGCCGCTTGGCCTTGCCCGAAGTGGCCATTTTACAAAAAGACACCTATGCCCCTGCCGAGCAGGCCAAAATACTCATTGGGGCACAAAAACTCAAAGGGAAAAAACGGGTAGAAGTCAGCCAAGGACAATTTTTATTTTCCCGTCAGGTCTTGGAGGGTGGGGTCAGCGTGTATCATTTGCCCATTCCTGCTGACTTGGTGACCAGCCAGCTGAATTTGCAATGGTTTGGTGCCAGCGATTATAAAATCTATGCCAAAAACATAACGATCCCTCTGCACCACCGCGAAAAGGAACTCTCTTTAGAGATGGCCATTGCAAAAGCGGTAAAACCCTCCGAAAAAATCAACTGGCAAGCCCGCGTAAAAGATGCGCAAGGCCGGCTGGTACCGGCTCAAATTTCCGCCAAAGTATATGACAAATCGTTAGACTATTATCAAAAAAACAACCCGCTTAATCTGACCCAATTATGGAAAGAAAGTCTAAGCGGTTGGTCCTCTTTTGGACAGAGTGCGTTTTCTTTATATCCACGCACGTTAGATCAAGTGGAAAGGGAGCACAGAAAGTATCAAGATGTTCCGCAAATGCCGTCTATTAATTTAACGGGCCGTCCGATACGATACGGATTAGTCAAAGGCCGCGCCATGAACGCATTATCCGCCACCAGATACTCATTAACCGCTAGCGCAGATATGGCGATGGTGGAAGAGAGTGCCGTGGCAGAAACCGCCCTTGCTAAAGGGGCCTCCTTGCCGGAGCAAGATACCACCGAAACACCGCGGACCGATTTTTCTGAAACGGCCTACTTTAATGCACGCTTGTCTGCAACCAACGGGCTGGGTCAGCTGCAGTTTACCATGCCGCAAAGTTTAACGGCATGGAATATCCAAGCGCTGGCGATGACAAAAAGGGCCGATATCGGCTCTTTCAGCGCCCAAACTGTCACGAGAAAAGACTTGATGGCTCGCCTGTCCCTGCCGCGTTTTTGGCGGGAAGGAGACGTCAGTTCTATCGTACTGCAGAGCACGAATGTAACCAATAAAAAACGTAGCGGACAAGTCACCTTGACGGTACTTTTAGACGGGAAAGATATTTCCAAAGAAATTACTTCGGAAAAACTGACCCGACACATTACCATACCTGCTAACGGTACGGTAGAAACGCTTTGGTCTGTTACCTTGCCGCAAAATGTGGGCATTCTCTCTGTTACGGCCCGCTTACAGGCCGGCCAAGACAGTGACGGGGAAACCCACCAAATTCCCCTCTTGCCCGCCAGTGAACGAATGGCCGAAAGCACCACGGTATCTTTAGAAAACAGTACTGCTTCGCTGAGCCTAAAAAACCTTTTATCTCCCGATGAAAAACGCAAGGTATCTGCGGTCAATCTGCGCATTGATCCCGGGCTCTTGTTGACGGTATTTAATGCCATGCCGCAACTGTTAAAACCCTTTCATCAGGACGTACTCAGCCTCACAGACCGCTATGTTCCCTTGGCAGTAGTACATGGCCTTTATCAAAAATATCCCATACTGCAACAAGCGGTAGAAAAACTGCCCAAACGCAACACGGCCACTCCCGCTTGGGCCGACAATCAAGATCCGGCCCGATTGATACTGTTGGAAGAAAGCCCCTGGTTGCGCCAAGCACAAGGCGGAGCGGAAAGAGAGAAGTTTTTAACCGATATGTTCAATGCAACGTTGGTAGAAAAAACCCGTCAACAAACAGAAGAAGAACTCACCAAATATCAAACTTCTTCCGGCGGATACAGTTGGTTGCCCAATGGAAATGCCAGTGAATATTTAACCTTGAATGTATTATCCGGTTTTGCACAAATCTTGCGCTACGGCGGACAGATACCGCAGGAAAGAGCCCAAAAAGCCTTGGCATGGTTGGCCCCGCGCATAGAAGAAAACCTGCAAACTTCTTCTCCTTCTTTCTACGGAGTGGCGCATGCGCTGTATGCAGCCTATGTTTTCAGCTCTTTTCCAAAAGAGTGGAAAGAGATTTCTTCCGCACCCGTACGTAAATGGTTGGACTATGCAGATCAACATGCCGCTTTTATGACCCCCTTGGGTCAAACGTATGCGGCGGCAAGTTACCATCATTTAGGAGAAAATACAAAAGCCCAGAACTATATGGGCTTGGTACTCTCTGCCATGAAGACCGATCCCGTCACCGGAGCTTATTTTGCACCGGAAGCACAAAGCTGGCTGTGGTACAATGACACCATAGCCACCCAAGCGGCCACCCTGAGCACCCTGTTGGAGGTACGCCCCGAAGACACCGCTACAGCTGCTGCTATGGTAAAGTGGCTGCTTTTCAACCGAAAGGGGCAGGCCTGGCGCTCCACTACCCAAACGGCCGCTGTCGTATATGCTTTGCTTGAATATATGCAAAGAAATGGTATTTTAGACGATCCGGCCGAATATACCGTCACTTGGGGAGACGAACATAAAAAGATTGTTTTTGAACCTTTTGACTGGTCTGAGCCCTTGGTCTGGAGCCAACAAGCAACCCAAGTGCCCGCACAGTATTATTCCGCCCAAGTGACCAAACGTTCCGGCCTGACGAGCTTTGCCACCTTGGACGCAATATACACTACTCCCAATGCCTTGCCTTCCCCTCAGGGAGTGTTAAATATTTCCCGCACGTATCTGCTGAAATATACCGAGAACGGAGTAGAAAAAGTGCGCCCGCTTGAGCTGGAAGAAGAAATCCCTGTCGGAGCAGAAATAGAGGTACGTTTAACCTTGCAATCTTCGTCGGCTTTTGACTTTGTAGTCGTAACAGATCCCAAACCTTCCGGCTTTGAAAATACGGAATTGTTAAGCGGTTGGAGCTGGAATGTTTTACCCATGTATAGAGAATATAGAGATGCGGCCACTTATTTCTTTTTAGACCGTGTACCGGCCGGAACCTATACCTTCTCTTACACCTTGCGCCCTACCTTGGCGGGTGAATATCACTTATTGCCTGCACAAGTGCAATCCATGTACGCGCCGGAGTTTTCCGCCCATACGGGCAATGAAAAGATAAAAGTGAAGTAAATAACTGAAAAAAAATCCCCAAAGTATTTTGGGGATTTTTTTTAAAACAAATAGTCTTTGAATAGAAATTTAAATATAAAATGACAAGATATCAAGAATAACAAATTGCACCGCCATTTGTGCCAATATCCACACATGGAATCATATTTTTGCAATTTTTCTGATCTCCTTCACAATGAATCTTTGTCTGATGTTCACCATTTACATATCGGAAAAAGCTTATCTTATATTTGCCCAATCCGCCTTTTCCGCTTAATATAAGGAAAAACATATTATTTGTTCCATAAAAACTCACAGAATGCCAATTTTTCATTTCCGGTATTTCAATATCTAATTCATCGAACTCTGTTGCGTATGTTCCGTTTGACAGAAAATACACTCCTTGCGCATCATCCACAGCTTTTATAGTAGTCCAAGCTTCAACAGCCTTGGCTTTATTTACTGCTTTGCTATATTGTGGCAACGCTACCGAAGACAATATACCAATGATTAACACAACTACTAAAAGTTCAATCAGCGTGAAACCTTTTTTCATTTTTCTCTCCTTTTATACGGCTTTAAGACCCAATAAACAGCACATAACTCTTGAGTCTGAGGGCAACGCTGAAATTGTAGCAAAAAAAAAAAACGTGTCAAGAGGTAGCGCAGTTCCCCGACGGAAGAATGTTACTTTTTGGCATTTCCCGAAAAGTAACCAAATAGGCTAGCCGATACAGCAAACCAAAATACCTGCTTTTTAGGCTGTTTTGTGAACTCGTAAAATTTACTCAAACACACAAAACAGTGTTTCCTAAAAAACAGGTATTTTAACTACGTTTGCAATATCGGCATTAAACAGCGAAAAGAGTTTTTTTCCTTTTGTTAAAAGGTCGGCATTCAAAGCGTTTTAAAAATACTTTAGGAAAAGGAAAGCATATTTTTTATGTCTGAGCGTTAGCGAGTTTAAAAAATATCCTTTTCGTAAAGTGTTTTTGCTTTGTCTGCCGACTAGCCTTTTTGCTTACTTTTTCGGTAATGAGAAAAAGTAAGAATAAATTGTTTGCCCAAAACTAGCGCAACAACCGAAGAAGCCGTTATATGCAAAAAAAAGCCCCGCGAGAGCGGGGCTTTTAAGTGATTTCTTAAAATTAGAATTTCACTAAGATACCTAACTGGCCTTTGGTATTATCTTTCTGGCCAAAGTCAGTTTTGGCATGACCATATTTGGCATAGCCGATACCGGCAAACAAGTCCACATATTCGTTGTGGGCATATTTGGCGGTGAGGTCGGCTTCCAAGGTGGCGGAATGGTGGCCTTCGCGTTCTTGGAAGGAGAAGCCGTCCAAGGCGAATGTCCATTTGCCTACATTGTAGTCTACACCCACATTGAACAAGCGCATGCTTTGGGCTAATACATCGGTCAAATCACCAAAGAGCAAGCCGGGGGTATAGTTACCCAAACCGTCAAAACCATTGGTATAGACAAAGGCAAAGCGCGGGGTGAAGGCTTCCAAGTTCAAAGCGGCATCGGCTTTTACAAAATAGCCGGTGTCTTTATGTTCTTTGAATAAGCGTTCTCCGCCAAAATTGCGCGCATATTCAGCCGCCAAGGTCAAGGCATCGGGGTTAAATACAAACTTGGTACCATAGAAACCGTAGTTTTGGTCATCGTCCGCTACCACATCGGTACCGTCAAACTAGGATACATTGTGGAAGTTGTAGCCGTAAACTTGCCCTTGCAAATTATCGGCCAAGTTCAGTTTGAAATCGGCTCC
>JAFUJU010000038.1 GCA_017468055.1 Elusimicrobiaceae bacterium
AATTTTAATGGGAAACGGCGGCAGTGCCGGTGATGCCCAACACATTGCCGCGGAATTTGTAGGCCGTTTTAAAAAAGAGCGTAAATCCTTTCCGGCAATTGCTTTAAATACCAATACTTCCACGCTAACCGCCGTGGGAAATGATTATGGCTATGATGTGGTGTTTTCCCGCCAAATAGACGGTTTTGCCCAAGCGGGAGATATTGTCATTGGCATTTCCACTTCCGGCAATAGCAAAAATGTGGAATTAGCTTTACAGCTGGCCAAAGAACGCGGTTGTTATACAGCGGCTTTGTTAGGAAAAGACGGCGGAACTATCAAAAACATTGTAGATTTACCGATCGTTGTAAAATGGCCCAATACACCACGAGTGCAGGAATGTCACATTTTTATCGGGCACAGCGTGTGTGATTTGGTGGATCAAGCCTTTTAGGAGAATATATGAAAGTAGCTGTAGCCTGTGATCATGCCGGATTTGGTTTAAAAGAAACCGTTATCAATAAAATTAAAGATTTAGGCCATGAAGTTATTAATTGCGGAACCGATGATACCCAACGGGTAGATTTTCCGGATCATGCCGCTAAAGCCGGACGTTTATTACAAACCAAAGAAGCCGACAGAGCCGTGCTGATATGTGGCAGCGGGATCGGTATGTGCATTGCGGCCAATAAAATGCACGGTGTGTATGCCTGCGTTTGCCACGATTCTTATTCTGCCAGACAAGGCGTAGAGCATGATGCCATGAATGCGCTGTGCTTGGGTGCATTGGTTATCGGGCAAAACTTGGCGGAAGTTTTGGTGGAAGAATTTTTAAAAGCCGAATATTTTAATGAAGGCAACTATAAAAAACGCGTAAATAAAATTCTCGCGTTGGAAGAGAAATTTTAAAACTTGTAAATAAGGATGTATGACCTCTATGAAAATGAACGCAAACCCCATGGCGGAAGGAATTATCCGCGAAGGCATTATAAAATTGGAAAACTTGGACTTTAATGGTAAATTTTGGTCCAAAGATCCTACTTTGTGGAAAAAAGACCCCGAACATCAGGAATTAATTAAAAACTTTTTAGGCTGGCAAAAAGTATATGATTGGAC
Organism: Elusimicrobiaceae bacterium; assembly: GCA_017468055.1. GTDB lineage: Bacteria > Elusimicrobiota > Elusimicrobia > Elusimicrobiales > Elusimicrobiaceae > Avelusimicrobium. Next base: position 1,096 of record JAFUJU010000038.1, read on the forward strand.
CTTGGAGCGCATTGAAGAAGTGTTGCATTTCGCCCAAGAAGCCAAAAAAGATTATAAATATTGCGTTGTCATGGGTATGGGTGGCAGCAGTTTGGCCCCGGAAGTATTTCGCACCTTATTTGGCAAACAGTCCGGTTACCCGGAGCTGTTTGTATTAGATAGCACCAACCCTGATTGGGTCCACTCCGTACGTGAAAAGATTGATCCAGCTGAAACCTTATTCATTTTCGCCAGCAAATCCGGCGGCACGGTAGAACCGTCTTCCCAGTTTGCCTACTTCTTAGATGAAGTGAAAAAATCCGGCGTTAAAAATCCGGGGCATCATTTTATTGCCATTACCGATGCTAATACCGGCCTGCAGGATTTAGCTAAAAAGAACAAATTCCGCAAAATTTTTACCAATCCCTCCGACATTGGTGGCCGTTTTTCTGCCCTTTCTTTCTTCGGCATTGTCCCTGCCGCTATCATGGGTGTGGACGTAGTTAAAATCTTAACCATCGCCCAAGAAGCCGCCGCCACTTATGCAGCTGAAGCCCCGATGAAAGATAATTTGGCTGTTAAATTGGGTGCTTATATGGGGGCCTGTTACTCCAATCACACGAAAGACAAAATGACCGTATTGGCTCCGCAAGAAATTGCCACTTTCGGTCTGTGGGCCGAACAACTGGTGGCCGAATCCACTGGTAAAGAGGGCAAAGGTATTGTGCCGGTAGTGGGAGAATCCTTACACCGCAATTTTGACTACCGCGAAGACCGCTTCTTTGTATACCTTTCCGCTGATACGGACGATAACAAACGTGTAGCAGAAATTGCCAAAGATTTAGCCGAAAGAGGTTTCCCCATTGTTACCCTGCACATGGAAAACAACTACCAATTAGGTGCCATGTATCTGCTGTGGGAAATTGCCACTGCTGCGGCCGGTGCCATTTTGGCCATTGATCCTTTTGACCAACCCAATGTGCAAGAAGCCAAAACCTTAACCAAAAACGTTTTGTCCAAATTAGCCGCCGGAGATATTCCTGCTGAAGTGACGGCTCCGCTTTTGGTATCTAAAGACTTGGCAGATGAAGTCAAGCTTAACACATTAGCCCAAGATTTCTATTCTTTAATGGAAAGCAATGACTATGTGGCCATTTTGCCGTATTTGTGGCCGTCTAAGGAAATTGACGAAGCTTTGAACCAGTTGCGCGATAAAATCTTGTGCCGCACCAAACGTTCCGTTGTGTTCGGATATGGTCCGCGTTACTTGCATTCCAGCGGTCAGCTGCACAAAGGAGACGGAAACAATGGTGTTTTCTTGCTCATTTCTGCGGATCCTCAAGAAGATATCAAGATCCCCGGTCAAAGCTACAGCTTTGGTCAGCTCTGCAATGCACAAGCCTTGGGTGATTTCCAAGCATTGGAAAACAAAGGCCGCCGTGTGGTAAAACTGCACTTGCAGCAACCTGTTGCTCAAGCTATTAAAAAACTGAGCGATTTATTTTAACAACACCTTCAAGGCGGCGCCCTTAGTGCCGCCTTTTTTTTGTAATTATGAAGAAACTTTTCATTCAAACTTACGGTTGCCAGATGAATATAGCCGACTCTGAAGAAATGGCCGCGCATCTCTTGGAGCGCGGATACGTGCCAACGGAGAACTTGGACGAAGCGGATCTGGCCCTTATTAACACCTGCACCGTGCGGGACCATGCTGAGCATCGGGCTCTTTCGTTTTTGGGCCGCTTACGCAAATGGAAACGCGAAAATCCGGCCAGAATCATCATTTTTGCCGGCTGTGCGGCACAACGTTTGGGTGAAAAACTCAAAAAAACTTTTCCCTTTTTAGACCTTGTTTCCGGTGCCAAAGATATTGACCAGTTTGCCCAACTGCTAGACAAAAGCGGTCTGTTTCATGCGGAGAAAGCGCAAACACCGGCCGGACAAAAATCCGTTACCGGTTACGTTACCATTATGCGCGGATGTGATTTTAAATGTAGTTACTGCATTGTCCCTTCCGTACGCGGACCGGTGCAATGTTTACCTTCTGCAGAAATCTTAAAAAACGCTACCCAAAAAGCGGCTCAAGGTTATAGCGAAATTGTCCTTTTGGGGCAAACCGTTAACGCCTGGAAAGAGGACGGCAAAACGTTTGCCGATTTACTTAACGATGTCTCCGCAGTAAAAGGGGTAGAACGGGTACGTTTTGTTAGCCCGCACCCCATTTTCATTACACCGGATTTTTTAAAAGCGGTGGAAAACAATCCCAAAATTGCCCGTCATATTCACTTGCCTGTACAAAGCGGCTCCACAAAAGTTTTGCAAGAGATGAAACGCGGCTACACGCGGGAAATTTTATTGGAAAAACTGGACGCTTTGAAAGAGCGCGGGTTCGCCATTAGTACCGATATTATTGTCGGATTTCCGACGGAAACGGAGGCTGATTTCCAACAGACGCTTTCTTTGGTAGATCGGGTACATTTTTCAGCGGCCTATTGTTTTAAATATTCCCCCCGTCAGGGCACTCCCGCAGCGGAAATGACCCTTTTTCCTGAAAAAATACTGGAAGAAAGACTGGATATTTTGTTAAATAAAGTGAAGGGATTGGCCGAGAGTGCCTATCGCGCCCAAATTGGCAAACCCGTACAGATTTTGATGGAAAGCCCGACCAAGGGCCGTACGTCGGATAATTTTTGGGCACAAACGTGCCAGACGTATCCTGTAGGCACCGTGGTAAATACGGAAGTTTTATCCGTAGAAGATACTTTACTTTTGACGAGGGACTAATATGACTAAAAAAACTTTTTCCGAAAAACGCAAACATCGCCGCATGCCGGTAATCAGCAATTTAATTGAACCGGTAAATTTGTATTACAAAACCCAAGATGGAAAAGAAACTTCCCTCGTGGCTATCTTGGCCGATCTTTCTGCCTCCGGTATGCGTATGATTAGCTTTTTAGGAGCTCCGTTGGCGGACCGTTTTTCTATCAGCTTGCAATTGCCCGGTATGGAAAAAATGGAAATTAATGCCCGCACAGCATGGCTCAAACAAAAAGAAAATGTATTTACGATTGGTATTGAGTTCACGGATATGAAGCCTGAAAATGCCGCTGTTATCAGCGCTATGGCAGATGATTTTAACGACTGTGACACACGCATCCTTTTGCGCTTGCCCGAAGTATGCGTAGGCACCTGTAAGGCCTGCCGCATTTGTAATAAAATCCAAAAAGACGAAACTTTATTTGAAAATTAAGTTTTATGTACTAAAATAAAACACCCCGTTTTAGACGGGGTGTTTTTTTGTAGAAGGAATTAACAACAACCGCATTCATCTTCAGAAACTTCGGGAATATTTAACAGCTTGGCATAATCCATGGTAGGCTCTTTTTCGGAACAACCGCCTCCACATTGCGAAAGGACTAAAGTGCCATTTTGTCCCTCCACATCTTCTTCGTCATAATAACAAATACACACTTTTTCTTTTTTATAACCAGCTACAGGACCATAAGCACCATTCCATGCATCAAAACATTGAAAATTGAAATATTCTGTTTCCGCATCACATCTATCTGTATTAGGAAACTCAACACTCATTTCATCAAAATCACAAGAATTCCCCGTTTCCAAAAAACACACATCTTTGGCTGTCTTCATGGTTTTAAGCAACGTAAGAGCCTCAGCAAAGCGTGCTTTGGTAACGGCTTTGGTGTATTGCGGTAAGGCTACCGCAGATAAAATACCAATGATGAGCACCACAACCAATAATTCTATTAACGTAAAACCTTTTTTCATTTTTTTCTCCTTTTTTGTTCCAATTTCCCTACGTGAAAATTGTAACAAAAAAAAAACGTGTCAAGAGGAATTTCACTTTTTCCCAAAAAGCCCTTTTCTGTAAAAAATCTTCATAATAAAAAATTTTATTTATCCTTTAGCAAACTGATTAGGCAGAAAAGCCCATATAAATGATAAAATAATATAAGAATTAGATTTTATACCGATTTTTTGGTACCCCGTCACGGGGTTTGTCCGGCTTAGGCCGGCTGATCGCAGCCAAAAAATGGTATCGTTTTGCCGCTTCCTAACGGGGCGGCAGGCGATGTCCATTTTGGGAATGCGATCCTCAAACTTGGGCGTCGCCTTTTTTTATGAGGCACGCCCCTCACAAGGACATTTTATGCCCACACCGCCGCCGGAAATTACACAAGAAGAATTGGAAGATTTGTATGCAACCATTTGCCGCGCGCGTGAGAATTTTTTGGAAGCAAAAGAAAAATGCTTTCGCCTGTTTTGTATAGCCAAACGGCGGGAAAACTATTTCAAAAGTAAAGCCAAAATCCAAAAAATACTTCAAAAAAATTCTTCCGCTAAATAATTTTACCGCTCCTAAGGGGGCGGTTTTTTATTATGAGCTAATTTACTAAAATATAAAGATGAAACACATTGTGATAGTAGGCCCGACCGCCAGCGGAAAGACGGAATTGGCCCTTGCTTTAGCGCGCAAATTAGATACCCAAATCATCTCTGCCGATTCTCGGCAGGTATTTCGCGCGCTTACCGTCGGAACGGCCAAGCCACAGGGACATTGGCAAGACGGAAAATATTGGGTAGAGGGCGTACCCTATCACCTCGTAGATTTTTTAGACCCGGCCGAAAGTTTTGACGTTGCCTCTTTTTGCACCCGTGCCGGACAACTGACAGCAAACGCTGAAAAGCCTTTTGTTTTTGCCGGCGGAACGGGAATGTATATTCATGCGCATTTTGTAGGGTTGGACCCTCTCCCCCCCTCTGATCCGGCCTTGCGTGCAGAACTTACGGCTTTTGCTACCGAAAAAGGCAAAGAGGCCCTACACGCACGCTTAACAGAGCTAGACCCCATTTCAGCCGAGCAAATTCCCGTAGGCAATATTCAGCGTGTCATGCGTGCAGTGGAGATATGCCTGCTCGCGGGGCGGGCAGCATCTTCCCTTAAATCCGGCGGATTTTTTGGCCAATTTCCCGAAGAAAATGCACTGCTCGTATATTTAAACTGGGATAAAGAACTTTTAAATAAACGTATAGAAAAGCGCACCCAAACTATGTTAGACCCTATGGCTGAGGAAACGCGTGCTTTGCTTAGTAGCGGAGCAAGTGAAGATTGCAACGGACTGAAAAGTCTGGGCTACCCACAAATATTGCAGTGGCTTAAAGGCGAAAAAAGCAAAGAAGAAACCTTGGAAAAAATTATCACCCTTACCCGCCAATATGCCAAGCGCCAACGCACATGGTTTAACAGGTATAAAAATGCCCTGCGCTTGGATTTTTCTGCCGCGCAGGACTTTGATGTGGAAAAAATTACGGATAGAATTTTAAATTATTGCGGTAATTTGTAGTAAGTTAAGAGTTCAATTTCACTAGAAAAAGTTCCCCCTAAACTTTTACAAACTTTATGTCCAAGCTCATTTTTTGCCCCACATAAAACATCTCCGCTATATGGCGTTAAGACCTAGTAAATGACCTTTAAGATTTTGGTCTGTATATGACTTCAAAATTGTAGCAAAAAAAAAAACAAGTCAAGGAAAACTTTACTTTTTTATAACAACCAACAAGTCAAACAATAATTTATACAATAACCTATATGGAAAAAGTGATTTTGATTGGTGCCAGTCTAAAAACGGATTTTACCAATTCCCATTCTTTACAGGAGTTGGCGCGCCTTGCCGAAACCGCCGGCGGGCAGGTGTGTAAGCTGTACTGCGTACGTGTACAAAGTTTCAACGCTGCCACCTTAATTGGCACAGGTAAACTGCAAGAAATCGCCGCCGAATGTGAAGCTCAACAAATCAGCTCCGTTATCTTTGACGAAGAAATTACCCCCGCCCAGCAGAAAAATTTAGAAGATATTTTACCTGCCAAAGTAATAGACCGCACCCGTCTGATTTTGGATATTTTCGCCCAACGAGCCCGCACCCAAGAAGGCAAACTGCAAGTGGAGTTGGCACAGCTAAACTACTTGCTTCCTCGCCTGAGCGGAAAAGGAACGGCCATGATGCAACAAAAAGGCGGCATTGGCATGCGCGGACCGGGAGAACGTAAGTTGGAGTATGACCGCCGCCGTCTGCGCGCGCGGATTTCCCGTTTGGAACAAGAAATAGAACAAGTAAAAAAAGAACGTTCCTTACGTCGTGAAAAACGCCAACGTGTACCTCTACCGCAAATTGCTTTAATCGGCTACACCAATGCCGGCAAAAGTACCCTACTTAATGCTTTAACCCAAGAACAGGCCGTATATGCAGATGATAAGCTTTTTGCCACATTAGACCCTACTACCCGCCGCGTCCCCATGAAAGGGGGCGGACAGATGCTTTTCACCGATACGGTGGGATTTATTCAAAAACTCCCCCACTCCTTGGTATCCGCTTTTCGGGCCACTTTAGAGGAAACAGCTTTTGCCGACGTACTGTTGCATGTACATGATGCCGCTAGCGAACAACGGGAAGAACAAAGCCACACCGTACGCCAAATCCTGACCGATTTGCATGCTTCCCACCTGCCGGTCATTGATGTATTTAACAAAACGGATTTGATACCTGCGCCGCGTTTGCAAGCTTTAAAAAAAGCCTACCCGCAAGCCCTCTTTATCAGTGCGCAAAATGCCAAAGGCCTAGACACCCTGCTCAAAGCCGTAGAAAAAGCTCTGAAAATAAAATGGAAAGTCCGCCCTTTGCTACTGAGTGCAAAACAGGCGGACCTTATCGGACAAATCTACACACGCTCTTTGGTGCTATCTACCACCGCCACCAATGACGGCGGCCTCAAACTCAAAATCATGGCTACCGACGGTAATTACGCGGAACTGCTCAAAAAAACTACCTTGCCATAGATACATCGGCAATATCGTCTGCCGACATATCCCCAAACACTTCTTCCGGCTTGGCATGGGTCAGCTCCGCTCTTTGGCCGGAAATGCCCACAAAGCGAGGGCTAGAGCCGGACTCATGAAAAGAGGCTATCGTCGCACGAACAAAATTTACATTACTGCGGCTAAACGGAGTAAAGAGAAAATAATCCGAAGAATAAGGAATAGAACCAATCGGTTTATCGCTGGCATCATACAAAGTCAGCTCTGTCTCCCCGCCTATTTTACCCGATACAACGCCTACCACATCTCCCCCCGGCACTACCACACCGCCGCCGCTCATGCCATGCACTACCCCAAAATTGCTTCCCATGAAATGGCGCAACTCGGTAAAGTAATAAAAATCGTCGGTAAAACTTTCTTGATAATAAATGCCGTCCGGTTGCAAATTGGCAACTGCCAAAGGATCTAAAATATGACGTGCGGCATTAATGCTCAAGAGTTTGGGACGAGAGGAACCTAATTCTTCCCATTGATAACGTTGGTCAGAATTTTCGGAAAGTTTTAATTTTTGCAAAAACACTTCCTCTTCTATATAATCTTTTTCTTTGGCATCATAAAAAGAATATTGCACTTCTTTGGGGTCGAAACGAATCAGCGCCACATCATGGCGTACACTTTTAGCGTTTCGGGGTATATATTCACGAGGAACAAAGACTCTGGCATCAGAAGCTGTGTGTTGCACACGGGCAGATGCTTGCAAGTTTCCTTGAATAAGATCCAACGTTAAAGTACATTCTTTGTTGCAAATGGGAGATACACAGTGGGCTGCCGTCAAATACCATTTGGGCAAAATACGCGTTGCATGACATTTGCTGTTTTCTCTTGAGTTTTGTACCCACAATAGGCTTTGATGTACAAAATCCTCCGCCTGAAAAGCAGATTGCCGTTCTTCGGCCGAGGCAGAAAAAGCACAACACAATACTCCCAGTAATAAAAATTTTTTCAGCTTCATTTTTTAAATCCTCCCACACCCACATCTTTTTTAGTCTATATAAAATAGCTCCCATTGCCAAGGGGGTTTGCATTTTAGGGCTTGCCCTGCGGTCCAAACTTTATATAATAAATATATGATGATAAAAGTACTTTTGCTCGCGTTGTTTAGTTATCTACTCGGGGCCGTACCTACCGGTTACCTGATTGCCCGCAAAGCTATGGGCATTGATATCCGTCAGCACGGTTCCGGTAACCCCGGCGCAGCTAACGTCTACCGCACGGTGGGCAAATGGGCCGGCATTACTACTTTCCTCATTGACGGGTTGAAGGGCTTTATCCCCGTTTCTTTGGCTCTGCACGTTTTCCCCGGAGAGTATTGGCAAGCTATTTTGTGTGGTACAATTGCCATTTTGGGGCATATGTGGACCATTTACCTCAAATTCCGTGGCGGAAAGGGCGTGGCTACCTCTGCCGGTGTATTTGCGGCATTGCTTCCGATTCCTACTGCTCTGGCTTTTGCTTCTTTTGTGATTTGTGTAGCCTTGTGGGGACGTATTTCCATTGGTTCCATTATGGCATGTTTGGTCTTGCCTATTACCAGCTTTTTTATCGGGAACCATTCCATGTCCGTAAATGTAATGGCTACGGCAATCGGTCTTTTGGTCATTTATAAACACGTACCCAATATCAAACGTCTGTTGGCTAAAAAAGAATTGGCCTTTGAAGACGGATCTAAAAAAAGAAAAAATGAACATAAATAAAATTACCGTTTTCGGTGCCGGTATTTGGGGCAGTGTGATTGCCCAACATTTGGCAAAACGCGGCTATAAAGTAAGCCTGTGGGAGTACAATGAGCAACTGCTTAATGTACTCAAAACCATTGGTCGCCACCCCAATATCCCCAATTTTAAAATTCACGATAATATTCGCCTAACCGGCGACGTAGCAGAAGCCGTGCAAGGTACGGATATGATTGTGTTTGTTATTTCTTCCAAAGCCATTCGCGCCTTCTGCCGCGAACAATTAAAACCCCTGCTTAACGGAAAAGTATTGCCCGTTATCAGCGCGTCCAAAGGCATTGAAGAAAACTCTTTTAAAACCATTTGTGAAATTATAGAAGAAGAAATCCCCCAACTCAAAGATCATGTGCTGGCATTTACCGGCCCGAGCTTTGCCTTGGAAGTTGCCCAAAACGTACCTACCAAAATTATGCTGGCCGGCAAAGATGCCGTGCTGGTAGATGAAATCCGCCAAGTGTTTGATGCGGACCCGATTATCATTGTACCGGGGTCAGACCGTCGCGGAGCCGAATATGGTGGTGCTATTAAAAACGTGTTAGCCATAGGCTGTGGCGTGATTGACGGCATCGGGGACGGAGCCAATTCCAAAGCGGCTTTGATCACACAAGCTTTGGAAGAAATGAATGATATTATCGTCAGTCAAGGCGGTCAACCGGGTACCGTGTACAGTTTGGCCGGATTCGGTGATGCCATTTTAACAGGTATGTCCGCCATTTCACGTAACCGCCGTTTAGGTGAAAAATTAGGCTCCGGCCTTTCTTTGGAAGAAGCCAAAAAAGAAGTGGGCACCATTGCCGAGGGTGTGAACTCCGTGCAAAGCGTGCATGATATTGCCTGTAAAAACAATTTACAAACGCCGATCATTGATGCCATTTGGCAAATTGTCTGCCAAGGAAAAAGACCGCATGTATTGTTGCAAGCTATGGGCTTTGTCAACCGCGGGGATAAATAAGGATTTGCTTTATGAATAAGGACGATGTAGTACGCCACTTAACGCGTCATGTGTTGGATAAAAAACAGGCCAAAGCATCTGTAGATAAAGTGTTTGAAATTATCAAACACGGGTTGAAACGTGACGGGAAAGTGGTAATCAGCAACTTTGGTACCTTTCACTTAAAAACGGCCCGCCCCGTCCAACGCCATAACCCCAAAACCGGCGAGAAAGTGCAAGTGCCCGCCAAACAAAAAGTCCGTTTTAAGCCGTCAGCCAATTTACTAAGTAAATAAAAAATCCGCTCTTTGGAGCGGATTTTTTATAGTTTTTATAAAACTTATAATTTATAAAGCATACATTTCATTTGTTGGAAAAGCAGCTTTAAAGTGCTGACCATTTGGATTATAAGGTTTTTGAAAACCATAATCTTTGCAAGATTCTCTATCTGTTCCATGCGTTACGCAAAAAATGTTCATCTCGCCACCTTCCGGCTCCGTAATCCCTAACCATAAAAATTTACCATTTTTGTAAAATTGAAAAGCAAAATTCATCCCTTTCAAACACCCCATTCCTCCATGATCCTCTACACAGGAGGTAAACAATACAATAGTTCCATTACCGTAAGAATGAGTCAAGCTTTTTTATTTTTACGAAGAAAAAAACCACAAATCAAAACATTAAAATAACAAAACCCGATACTTTACATATCGGGTTTTGCAGACGAATCGTTTTAACTGGAATATTACAACACTTGTTTTATTTCCACCGGCAAGTCTGTTTTCTCTACCGCCAACACTGTATGAGTATTTGTCTTCTTATCCAGCCCAAATACATTCACCCGATAGGTTACCAGCAGTTGTCCGTCTTGTACATCAGCGGAGATAATTTCAAAGATATTATCCGGCAAATTACTGTCCGACTCTAAGACCACCAGCATTTGTTTGTCAAAATCCACCTCAGGATAGCCCCCCCGTGCACGGGTTTTAAAGAGTTTATATTCCTCTGTATTTTTGATCAAGAAGTTTTTAACCGGAGCCGCAATTAAACTAATCCGGCTGTCCTCTTGCTCTTGTGCCTCTTGAGCAGAGTCCTGTAGGGGGCCAAGTGCCACCACTTCATCCCCCGTCAAGCTGATTGCTGCGTCAGCCTCCTCTTGCTTAACACGGTGAACAGTAGCTTCTCTTTGCGCCACGTATTCTTCCGGCGAATAAGTTCTTTCTTGATCGGATTTAGGAATAATCTGCGCGATATCGGAAAAATTTATCTTTCCTACTTGGGCCTCTGTTTCTTGGGTTGGCTTTTCGCCCGTTTCTTCCAAAGAAACAAAGTTTTGCCCCAAAGCTTCCGCTGCCACCGCTTCAGCGGCGGCCAAATCTTCTGCAGGGATATTGTCAAAAATACCCACTGCTTCTCCGTCCGACAGGTAAAGTTCTTCTACGTCTCCTTTCGGGGCATCCAAATTAGGCAACTGCCTGAAAAACCACCCCCCCGCCAAAAAAGCAAGCAGGAGCAGAACTAAAAAAGCAACCGTTTTGAGCTTATTTACCATAGCCTTCCTTTTCATCGTAAGAAGCAGTAATGATAGAACGCAAACCGCCGCGCGGAGTAAATTCTCCGGTAATAGTTGCGCGTTTGGGCTTGCAGGCTTTAACAACATCATCTAAAATTTTATTGGCGATATTTTCCATAAAAATACCCATATCACGATATTCCAAGAGGTAAAATTTCAAACTTTTTAGCTCCAAACACAACTCGTTGGGCACATAATCAATGGTAATGAGGCCAAAATCCGGCAAACCCGTTTTCGGGCAGACGGAAGTAAATTCCGGTAATTCAATTTTAATATTATAATCGCGTTTATACTGGTTGGGCCAGCATTGAATTTCCGGCAAGACCGCATCTGCATTTTTGCGGGCATGGTCAGAAGTGTATCCGAAGTCAATATCTTTCGTTGTCATTTTATGTTTAATAACCTCACTGAATTTAAAAAGATAACCGCCACCGCCAAGAATAAACCGGCCGGCACTACACACCAAGCATATTCCCGCGGTATCGGTAAAAATAATAAGGCAGCCAATAGACCCAAATTGCACAAAATACAAAGAATAATATTACCGTGCACCCGTGCCGAAAGCTGCTGATTGATATAAAAAAGATCCGTAATAGAGGACAAGTCCGTCCTTTTCAAAATAATATCTACCCAATTATTATATACGTTTTTACCGGAAGAGAACACCACCCCTGCTTCGGCCCGAAGCAAAGCCGTAATATCGTTAAACCCGTCCCCCACCATCACCGCTTTCTTGCCAAGGGCACTGAAATTACCCAAAATTTCCGCCTTAGTCTGCGGCAAAACTCCAAAATTAAAATTGGTAATACCGGTCTCTTGAGCAATGGCTGAAACAGAGGCTTCGTTATCACCCGACATCAGAATTACTTCCTTGCCCATTTCTTTGAGTTTTTTTACCATTTCCGCGGCACCGGGGCGGAGCTTGTCATCTAAGCTCACATAGCCCAAATACTTCCCGTTTTTGGCCCCGCAAATAACCGCTTGCCCCCCTTGAGGTTTATCTGTTATTTTGACACCTTGTTCCTTCAGCCATTCCGGACGGCCTGCCAAGAAAATGTTTTTTCCGGAAGTAGCCGACACGCCTAACCCCGGCAACACATCAAAACATAACAATTTATGCGGCTCTATTCCGCACTCCTGAGCATAAATATTAACAGCATTGGCAAACGGCCCATCCACCATTTGCTCCGCTGTAGCCAAACAAACCAGCAAATCCCGCTTTGTTTTTTCATCCGGGGCATGAACCTCATGAATACGCAGTTCCCCATATGTAAGCGTACCCGTTTTATCAAAGAAAACAGCATCTGCATGCTTTAAAACATCTAAGGCCCCTAATGCTTGTAAAATAATTTTTTTGCGAGCAGCCCCCAAACGGACAAACCACGCCGGAAAAGAAGAGCAAAAGAAAAAAGAAATAGGACAGGCGAGCCCCATCACCAACAGTATCATCCCCAGGGAGTGCAACGGACGGCGGTAATCCCCCGCCCAATAAAAATAAGTATATGCACTCAATGCTGCAATCACGGCGATAACTAACAAATAAGGGGCATATTGGTCTAGCTCATCTTTGCGCACGCATCTGCGGCGTTCACTGTTTTTAATGGAGGTAATGATACCGGCAATGACGCTCTGATCCAAGCCCTGTTTCACGCGGACCATAATCTCCGCCCCCTTATTCAACGTGCCCGCATACACACGGCTGCCAACCGTCTTAGCGGAAGGAAGCATATTGCCCGTAATCAAACTCTCGTCAATGGCCGTTTCCCCTTTTGCAATTTCACCTTCACTGGGTATCCGTTCCCCCGCTTTTACACGGATGATATCCCCCTCTTTTAATTCACGCGCAAAAACCATCATTTCCCGTTGTCCGTTCATCAAACGGCCTGACTTAGGTAAAAAATCATTTAATTTTTTGATAAATACTTTTGTTCTCTCTTTGCGCCGAGAGACCCGCAAGCACGTCCATAAATAAAACAGCACCGTACAAGATAAGCAAATATACAAATCAGGAGCACGGCCTGCTAACGGAGTAACGAAGAATGTTTTAGACAAGCTATAACAAAAACAGGATAAAACGGAAATGGCCGTTAAAACAGAAAGGGAAAAACGGAAAGACTCTAAATCATGCCAAGCGTTTTTAAACAAAACATCAGAACAACAAAGTAAGTTTAGTAAAACCAATACAAAAATACCCGTAGCTGATGCCCCAATAAACAGTGAATAAACAAGTAACACCAAAAAACACACAGATAGGAAACATCTGTAAGAATACTTTTTAGCGGGAACAGATAAGGCGGCACTTTCCGGGGCCGCATTCGCACGGGAAGACTTCATATCAACTTATTTTTTATCAATGTTTAAAAAACGGCTGGCTACTACGCGCTTGCGCCCATTTTCCGTAGTCATCATGCGTATTTTACCCTGATAGCGGCGAGCCTGAGCGGGATTTAAACGGCGGGCTGCCAAATAATGCTGGGTAGCCTCTACCGGCGATTCCAAAGCCAACATATCCCCCATCATTTCGTAAATAGGAGCATAATTCGGAGCAAACTTTTTGGCTTGTTCCGCATAAGCAAGGCCTTGATCTGTATCCCCTTTGCTAAACAACAATTCGGCCGCGTAATAATACGGCATAGCATAGTCTTCACGCAAGGCAGTGGCTTTTTGGAAATCATCCATTGCATTTTGGAAATAACCCATTTTTACAAAAGCACGGCCGCGCTCTAAGTAAGCACGCGGATTTTCCGGCTCCAGCTGGGCCAAATAAGAATATTCTTCCGCGGCACTGGCATAATATCCTGCATCAAAAAAAGCTAAACCACGGTTTAAATATAACAACGGAAATCTGTTATCTAAAAATTCCACTTCGGCAAAATCGGTCAGCGCTTGGCTGATTTTACCCTGTTGGCTGTAAGCCACTGCCCGATTGAGTAATGCCATTTTATAATCCGGACGCAATAAAAGAGCTTGGTTCAACTGTAAAACTGCCTCCGAATAGCGGCCTTGGTCAATATATAAAGCGGCTAAATTATTAAAGATCTCAGGGTGTTGATAATTTAAAGAAATGGCCTTTACATAATCTCTTTCCGCCAGTTGCTTATTTTTCTTAGCTTGCTCGGCATCTTTTGCTTTCAGTTGTTCATATAATAAACCGCGGCTAACGTATGCAGCATAATGGTGGGGATTTTTTTTGATAATACTGGAATAAGCTTGAATCGCTTTTTCCAAATGTCCTTTATCAGTCAAAATTTGAGCTTTGCGAAATAATTTTTCTTCGCCAGAGCTACAGGCCGCCAGTAACATCACAGACAAACAAACCAATAAAACTTTTTTCATTTTTCCTCCTGAGTAGTCGCTTTTTTACCAAATAAAAGCGCCGTAGCGAGCATCACTCCGCCCACCGTAATAAAACTATCGGCCGCATTAAACACCGGCCATACACGCAAGTCAATAAAATCTACTACAAACCCTAAAGTTATTCTATCATAAAGATTGCCTAATGCACCGCCCAAAATGAGCACCAAACCCCACTTCACCCAAGCGCCCATAGCACAAAATTCCTGCCAGCTCTTCAACAAATACGCAAGAATCAGTAAGGAAACAATGATTAATATCAAATTGCCCCCCTGCATCATGCCAAAAGCGGCCCCTGTATTTTGCACGTACGTCAAATGCAAAAAAGGTGCCAAGACAACATCTTTATTCTCCAAACAAGCCAACGTCAGCCGTTTTGTCAGGCGGTCCACTCCCAACAAAATGATCAAGGTAATGAGCACGGCCTTGTTTTGCCGCGCCCATTGCCATATAGACAAAAACTTCTTACGCAACAGTCTGCTCCTCAGGAACGGACAAACCTTCCCGTTCCAAGACTTCCGCGCAACGGTCACACAAATCGTGATGTGCACGTCCTTCGGTGCCGACTTCTTTTTTCCATTGCCAGCAGCGGGCACATTTTTGCCCTTCGGCATGTTCTACCACAATTTCCAAAGGTAGGTCTCCGCCGATAATTTCCACACAAGATACGATGAATATTTCTGACCACAACGAAGCATTTTCTTCTAAAAATTGCTTTGTTTTTTCATCATTCGTTTTGAAAATTACTTTTGCTTCCAAGGAAGAACCGATAATGCCTTTTTGGCGGGTCTCTTCTAAGGCTTTTTGCACGTCCTCGCGGATTTGGCGAATTTTATTCCATTTCTCTTCCAAGGCCGCATCTGCCACCAAAGAGGCATGCAACGGCATATCGGAAAGGAAAATACTCTTGGGTAATCCTTTTCCGGCAGGAATTTTCAAAAATTCTTGCCAGGCTTCTTCACAGGTAAAGCACAAAACAGGTGCTGTTAATTGCAAGAGCGTGCGTACAATTTCTGCCAAGGCTGTTTGAGCACTGCGGCGGGCCGGAGAACCGGCACCCAAGGTGTACAAACGGTCTTTGGAGGCATCCAACAAGAAAGAGGACAAATCTAAAATACAGAAGTCCGTAATGGCACGCATGGCACGGCGGAAGTTGAAATCGTCGTAAGCGGCGCGCACTTCCGTAATCAGTTGGTCCAAGCGGCCCAACATATAGCGGTCCATTTCTGCCATTTTTTCTGTTGCTACGGCATGGATTTCCGGCTCAAAATCAGACAAGTTACCCAATGCATAGCGAATGGTATTGCGCAATTTGCGGTAGGTATCAATCGGTCCGCCTAAAATTTCATCAGAAATACGCACATCTCCCTGATAGTCAGAGAAAGCCACCCACAAGCGCAAAATATCAGCACCGTATTTATTGATCACATCTTCAGGGTCAACACTGTTGCCCAAGGATTTGTGCATTTGGCGTCCGTCTTGTGCCAGCACCATACCGTGGGTCAAAATGGTCTTAAACGGGGCCGTACCTTCTAAAGTGAATGACGGAATATAAGAGCTCTGGAACCAACCGCGGTGCTGGTCGGACCCTTCGGAATAAACATCAGCCGGGAAAGAAAGCCCGCGGTCTTTGACCACTGCCGCCCAAGATACACCGCTATCCAACCATACATCTAAAATATCGGTTTCTTTGCGGAAATCGTGGCTGCCGCATTCACAGCTGTAACCTTGCGGCATGAGTTTTTCCACCGGATCAATAAACCAGAAATCAGATCCTTCATTCATGGCTCTTTCTTTGATAAAGTTAAAAAGTTCATGATTGATCTGGGCTTTACCGCATTTTTTACAATACAAAATCGTTACCGGAGATCCCCAAAAACGCTGACGGGACAAACACCAGTCGGGGCGCAAGGCAATCATAGAACGCATACGTTCATCACCGCCGGCGGGATAGAATTTTACATTGTCTAAATTTTTCATCAGTTTTTCGCGCAAGCCGTCTTTGTCAATACTCATAAACCATTGTTCGGTAGCACGGAAAATAATCGGGCTATGACAGCGCCAACAATGCGGATAACTGTGCACAATTTCTTGTTCTTTAATCAAACTGCCCAACTCAGCTAATTTTTTCACCATGAGCGGATTAGCTTCAAATACGTGCATTCCTTCAAATACACCGGCATCTTTGGTGTAGCAACCTTTCTCATCAACGGGGCAGAAAACTTCCAATCCCCATTGTTTTCCGGCGCGGAAATCGTCCTCACCGTGGCCCGGAGCAATATGTACGATACCTACACCGGCATCCATAGTGACAAAATCGGTCCAAATAATCGGGTTTTGTTTTTGGGTAAGCGGGTGATAATATTTCAAACCAACCAAGCTTTCCCCGCGTACAGCGCTGATTTTTTTGGCGTCCAGTTCTGTATTTTTCAAAAATTCCTCCGCCAACTTATCAGCCACCACATAATATTCGCCGGTTTTATTGTCTTGCAGAACGGCATAATCTTCTTCTTTATTCACAGCGGCAGCCATATTGGAAGGAATGGTCCACGGAGTGGTGGTCCAAACACCCAAAGAAACAGGTTTAGAAAAATCTAAATTGCCAAATACTTCAGAGGGAGCATTAACCAATTTAAAGCGCAGATAGATAGAAGAGGAGCTAACGTCTTTATATTCGGTTTCGGCATCGGCCAAAGCTGTTTCACAATGGGAACACCACGTAATGGTCTTTTGGCCTTTGTAAACATATCCTTTTTCAATCAAATCCAAAAACACACCAATTGTAATACCTTCATAGCGTTTGTCCATGGTTAAATACGGGTTGTCCCATTCGGCTTGCACGCCTAAACGCTTAAACCCTTGTCGTTGCAAATCAATAAAACGGGCTGCAAATTCGCGCGCCTTTTTGCGGAAGGCAGGCACATCGGTGATGTGCTTTTTTTCCATTTTCAGTTCTTTCATCAACGCCTGTTCAATCGGCAGACCATGGCAGTCCCACCCCGGAATATACGGCGTATAATGGCCGGTCATAGCGCGGCTTTTGAGAATAATATCCTTAATAGTTTTGTCTAAAGCATGCCCAATATGAATTTTGCCGTTAGCATACGGAGGACCGTCGTGCAATACAAAATGTTTGCCGGCTTCATTTTTCTTTAAAATGGCCTTATACAAATCCATTTGTTGCCAAAATTCTAAAATTTTAGGTTCTTTTTGCGTAAGACCTGCACGCATCGGAAAGTCCGTTTTAGGGAGTAAAACGGTGGAAGAATATTTATTTTTTGCCATGATACACTCTCACTTATAAGGATATATACTTTTATTATACGAAATATAGGTAAAAAAGAGAAAGAAAACCCCGCTCAAAAAGCGGGGTAAAAGAGTTTATATTAAAAAGATTAAAAATCTCGACAAGTGTAATGGTTCCCACCCGTTCCAACATCCGGATTTTGACAAGGCATCATTTGTTTGCAATCCTCCGACAAACACTCTACTGTTTTGCGGGGAGGTGGTCCGAAAAAAACATTATACTGCATCTTAATTTCACTCATGCTCCCTTTACCATTAAAACCTATCCAAACACTTCCAACATCTCCCTGTCCGCCACCTGTGGTCACGGTCCAATTTTTTATTTCATTGGGAATATCAATGCTTAAATCTTCTAATTGATCTGTCAATTTACCCGTTTCCAATAAATAAATATCTTGTGCATCAAAAAATGCCTTTCCCAATGTCCATGTTTCAGCCGCCCTTGCTTTATTGACAGCTTTTGTATATTGCGGTAAGGCAACAGCAGACAAAATGCCGATTATAAGCACCACCACTAATAGTTCAATCAACGTAAAACCTTTTTTCATTTTTCTCCTCCTGTAGAGCCAATATAACACCGCAAACGGCATTACAAAAGCCACAGACTATACCAACCACGAAATTGTAGCAAAAAAAAAAAACGTGTCAAGAGATAGCGCACTTTCCGTCGGAAAACAGCCCAACCGACCATCTCTTCTCTTTCGTCTTTGTGTGAGGTTTTTATGTGGGATATAAAAAGTTTGCTGTTTTATGCCCCCTTTCTTTTTCTCATTTAATATGCTATGCTGAAAGTCCACCCTACCAGAGGTGGAGGAGGACGTACCTTATGAGAATGTTGGACGTCATTATTAAAAAAAGAAACGGAAAAACACTAAACGCAGAAGAATTTAATTTTGTAGCACAAGCCGCAGCCAAGGGCACTGTACCTGATTATCAGCTGTCGGCTTTTTTAATGGCCTGTTTCTTAAATCCGCTCAACGATAAAGAAACCGCCTTGTTTACCAAAGCCATGGCCCACTCGGGCGATCGCTTAGATTTTAAAAAGGTAAAACTGCCCAAAGTAGATAAACATTCCACCGGCGGCGTAGGTGACGGTATTTCTCTGGCTTTAGCCCCGTTGGTGGCCTGTGCCGGCGTAGCGGTACCGATGATGTCCGGTCGCGGTTTAGGGCATACCGGCGGTACTTTGGATAAATTGGAAGCGATGAAAGGCTTTCAGGTGCGTGTGCCCAGCCCGCTCATTTATAAGCAAGTACAAAAATTAGGTATGTGTATGTTCGGCCAAACTAAGGATTTGGCTCCGGCAGACCGCAAGCTCTATTCGCTGCGCGATGCATCCGGCAGTGTGGAAAGCCGCCCGCTCATCGTGGCCAGTATCTTATCTAAAAAATATGCCGAGGGTGTAGATAGCCTGCTCATGGATGTGAAATACGGCTCCGGCGCATTTATGCAAAAGCTGGAAGACAGCCGCAAATTGGCAAAAGCTTTAGTATCTACGGCCAAACTCTTGGGCTTAAACTGCCGCGCACTGATTACCTACATGGACCAACCTTTAGGGCGTGCTATCGGTAATGCTAACGAAATTTATCAAACCATTGAAATTTTAAGAGGCAACCAACATTTAGCACCGGACTTTTACGAACTCTTAATTGAAGAAGCGGCGCACATGTTGGTCATCAGCGGAAAAGAAAAGAATTTGGACAAAGCCCGCACTTTGTTAGAAGGCTATATTGCCGATGGATCTGCTTTAGATAAATTCCGCCAAATGCTCAAATGGCAAGGCTCTAACCCTGATATTGCAGACCACCCCGAAAAGCATTTACACAATGCCAAACTAAAATTGGAATTTAAAGCTGATAAAAAAGGGTATGTCTCTTTTATTGATGCTAAAACCGCCGGTGTAGCAGGAGTACTTTTAGGGGCCGGACGCAATACCATGGAAGATGAGATTGACTATGGGGCCGGTATTTGGCTGAGCAAAAAGGCAGGGGAAGCCGTACAAAAAGGTGAAGTAATTGCCACCCTCTATGCTTCTGATAAAAAACGCCTGCAGGCAGGTGCGGAGCTTTTTGCCAAAGCCGTTAAACTCTCCGCTAAAAAACCCAAACCTTACAAGTTAATTCAAGAAGTCATTAAATAAACAAAAACCCCGAGGTTTCCCCTCGGGGTTTCTTGTTATAAGCAAAAGAGCAAGGGCCTTTCTGTCAGCACCTTGCTCTTTTAAATTTTGCCTGTTTCTCTTATCAGGTGTAGCTCTCTAAGTAGGTATGCAAGCCCTCTTCTTTGGCTTGGCGGACACCGGCCTCATACAACTCTTCCGCTTCTTCCACTTGTCCCATGGCATAGAGTACCTGTGCCAAGGCCAGCTTGGTCAGGATTTGGCCACGCGTTTCATCCGAATTATCAAACAGCTCCCGCGCCGCCTGCAAATCGGCCAAAGCTTGCGGCAGTTTATTGCGACGTTTTAAAATATCGGCACGACCCCATTTTACAAAGCCCAAATCTACTTTATCGCCAATGCCGCTATAGAGAATATCGGCTTTGTTGTAATGGCGCAGGGCTTCATCATATTTTCCTTGTTGGCGCAAGCCGTTAGCCATGCCGCAGTTGGTATAGGCTTTGCCAAATAAATCTTCGGTTTTATTAAAAATCTTTTCAGCCAATTTATAATTTTTTACGCAATCATCAATTTTTCCGGCAATACGGCTAATCCCCGCTAAACCGCAATACCCGTAGGCTAAATTAATTTCATCACCGCATTTTTTGGCATGTTTGATAGATAATTTAAACTGAGCAATTCCTTCCTGCAGCATACCTTTTAAACGGTAAATACCGCCCTTAGCCCAACAAATAAAGCTCATACCGGCATAATCTTTTTCTTGCGTATAGGCCGCCAATACCGCATCTAATACTTCCAAGGCTTCGTCTAACCGGCCCCACGCACGCAAGGCCATGCCCATTTCCTGCATAGCACGCACAACATATTCGTCATATTCCAATTCTTGCGCCATTTTTAGTGCGTCTTCGGCCAATTCGTACGCGGCGGAAGAAACACCCAAGGTGCGGTAACAGGCCGCCATCGCCAGTAAAATATCCATGCGTTCTTCGGCTTGCATGGTAATCTTTAAGGCTTTGGCATAAGTTTCTATGGCTGGCTGAAAAGAGCCCAGTAACCGGTGGGCCTCCCCCAAAATAAAAAGGGCGGCAGAATCTAAATTTTTCTTTTTCTTTAAGATTTCCAACACTTTGGAAGGTTTTTCTTCCAACCAAGATTGTAATTCTTCTATATTTATTTTTACAGCCATAATATCCTCTTTTTCATGTAAAGACCGCCTAACGGCGGCCTGCTTACATTTTTAAATATTTTTTAATTTCCGCCATAGAAGCGGCTAAATCATACGGCTTGGGAATAAAATAATCCGCTCCCGCCTCCGTAGCGCGCAGACGGCTTTCTTCATCTACTAAGGTGGACATAATTACCACCGGTATGCGCCACGTACTGTTATCCGTCTTTAAAAGTTTACACACTTCAAAACCGCTGAGTTTCGGAAGCATCAGATCCAACAACACCAAATCCGGCTTTTCCCGTTTAGCAGCAGCCACTCCCTGCACTCCGTCGGACGCCCAAACTACACTGATGCCTTCTATTTCCAAAGCACCTTTGAGCGCACCGGCTAAAGTTTTAGAATCCTCTATCAAAACTACTTTTTTCATTACATTTGCTCTATACTGTCTTTAAATTTTTTACCCAAGCGTACATACTCGCGGGCGTTTTGAAGCATGGAATTAATTTCATCTTCCGTCAGCTCCCGTATTACTTTGGCAGGCACCCCCATTACCAAAGATCCGGCCGGAATATTTTTGCCGGCAGTTACCACAGATCCGGCCCCAATTAAGCAGTTCGGGCCGATTTCACTCTCCAACACTACGGCATTCATACCGATTAAACAGTTATCCCCAATTTTGCTGCCGTGTACAATGGCTCCGTGTCCCACAGTCACACCGCGACCGATAATGGCCGGACAATTATAATTGACATGCACACAAGCATTATCTTGAATATTGCTGTTTTCCCCCACTACAATCTCTGCAATATCCCCTCTTAATACCGCACACGGCCAAACGGATACATTTTCCCCCAAGGTTACGGCACAAGATACTACCGCCGTCGGGTGTATATAGGCACTGGGTGCTGTTTTGGGCACCAGCTCATCCATTCTTTCCTTCATACATTGCCCCCTTTAATTTTTTGGATTGGCGCGGCGTTTCCGAAAGCTGCAACCCCCAATAAATGAAAATACTGATAATACCCGGTATCACGTAATAGACCACACGGTAGATAAGGGTGGCCATGAGAGCCGCATCCCAATCAATACCCATTTGGGAAAAGACTGCCGTCATTGCCAATTCCATAGCCCCCAAACCACCGGGCAAAACCGGAATTAAGGTGGTCACCATACCCACGGCAAAACCCGTTACCAAGCCAGCCGCCGAGATATGCACCCCTACCGCACAGAAAGCAAAATAGAGCACCAAAATGGTAAACAACCAATCTGCACACACATACAAAATGGCCCAAGTCAATTTTTTCTTCTTTTTATGAATCAGGTCAATTCCTTCGTCCAATTGGTCCACAAAAGTATCATAACGGCCTTTAGGAATTAAGGCACGGAAGAGATGAAATAAAATTTTATTAATCAGGCGAAAAATACGCCGCACCCATTTAGAGCGCCATTCGTTATTAAATAAAAATGCCGTAATACACACACATACCGCGCACATGACCACAATAATCAACACATTCTTGAGAATTTGCATCGTAGTGGCAGAGGAGTTAAAAAACATCAATAACGAGCCTTGCAAAATAATAACCGCCAATACAAAATACAAAAGCACGCTGATCACAATACTAGCCGTTACACACATGCCAAACGGTACGCGGCGGCGATTGAGCAAATGGGCGCGCAAAGCAAATCCGCTTACGCCTAAACTGGATACAACATAATTGACAGTCGTGGACACCAAAGCAATCCCGATAGCAGCCCCTTTGTTAATGCGCCGCCCCATGATGCGCAGCACCTCATACAAGCTCAACCCCATCGCCACATAAATCATCATGGCGGAAGCCAAAGAAAGGAACAAGTATTTGGTTTGTACTTCTTGCCAAATTTTGACAAAACTGTCTTTGGCTTGATAAACCAACAACGCGATAATCCCCAAAGAGAGGATTATCCCCAATGTATAAATCCAAAATTTAATGCTCTTTTTCATATCTAGTCAAAAATTTCGCGCGTGCGCGCGCAAGGATACTTTTATAAATTATATAATTTATTTTTAAACAATTTACAAACAAAGCGGAAGGGTTCTTATGAAAAGCATTAAAGTAATCGGAGCCAAGGGGCATAATTTAAAAAATATAACGGTAGAAATACCCAAAGAAAAAATGGTGGTAGTTACCGGTCTTTCCGGCAGCGGAAAAAGCTCTCTGGCTTTTGATACCATCTATGCCGAAGGCCAACGCCGCTACGTGGAAAGTATGTCCGCCTATGCCAGACAGTTTTTGGAACTGATGGAAAAACCCGACGTAGAGCATATCTCTGGGCTTTCTCCGGCCATTTCCATTGAGCAACGAAACCCCTCCAAAAATCCCCGCTCTACCGTAGCCACCGTGACGGAAATTTATGACTATCTGCGTTTATTATTTGCCCGCATCGGCAAGCGCCACTGTCCGCAATGCGGACGCGCGGTAGAAAGCTGGTCCGTACAAGGCATCACCACCGATATCTTGAAAAAATTTTCTGATAAAAATGTATATCTCTTCTCCCCCATTATTCGCGGAAGGGCCGGCACTTACGAAGAACTTTTTGCCAAACTCAAAAAAGAAGGCTTTGTTAAAGCCCGCGTCAACGGAGTAATCTGCGCATTGGACACACCCCCCACTTTGGAAAGATACAAAAAACACACCATTGAACTGTTGGCCGATGAAATTTATGTGGAAGAATTTGAACGGGAACGCTTGGTGGAATCTTTAGAACTGGCGTTAAAATACTCCAAGGGGTTGGTAAGCGTAGAGGAAACGGAAGGAAAAGACCCGTTGCAATTTACCTATAGTGAAAACAATGCCTGCGCGCATTGCGGAATTGGGTTTAGTGAATTAGAACCGCGTCTTTTTTCCTTTAACTCTCCTTACGGAGCTTGCCCCGAATGTAACGGGCTAGGTATTAAAATCCAAATTGCCGAAGATTTGGTCGTACCGGATCCAACTCTTTCCATCAACCAAGGAGCCATTGCCGCATGGGATAACCCCGTCACCACCCGTACACACCGCTGGAAAAGCTCTTGGAGCGGGTACTATTACGATATCTTAAAACAAGTCTGCCGCCAAGCTAAAATCAACATGAACACCCCTTGGAACAAACTTTCCAAGGCCCAACGGGATTTGCTTCTATACGGCACGGGCGGGGCACAATACACTTCCGTCATTTCCGGCACCAGCCAAGAGTTTGAAGGAGTCATCACCAATTTAAAACGCCGCCACGACGAAAGCGAAAGCGATTTTGTCAAAGAAGAAGTATATAACCGCTTCATGCGCGAAATCACTTGCCCCGTTTGCGAAGGAAAACGCCTCAAACCGGAAGCTTTATCCGTTTACATCGGCGGAAAAAATATTGCGCAAATCGGCGCAATGCAAGTATCGGACGCCAAAGATTTTTTTAATACCTTGCAACTAAGCCAAAAAGAGAAGACTATTGCCAAAGACGTACTTAAAGAAATCAAGGCCCGTTTGGAGTTTTTGAACAGTGTAGGACTGAGCTACCTGACTTTGGAGCGCAAAAGCCAAACGCTTTCCGGCGGGGAAGCCCAACGCATTCATTTAGCCACACAAATCGGATCCGGACTGACGGGTGTTTTATATGTACTGGACGAACCCACCATCGGTCTGCACTCGCGCGATAATGACCGCCTGATTGCTACTCTCAAAGAACTACGTGATTTGGACAATACCCTCATCATCGTAGAGCATGACAAAGATACCATTTTGGCTTCAGACTGGGTGGTAGAATTGGGCCCCGCAGCCGGAGAACACGGCGGAGAGGTGGTTAGCCAAGGACCTACGGCGGATTTCTTAAAGGATCCAAACTCATTGACGGCCTCATACCTGAACGGACGGCGCTGTATTTTACCGCCGGAAAAATTGCGTGCCGGAAATGGAAAATATATTGAAATATTGGGCGCACAACAATTTAACTTAAAAAATATAAACGTCAAAATTCCGTTAGGAAAAATGGTCTGCGTAACGGGTGTTTCCGGCTCAGGCAAGAGCACACTGGTGCACCAAATCTTGTACAAATCCTTGGCCCAAAAATTTTACCATGCCAAAGATGTAGCCGGAAAACATAAAGCCATTAATGGCTTGGAAAATATTGATAAAGTAATCATCGTGGACCAAAGCCCTATCGGCAAGACTCCACGTTCCAATCCGGCCACTTATATCGGTTTATTTACCCATATTCGTGAACTGTTTGCCGAAATGCCGGAAGCTAAACGGCGTGGATATAAGGCAGGACGGTTTTCTTTTAATGTAAAGGGAGGCCGTTGCGAAAAATGCCAAGGCGACGGTATTTTGAAAATCCAAATGCAGTTTTTGCCGGACATTTACGTACGCTGTGAGGAGTGCAACGGAAAAAGGTTTAATGAAGATACGCTGCAAGTAACGTTTAAAGGAAAAAACATCGCTGACGTACTGGATATGAGCGTTTCGCAAGCGTTGGAATTTTTTGACTCTATTCCAAAAATCAAACGTTATTTACAAACCTTGCAAGATGTAGGGCTGGGATATATCAAGCTGGGCCAAGCAGCCACCACACTATCCGGCGGAGAGGCACAGCGTGTCAAACTGGCTGATGAACTTTCGCGTAAGGGAACGGGCCAAACCCTCTATATTTTAGATGAGCCAACCACCGGTCTGCACTTTGCTGATATTGATAAATTATTACACGTTTTGCATGGACTGGCCGACCGCGGCAATACGGTACTGATTATTGAACATAACTTAGATGTTATTAAAACAGCTGATTGGCTGATTGATCTGGGGCCGGAGGGCGGAGATCAAGGCGGGCTGATTGTGGCGGAAGGGACCCCGTATCAAGTGGCGGAAAATCCTCATTCCTATACAGGCAAGTATCTGCAAACGGAACTGGCCGAAGCTGCTGCTTTCCGCAAGGCACACGGTTTGCCGCCCGCTACCGGAAAAACCGCCAAAAATAACGGAGATCCGAGAAATCAGGAAAAAGTTAAGAAAAAAACTTCCAAAAAATAATCTAAAAGGCCGCCCAAAGCGGCCTTTTTCTAATCCTAAATAATAGCAGACAAAAATAATTTCTACCCTTATACTGTAAGTATCTTTAGCCGGATAGGGGGATATATGCATGCAAGTGTTTGGAAACGCTTTTGGGCGTTTGTGATAGATGTAATCGTTTTTGCCATACTCTTTTGGGCACTGGCCCAATTAATAGACAATTTCACTTTGTCTTTGCTGTTGCTTGTGATAATTTGGCTTTATTATGCCTTGTTAGAAAGCTCTCCGTGGCAAGCCAGTTTAGGAAAACGGCTTTTAGGCCTAAAAGTAGTGGATAAACGCGGACGGCGATTGAGCTTTGGCAAAGCCACCAAGCGGTTACTTTCGCGCTTAATAACTAACTTTACTTTTTACTTCGGGTTTTTCTCTGCGGCCTTTGACAAACAAAATAAAACCTTACATGACCGCATGAGCAAAAGTTTGGTAGTGGAAAAAGATATTCCGTTCGATCCGGACCACTTTCAGGAAGAAGATGAGCCTGTATTTACCTTTGTGACGGTGGTTTCGGTATTACTGGCCTTGATTTTTGTTTCACTGCTTGTCTGGTGGGTGGTACTGCCCCAGTATCAAAGATTTGATGCCAAGGTCAATGCCACTCCAATCACGGATACACAAAATTGAAAACAGAGAGAACTCTTCAACTCCCGCTCCTAAGAGCGGGAGTTTTACATTTATTGAGCCATTACAGAGTAAAAAGAACGCTCTGATTCATGGTGAACTTCATTTCCAGAAATAGATTTACAAAGATAATTTTGCAATTCATCATCTCTGGTAGCTACACAAAACATAGCGAATTTATGAGTTCCGAAATAATTATTGATTTCCAAACGTGTTCCGCTATGAGGCTCTTGGTATCCGAGATACCCTGTGCTCCCTTCTTCCGAGTATTCCCTCCATTTATCACCTACTTCAATATCTAATGCTGCTAAATCCTGCGTAAACCCTTCTCCGGTTGCCATATCATACCTTTTTTGCGCTTCCAACAAGGCACGTCCCTGCACCACACCTTCCATTAAACGGGCTTTTGCAACCGCCTTGGTATATTGCGGAAGTGCCACCGCAGACAAAATACCGATGATTAGCACGACCACTAATAGTTCTATCAAAGTAAAACCTTTCTTCATTTTTTGCTCCTTTCAAGTATATTTAAGGCCCAACAAAACATCTTTAAGAATTGGGTCTGCATGCAACGCTGAAATTGTAGCAAAAAAAAAAACGTGTCAAGAGGTAGCGCCTTTTCCGATGGGAAATGTTTTTTCATCACAACTTAAAAATCAACTACAGCAAAAAACCCGCCCTTTTGGGGCGGGTTTTTACTAAACGATAAACTATTTCCGTTTGCGAAGTATTTTTTTGACGGGTTTCTTGATTGCCGGCTTTTTGACCACTTTCTTAACCGCTTTTTT
The DNA here is from genome assembly GCA_017468055.1 of Elusimicrobiaceae bacterium. Taxonomy (GTDB): domain Bacteria; phylum Elusimicrobiota; class Elusimicrobia; order Elusimicrobiales; family Elusimicrobiaceae; genus Avelusimicrobium. Next base: position 28,632 of record JAFUJU010000038.1, read on the forward strand.
CAGTGTTTTTTTTACGGTCTTTTTTGCCGGCTTTTTTACCGCCACCTTTTTGGCAGTTTTAGCCGTCGCCTTTTTGACAGTTTTTTTGGCAGAGGGCTTTTTGTCTGCGGAGGCTTTGTACCCTTCTAAGGCCAAGGGCAATACTTCGTCCATGTGCTTCACAGGAATTAACGTTAGTTCTTTACGCACTTTTTCGGGGATTTCGGACACATCTTTTTCGTTCGTGTGCGGGAAAAGAATGGTTTTCACCCCTTCGCGGTAGGCGGCGAGAAATTTCTCTTTAATTCCCCCCACCGGAAGCACACGGCCCGTAATGGTTACCTCACCCGTCATGGCCAAATTTTTCTTAACGGGAATTCCCAAGAGCAAACTGACCAAGGCAGACGTAATGGTAATACCGGCAGACGGCCCGTCCTTCGGCACTGCCCCTTCGGGGAAGTGAATATGGAAATCCGTATGGTCAAAATCCAGCTTTTTGCCAATACCGCGGCTACGGGCATAGGTCAAGGCAGCACGTACGGATTCTTTCATCACATTGCCCAACATACCCGTTAAAATCAGTCCGCCTTTTCCGGGTAATTTCGTTGCTTCAATGGACAGGGTTTCCCCTCCCACGCTCGTCCAAGCCAGACCGGTAGCAATGCCAATGCCGTTTTCTTCGGTAGCAAAGTTGGAATATTTAGGCACACCCAAGAAATCATGCAGATTTTTCACATCAATGCTGATTTTTTTACCGCCGTTTTCTACATATTTCTTGGCGGCTTTACGGCACAGAGTGCCTATTTCACGGTCTAAGTTACGCACGCCGGCTTCACGTACATATTCACGCATCATCAAAGCTACGGCATCTTTAGAAATTTCCAAACTTCCTTTTTTAAGCCCGTGCAATTTCATTTGCTTGGGAATTAAGTAGTTATCTACGATTTCGTGTTTTTCATAATCGGTATAACCGGAGAAATCAATAATTTCCAAACGGTCACGCAACGTATTAGGAATAGAGCTTAAAGAGTTGGCCGTCGTGATAAACATCACTTTAGAAACGTCATACGGCACATCTAAGAAATGATCCACAAAGTCTTTGTTTTGCTCAGGATCTAAAAGCTCCAAAAGTGCCGCCGCCGGATCACCGCGCCAGTCCGAGCCCATTTTATCAATTTCGTCTAACAGGAAAACGGGGTTAGAGCTTTTGGCCTTGCTGATTCCTTGGATAATGCGCCCCGGCATAGAGCCGATATAGGTTCTGCGGTGGCCGCGGATTTCGCTTTCGTCGCGCACCCCACCCAAAGACATACGCACAAATTTGCGCCCGATAGCACGGGCAATGGACTTGGCCAAAGAGGTCTTACCCACTCCCGGAGGCCCAACAAAGCAGAGCACCGGCCCACGCAAACCTTCCGTTAATTTGCTAACGGCAATATATTCCAAAATACGTTCTTTGGGTTTATCTAAACCGAAATGGTCTTCATCCAACACTTTTTTGGCTTCGTTAATATCCAAAACGTCCTTGGTGGTAATGTTCCACGGCATATTAACCAACCAATCTAAGAAGGTGCGCGCTACCGTGGCTTCGGGAGAGAACGGCTGCATTTTTTGCAAGCGGTCCACTTCTTTTTCGGCGGCTTCTTTGGCAGCCGGAGGAAGGCCGTTTTTTTTGATTTTGGCACGAATGCCATCTAATTCTTTTTGGAAATCGTCTTTTTGGCTCAATTCTTTTTGAATGGCTTTCATTTGCTCATTGAGGTAATATTCTTTTTGGTTTTTCTCAATTTGAGCACGCACTTTATTATGGATTTTTTCTTCCAAGCCCAAAATTTCTACTTCGCTGGTGATGAGCTTTAAGATTTTTTCCAGACGGGCTTTAATATCGGTCGTTTCCAAAATTTCTTGACGTTGCTCCGTTTTTACCATCATGTTAGAAGCAATAGTATCGGCCAGTTTGGACGGGTCCTCTATATTCCGCAAGAAAGATACCCCCTCCACCGCCATACGTTGGGAAGCGCGGGCATAGTTTTCAAACTCGTCCACTACCTTACGCATCAAAGCCTGCACAACGGGGCTGCGGTCCTCTTGCTCCTCAATGTATTGTACGGAAGCAAACCAAGTATTGGTAAGCGGATTTAAGTCCAGTTGTTCCACCTTAGCACGCACCAACCCCTGCAAAAATACTTTGACAGAGCCGTCCGGCATTTTTAAAGACTGGGTAATTTCAGACAGTACCCCAAATTGATAAATATCCTCTACTTTCGGCTCGTCTATTTCAGCCGACTTTTGGGATAAGGCCAACACATATTTCCCCGGAGATTCCAAAGCCAAATCAATGGCAACAATAGATTTTTGACGATTGACCGACAAAGGCAAAGACATGCCCGGGTACATCACTACGTCCCGAATAGCCACCGCCGGCACAACCTGCGGTAAGGAAAGTGTTCTTTTTTTCGTTTCTTCCATAATAACCCCCTCTTTTTGAAAGGATAAAAGTTCTTTTGCCCTCGTGCAAGCGCACTTTTGGGCTATTTTAAAATAGTATAACAAATTCAACTAAAACTAGCAAGACATTTAAAAGAGTGCTAATTTTAGAATAAAAAAGACATGTCAAGAGGTAGCGCATTTTACCGGCAGATAAAAAAACACAGGAGAAAACGAAATGTTTTCTCCTGTGCTATACCAAACAGCCAAAAACTATAAAAAGCTATTTTTTCAGCTCTAATACCTCATCAATAATGCCGTACTCTTTGGCTTCTTGAGCGGAGAGATAATAGTTTCTCTCGCTGTCTTGGCGGATTTTTTCTTTGGGTTGGCCCGTATGTTTGGCCAAAATATCCAACAGATGCTCTTTATTATCGTGCAATTCGCGCGCTTCAATTTCAATATCGGTCACTTGCCCCGAAATACCACCGCCCCAAATTAACGGTTGGTGTATCATAATGCGGCTGTGAGGCAAAGCATAGCGGCGGCCTTTAGATCCGGCAGCTAACAACACCGCACCAAAACTCATGGCTTGGCCCATACAAATAGTAGTAATAGGGGCTTTAATAAATTGCATCGTATCATAGATAGCCAAGCCCGCCGTTACCATACCACCGGGGGAATTAATATAAAGGTTAATTTCCCGCTGTGAATCTTCCGCATCCAAATACAACAGTTGCGCAATAATCATATTCGCGCTGGCGGTGTCCACTTCCCCTTCGCGTCCGCCTACAAAAATAATGCGGTCTTTGAGCAGACGCGAAAAAATATCATAGCCGACATTCTTTTCAATAATAGTAGGTATAATCATATTTTTCTCCCTCAAAAAATTAGTCTTTTTTTTATTATACGATAATTATTACTTTTTCGCATGAGGGATTCTCCGACGAAAGACCTATAAAAAATATAGGTCCTATTTCCTACTTCAAAATAGGTCTATTTTTTTCTTTTATCTCCGACGATATTTTTATAAAATTAAAAAGTACCCAAAAACAAAACAACTAAAAAAGGATGGAGAAGTAATACAATGAACATGAAAAAAATTATCTTAAACACGCTCTGCGTATTAGCCGTTACGGTCGCCGCGCAGCATGCGTATGCTCAAAGCCCTAGCATGGAAGCTAAATTCTTAGGGGACGCTTGGAGCAGAACCTTCACCACCGGTGATAATAAGAAAAAAAGCCAACCGGCCCCTGCCGACGCTGGCAAACCGGCAGAACAACCGGCTACCGAGCAAGCAGAACAACCGGCCTCTAACTCAGCTTATTTAAATGCCGGACCCAAAATGAAAATCGTCAACGGTGCAGAATACAATGCCCACTTCGTCGGAGAGGTATACAATTGTATCGGCGATGCCTGCAAAACAGCTTGGGATGCTGTTAAGAATTTCTTTGTAGAAGGTGCTAAAAACATTCCACAAGGATACGTACCCGGACGTGAAGGTGCTATCATGCGCAGCGGAGAGAATTTTTGGAAGAATATAAAAGACAAAGAGACTACCGCCAAGTCAGACTCTTTGGCAGCCGCTTTAGATCGCGCCAATGTAAAAGCCGCCGCCTCACAATACGAAGCTTCCCAACAAAAATAAATCTTCAAGCCCCGCTTGTGCGGGGCTTTTTCAAAAGTCTATAAAGACCTATATAGGATATAGGCCTAAATTATTTTTATTTTTAGGTCCAAAGACCCTTTGAAAGACTCTCTAAAGTTTTTATAGTAAAGTAAGAAACAATTTTATTTTTGGAGAAAAACAGATGACAATCAAAAGAATACTTCTTTTAACAGCTTTCATTTCCGTAGCTGTCATTGCCCAAGCGGAAGAAAAACCTCAACTTTCAGCCTCTTTTCAAAAAGCCTTAGAAGGTGGTAATGCACGCGCTGCCCAAGTCCACCGTCAAGAAAATCTGGTTTCTTGCCCCGAATGCGGACGCAAAGTAGAAGCGGGCTCCACCTGCAGCAACCACCACAAAAAAATTACCGTAACGGGAGATGTGGAAATGGTTTCTTGTTCTGAGTGTGGACGTAAGGTAATTGCCGGAACGGTGTGCCACCACGGACACAAACCCACGTTGGTCGAAGCTCCTTCTGCCCATCATCACACCGCCAACTGTCAAAGCTCTTGCACATGCAGTGAATGTACTGAAGAAAGAACCAACACCTCTGCCGACAAACCCGCAGCTCAAGAAAATGCAGACGATAGCGTTGTTCATACCTGTTCTTTTTGCGGAGAACCGATTTTAGAGGAAAACCACTCTTGCTCCAGCCAGCACAATCCGTTTGGTATTTGTACCTATAAAGATATGAACACGGGCAGACCTCTTTATCAAGGCGACTATTCCAACCGCTTTAAAGACAGATTCTATGTTCCTTACGAATCTCAAATAGTCAAAAAATAATTTTAACCCCCGGTTTTTACCGGGGGTTTTTTACACTTAGCGAAAACCCCGCCCGTGTGGGGTTTTTCTGTTTCTCTGCCTTATATTCCCGCCACAAGCAATATTGCTCTTGGCGGAGCCGTTCTATCTCATCAGCCAAAAACACGCTATTTTCCTGAGCAAAAAAAGCATTATAAACCGAGATTAAACCCTGTAGCAGCCTCCCCCCTTTGACAGAAAACAAAATCCCCTCTCGGGCCAACAGGAGTGCCTTTTCCAAAGAAGCCCGGTAAAAAATGATGTTTTCTAAGTCCGTTTTATCCCAATTAGGCATAAGGCCGTAATGAGCCATCAATCAGTTTGTCTTACTGCATTTGTTGCCATTCTTGCACAATGGCCCAAATCAGAAAAAAAAGCAAAAGAACCTGCAGAATACGCGAAATGAATAACATATACCCGGATAACACTAACAGAGTTAGCAAAGTTTTTTCACTTTTCAAAAAGAGAGATGTAAGGTAATATTGGCGTACTTTAATCTCTTTTTTTATAACTTTACTAACTCAAGTTAGTTTTTATTTGGTAGAATAAGACCGCATAGATTCGGAAAAATTATGCGGTCGGGACCTAGGGAAAACAACGTATCACCAAGCTATGATACCAGAGCGGAGCCCCGCTCTTTTCCCTCAAACACTGTAAGTGTTTTTAGTCCGAAGAAAGACGAAAGACTTAAGCTATTTGTAGTATATATTGTTAGCATAGTAAGTTTTTATCATATTTGTCAAGTTTTTCTTTTTTCTTCTTTTTTCCGTTATATGTATAGGAGAAATATATGAATAAATTTGAAAAGCAATTAGAAAAATGGAATAATGGAGTACTAAGAGGTGCGCAAGCAAAGTTAGCAAAAACATTGGGCGTTTCCACTGCCACCACCGCCTTATGGGCTACCGGCAAACGCCGCCCTTCCAAAGGTTATGCCTCCCAAATAGCCGCTTTGTTTAAAATGGACATATATAACGTTTTCAAACTTTTTGAAAAACACAGTACTGTTTACCCTACCCCTACACCGACAGCCCAACATTTTTTATGCGAAAGAGAAAACACTTCCTCTTTTCACGGAGAAGAAACACTGGAAGAATATGCTTTACCCCAAAGTAATAGTGTTCGCTTGCCGTTTTTTAATCAAGTTCCGGCCCATTTTCCGCAATACAACGAAGATGAAGTACTGGAATGGTGGGGCGTACCGCGCAGATATGCCTGCGGAGCTAAATACATAGTTCCCTCTCTTTCCATTGGTCTGCCCACTACAGACAGTGACGACTTATGCTTTATAAAGCCCGCCACGGAAAAAGCAGATAAAAACCTAATTTTATACAAATTAGAAGACGGCTCTTATACGTGCAAAAAGCCCACTCCCGTTTCAAAAGCAAAGGTGGCAGGCATCGTGGTCCGACGGATTGCTACCCCCAAATAATCTTTTTTCAGCCCCTTGTTTTTTAAAGAAAAACACCTATACTATGAATATCCTCAAAGAAGGATTGGGGAATGTAGGACAGAAAATTGCAAACCGCACTAGCTTTACCCAGTGATGTAAGGCGGTAAGGAATGCACCAACTGATCGGGTCGTGCCAGTGGAGAGCGCGAAGAGCGCAGAAGCGTAAGTACACGGCTTTGAAGCAGAAAAAATGTTCTTTTATTATGCGAGGTATGGCTAAAACAGAATGGCCGGTTCACGCGCTCGGGTCCCGCTCAAGAGGGTCGGGGTGCCAGAGATTTGGGCCGGAAGTATTAGCCCCTTTGCCAAAAGAACATGTCAACTGTTCTGCGGCCCTAATACCTATTCCAGAGGAAGGAAAAAAAATGACAAAGTCGGCTTAGGGTCCTCCGCAGGTTAATGATGCGGAGGGCTCTTTTTTGTCTTTTCGTCTAGAGATTTTTTAAAAATTGTAGATTTAAGTAAATTTTGATATAATATGTCAAGGGTTTTTATGAACGCAGCGGAAAAAGTTACTCAAAATTTGTTACAAGTACAGACCGCTATTAAGACAGCTTGCCAAGTAAGCGGCCAAACACAAGCTAATGTGCATTTACTTGCCGTTACTAAGTACGCCAATGACGAAGATGTTTTAGCTTTATTGGAAACAGGCCAAATTGCCCACATAGGCGAAAGCCGCGTGCAACAAGCCGTCATCCGTTGGAAAAACCCAACTTTTGCTAAATATCCGGTTTATAAACATTTTATCGGACATTTGCAAAAAAATAAAACCGCTCAAGCGGCAGAACTCTTTGACTTTATTGATTCCATAGACGATATATCCACCGCACAAGCGCTCAACCGCCAAGCGGAAAAATTAGGCAAAAGGCTTTTCGTCATGTTGCAAATCAAGCTAACCCAGCGGGAAACGCAATCCGGTATTTCTTTGCAGGAAGCCCCACAGTTACTCAGCCAAATAAGAGAACTGGCTTACTTGATACCGTGCGGATACATGGCCATTGCGCCGCAAACGGAGAATGTACAGGAGTTGCGCCCCTTATTTAAACAGGTCAAAATGGCCTTTGACAGAGATTTTCCGCTCACGCTTCAGCACCGTTATTTATCGCTGGGAATGAGCAACGATTTTAAAACAGCCGTGGAAGAAGGGTCCACATTACCAAGAATTGGCAGTATGCTGTTTGCCGAACACAGGGAGGAAGTATGATCATAAAGGTACGCGTCATTCCTACTACAACCGGACGCAATGAAATTATCAGCCGTATCGGCAGCGTGCTGCGCATGAAAATCAAAAATAAAAAGGTGGACGATGATTTGGCTAATGATATCATGAAAACTTTCTTGGCTGATTTCTTTGCCGTAAAAGAGAACCAAATTATTATCTTAAAAGGTGCTAAAGGCAAAGAAAAAACGGTGGAAGTGCGCGATAAAAGCGAAGAAGAGCTCCGCCAAATCATGGATTCTATCCCTTAATCCCAAACTATCCCCAACAAAACACAGCCCGCCAAAAGCGGGCTGTTCTCTTTTACTAGTCTTAGATTTTAGAGCTCATATCTGCGCCAGTTATATTTAGTGGTATCAAAATACTTTCCTCCCATGCTTTTACACACTTTATCTGAAACATCATGTCCTTCATAGGATTGACAAAATATTTTTCCTGCATACCCAGTATGAGCCAAGCCTAATGTATAAGTTAGTGAATGCGTGCCCTTATCTTTAACAACTCCATAGACTACCGGATTAGCATTTTCATAATAGGTATTGCCACAACTTAAAACATTTCCCGCCTCACTTTCGCTACACCCTGCTATTTCCACAGCGGCATCAGAAAATTTAGTGGGATATTCCCCGTTAGCCATATAGTATACTTCAAACAAATCCCGAATCGTTTTTACGTTGCTTTGTACTGTAGCAAAACGACTTTTCATCACTGCCACCTGATATTGCGGTAATGCCATAGAAGACAAAATACCGATGATTAAAACAACGACCAACAGTTCTATCAAAGTAAAACCTTTTTTCATTTTTCTCCTCCTGTAAGGCCGATACAACGCGCTAAACGACATTATAAAAGCCACAAACTGCACCGACACCGAAATTGTAGCAAAAAAAAAAAACGTGTCAAGTGTTGGTGCGATTTCTGAAGAAAAAAATCAAAAAGAAAAAACTCTCCCCACCCTTTATAG
>JAFUJU010000039.1 GCA_017468055.1 Elusimicrobiaceae bacterium
CCGCGAGACCTACATGCCCCCCAGCGTGAAGCGCAAAATTAAATCTCAAGAAGCGCAACGCCGCGCCCGCCGCACCAAACGTCGGCGCTATTAATTCAAGCAGTTTTCAGGCAATAGTCCAAGGGTAACCGAGGGCTATTGCCTTCTTTAGCATGTGCGCGCGCGAGCGCATACGCGCGTACGATACACCGACGGTAAAAGATGTTATGGACCAAAACATAACCGAAAAAATAAAGCAACGCCTGGATATTGTGGAGTTTGTCCGCCAATATGTGCCTCATTTGAAAAAAGCGGGTAAAACGTGGAAGGCTTGCTGTCCTTTTCATAAAGAGAAAACTCCCTCTTTCACCGTCAGCAGTGAAAAGGGTTTGTTTTATTGTTTCGGTTGTCAAAGCGGTGGAGATATCTTTGATTTTCTGATGAAAATTGAAAATCTTTCCTTCAATGAAGCTTTAGAAAAATTGGCGGATATGGCAGGGGTGGAGTATAAGCCGGCCTATACTTTTTCCGCCGATGAACAAAAGCGCATAGGTGCCCGCAAAACCGTAGATTTTGCCAAACAATTTTTTCATAAAAACCTGATGACGTCCGGCGGAGAATTTGCCCGCAACTACATCAAAGGGCGCAACTTGACGAAAGAAACCGCACTCAAATTTGAGTTGGGTTTTGCCAAAAATGATGCCACCGAGCTTTGCCGCCAAGCCCAATCAGCCGGATACACACCGCAACAGCTAAAAGACGTAGGCCTTTGTGTGCTTACCTCTTACGGACCGCGCGATTACTTCCGAGGAAGGCTCATTTTCCCGATTATTAACCAACGCGGGGAAACTGTCGGGTTTGGAGGGCGCATTTTGGCAGAGGGAGAACCCAAATATTTAAACTCTCCCGAAACGGTACTTTTTAATAAGAGCCAAGTGCTTTATGGTATTAATTTTGCAGGCCCGGCCATACGCAAAGCAGGAAGGGCAGTCCTCTTGGAAGGATACATGGACGTCATTGCCTGTCATCAGGCCGGATTTGAAAATACGGTGGCTCCGTTGGGCACCAGCTTGGGCGAAGATCATGCCCGCTTGCTCAAACGTTACACGGATAATGTGGTCGTACTCTTTGATCCCGATGCCGCCGGAATTAAGGCTGCCTTACGCGGAGCATTGATTTTGATTGAGCAAGGCTTATTTGTAAAAGTAGCCTCTTTGTCAGACGGTTTAGATCCGGACGAATACATCGGAAAATACGGAAAAGAAAACTTTGAACAAGTACTGGACCAGGCACAAGATTTGATAGAGTTTCACACCAAGTTGCAATTGGATTTATATCCGCAACCGCTACAAGCGCAAGCTAAAACAGCGGTGATTAGTGAACTGGTGGAAACCCTTTTAAAACAACCGGACCCGATTGTGCGCAGAGAATGGGTAAAATACGTGGCTGAACGGGTAGGCGTAGATGAAGCGTTGGTTTTAGAGCGCGTACGCGGCAAAGAGTATGCCTCCAACCGTTTCCAACAGCGTTTTCATACGAAAAAAAATACGGAACACCCGGCAACCGAACAAACCTATAATGCCGCAGAAGAAAATTTGGCCGGATGGCTGTTGCGCTATCCGCAATATGCGCCTGCCAGTGCCGGTTTGGCTGAACTATTTGGCAATGATACATTGGCCGAACTTTTAAAAGCTATCTGTCAGGCCGCGGAAGAAAACCCCAATCCGGAAGGATTTATGGACCGCGTTTGCCGTTTGGCCCCGCAAACAAACAATCTGGCCGCACGGCTGCTGATGACAGACTTACCCAAAGATTTTGATCCGCAGCGCGACATTACCACCTGCCAAAAAGCGGTGGAAAAAGAAGCCCTGCAACGGCAATTAAATGCCGTCAGACAACAAATTAAAACCGCCGGTGCCGGACAGGTACCTGCGGAGCTGCTCAAAAAAATGACTGAGCTGCAAAACAGATTAAAAAATTAACGGATAGAGGTAAATAACAAATGGCAAATCCCGGAAATAAAGCATTGAAAGAATTGGTAGAAATAGGCCAAGAAAGCGGCATGATCTCCTTGGACGAAATTAACCGTTCTTTAAGTTCCAATTTGATGAGTGCCGAAGAAATTGACGGCCTAATGGGTACGTTGGAAGACAAAGGTATTCAAGTTGTTGACGAAAAGAAATCTAAATCCGCTGAAAAAGAAATCATTACGGAAGATTGGTCCTCCAGTCCGGACATTTCTAACTCTATCCGCATGTATTTGTCCGAAATGGGCCGCGTGCCGCTTTTGACCCGTGATGAAGAAATTACCTTAGCCCGCAATATCCGCGAACGGGAAAAAGAACTACGCAAATTGGTTTTGGAGTCCCCTATCACCATGCGTGAAATTTGCAACTGGGAAGAATTAGTGGACCAAGAAGAAATGACCACCAAGGAACTCATGCCCCGCGGCAAACGCACCACGCGCGAGCTTAACAACATGCGCAAAAAACTTAAAGAAGCGGCTCAGTTTATCGGCAAGCGTGAGCAAGAAATTACCAAACTCATGAAAGAATTGCGCGATGACAATCTCTCCGATAAAAAACGCAACCGCAATATTGAACTTTTGGAAGAAAAACAAAAAGAAGTGGTGGCGCGCATTATTAAACTGAATTTAAACCAAAATAAAATTAAACGTTTGACCAATAAAATTAAAAACTTGGCCGACCGTTTGTCCGAAACGTCCAATGATATGCAACGTTTTGACGATTATTTTGGGAATTATGCCGACGTAAAAAAACTGATTAATTCTTTCAAAAACAAAAAGATTTCCGAAAAGGATTTTAAAAAGAAAACCAAATTTACCATTGAAGAATTGGAAAGAGCCTTGGCCAACATTGAGGGTGTACGCGCCCGTCATGATCGCATGGCCGAAGCTTTGCCCATGACGGAAAGAGAATTTTTATCTTTCAATGACCGCATCGTTTTCTTTGAAAACATGATTTTACAAGATAAGCTTAAACTCATTAAAGCCAACTTGCGCTTAGTGGTGTCTATTGCCAAAAAACACGTAAATTCCAATCTAGAGCTTTCGGACTTGATTCAAGAGGGCGGATTGGGACTCATGAAAGCGGTAGAAAAATTTGAATATAAACGCGGTTTTAAGTTCTCTACTTATGCTACGTGGTGGATTCGCCAAAGCATCAACCGCGCTATTGCCGATCAGGCTAATACTATTCGTATTCCGGTACACATGAAAGAGTTGGTCTCTAAATTGACAAAAGTAACCAACAAATTCCGCCAAGAGCACGGCAAGGAACCCACCTTGGAGGATTATGCAAAAACCTTACGCTTGTCTATGGAGAAAGTAAAAAGCGTACTGAAAATTATGCAAGATCCCATTTCTTTGTCCACCCCGATCGGTGAAGATGAAGACTCCAACTTGGAAGATTTTATTGAAGATAAGAGCGGACCGACGCCTACCACTTCCGCGGCGGATTTCTTGCGCAAACAGGAAGTGGCCGATGTATTAGCTACCCTCTCTGAGCGTGAGGCTAAAATTATCCGCTTGCGCTTTGGGATTGATTCGGGCTATCCGCGCACCTTGGAAGAAGTGGGCAAAATGTTTAACGTGACGCGTGAACGTGTGCGCCAAATTGAAGCTAAGGCCATTCGCAAATTGCGCCACCCCAGCCGCACCAAGATGCTCAAAGATTACCAAGAGTAGAAACAAAAACCCCCGCCAATCGGCGGGGGTTTTTACAAACAAAATTCTTTTCTGAAAATGCCAGAAAAATTTTAATTCAAAAAATATTTATTTCTGTCCACCTATCAGCTTGCAATATTGGGTGGCAATAGCGGCATTACTTTCACCCGTACAATAAATACGGCCTTTATGCGCCCCGTCATAATGCGGTTTTTGGTAATAGCTTTCTCATATTGAGGGAGCGCTACCGCAGATAAAATGCCGATAATCAATATGACAATTTTTTGCCTTTACCCACCTACTTTATTCCCTCGTACCACTCTAATAAAGACTGACGTAATTGGTCCACCCCTTTGCGTTGATTTATTCTCATCAATTTTTCTTCTAAAGTAGCGCTTGGTTTAGCTAAAGATAAATATTTCTCCGCAGGTACGCCTGAGAGACCGTCTTCGTATCCGTACCAATCTTCATATTCCAATTTTTTCTCTTTATCAAAAGTCATATTGATCATTTTTTCTCGAGAGAAAAAGCTGTTTCCTTCGGAGTATTCCAGTCCACCGCCGCGTTTGGAATAAAAAGCAGCCGCCAAATAGCGGTGTTTTCCGTCCCCGCCAAAATAGATCTCACGTTGTTTTCCGGAAAACATACGCCATTTAACCCTTTTCCAAGCCGGAGTCCACACATCCACCAGAGAAGCCTTGCCATCGTGCACGACCAAACGTATTTTTCGATCATATACATACGAATAATAAACCTCTTCTCCTGTAGATAAACGGGCACGGACCGGCCGGTTGGAGCCGTCCCGCTGGAGAATAGTCTCTTGTACTTTGACAAAAGGATCTAAGCTCGTTTGCAAGTCCATTCCAAACGATGCTTCTGCCTGCAAAACCCCCTCCTGCACAGACATCAACTCCCAGCGTTCTGTTTCTTCATTAAAAGCTATATGATATACCCCATTATCCAATACTTTGCCATGGCTGTAATAGTCGGTAGATTTTTTACAGAAACTGCGCCACCCTGTATCTTCGCCGCGGCTGGTGCCGCGCGTAATATCAATTAGATTTATAATAGCGTCCGCATCGTCACAAGTAAGAGAATTATTGCTGGCCATCATACTTTCCGCAGGCTTGGAAGAACGATACAACGAATGTGTGTTATTATCTCTGGCATAAGAGTACTGGTCACTTAATCCCAAAGAGTGGCCGATCTCATGCAAAGCAATACGCTCACTGGACAAATTACGGTTGGAGAAAAATTTTAAAAGAAAATTATTTTTGGGAATGTATATTTCCGGAACAAAACCATTGCTTTCTTGCGCAAATACGTAACAGCCGGCCCCACCCACGGCCGAACAATCCTTCAAAACTTCTTTGTAATTTTTAATGAAAAAGTAAATATCCGGATCCTCATCAGAAAAGCGGACCATAACCCCTTTTTCCAGAACCGGTAAAACATCCACGAATTCTTCTGTCCTTTTTTGTTTTCGTATCAATTCTGCCGGATACCGGAACCATTGTTGGTAGGACTGGCGGATGAATGTTTGAAATTCAGCTCTTTTTGGTTCATCTTCTGGTTCTAAAATCAAATCCACCACAATAGGCTGGCCTTGCACTATTTGGCGAAGCAAGTAACGGTCCCCCACGGCTTTTGTTTCTTTTTGCGGGTCAGGGTCATGATAATTAGGCAAAGTTCCCCACGGCGCAGGGAAACATATCCCCTCCGTCAATAAAATAACACTTAACAAAAGGACCCGACATACTTTATGCATAGCTAAAATTCCTTTTACTACAAGATAAAAAGCGTACACAATGCCACATTGTTTTTGGGGTTATCCGCTACAAAGCCGTGGCACCATTGGGTATTTTGGGCAGCCATACTGGCGCGGTGAATCGGATCAGAAAGAGAGGGATCTTCTATTTTGATATTTTTCTTCTCTTCCCAAGATTTTACTTCTTTTTTCCCGTTTAAAAATCCAATTTGAGTCTTAAAAACTTTTTGGTGTACAAACTTTTCTTCGTTATAGATGGTATCATACAGTCTATGATAATCTTTTTGCAAGACGGTATTTTTGGCCGTATCTGCAAGCACTCCTTTGAAAAAAATCACATTCCCATTTGTACCCATTGTTAACCAACGGGCTCTAGCATAACCATCTACGGTGTCTCGCTGCACATAAACAACCTCATTATTCAGTACCGCCATTTTGGCTACCTCATTGTAGAAATAGGCATGGTAAATCAGTTCCCCACGGCTTCCTTGTGCCAGTAATATGCGACCATCTTTACTTTGGCGTAAAACTTTATTTTTAGCAGGATCTGAAGGAAAAAGACCATTTTGTGCCAAGGGATAAACCTCCACTTTTTGCTCTGCGCTTTCATTATTTTCCAAGATCCAATATTTTTGGTTTTCCTCCGAGAAAAACTTATAATCCCCC
>JAFUJU010000040.1 GCA_017468055.1 Elusimicrobiaceae bacterium
GAAACAGATGAGGTCCGTTGTTATCCGAATGATAGTAATATGGGCAGACGTCTTTGTTTAAACTTGGGTTGTAAAAAAGATGAAATGCCGGAACCGGGAAGCGGTTCAGGTTGTGCATTTTCTTTTTAGCTATCTTAAAAATGGGGCTTTACCGCGAATGGTTTGAAAAAAGGAAGTCACTCGGCTGTCACAGCGAATATCGGAAAGGGAAATCTCTTTTTTCAGCGTAACCCCTTCTAAAGAACGGCATCGGCTCAGAGCCACGTAAGTCTGACCGGGGGCAAAGGCCCCACGGCCGATATCCAAATAAATTCCGTCAAATGTCAGCCCCTGACTTTTGTGAATGGTAATGGCCCAAGCCAGTTTAAGCGGATATTGTTTAAAAAAACCGTTAGTCTTGGGCTCTAATTTTTGTTTCAGTGCATTATATACGTATTTTACATCTTCCCATAGGTGCGGCTCTACCTGATAAATACAGCCTTTCAGCTCTACCTTGATAAAATCTTCGCCTAAATCATAGACTGTGCCGATATCTCCGTTGACCCAGTAGTCTTCGGGGTGATTGTTCAGCATCATAATTTTAGCCCCACGTTTGAGGTGCAGGCAATGTTCGGCAGGGATAGAATTTTTTTTAAAAGTTTCGTCCACTACAGCCTCATAAACAAACTCTTTACCGGGTAGCCGGGCCAAATAGTTGTTATTACGCCAGGAGGCGCCTTCGTTGGTGGGGGAGAGAATGATGGAACGCTCCAAATCGGCAGGTTCTTGTTCGGTTTTGTGTGTGTTTAATTTCTCGTCCAATTCTTGCTGAGTAATTTTATTTTCACGGATTTTATTGAGCAAGTGGGCAAAACTTTTGTCACCTTTTTGACGAAAAATACGTTGCAGTTCAAACACCTCTATTTTGGTTTGCTGTACAACGCGTGCATCAAAAAAGTACGGGCTTTGGTACAAACTGTGAAAATAATCAAAAAGTCCCTCCGAGCGATTTTCTTCTACGGGAGGAAGCTGAAAAAGATCCCCAAACAAAATGATTTGTTTACCTCCGAAAGGCTTATCCTCATACGTGGAAATCCGTAAAATATGATCCATCGCATCCAACAGATCTGCGCGTAACATAGAGGCTTCGTCCACGATGATGGTATCTATGGCTTCCACGGTGCGGCGGGGTAATTTTTTGAGGTTTTCCAAATCCAACAGGTTCCCCGGTTTTAAATGAAAAAACGAATGTACGGTTTGCCCGTGTACATGGACGGCGGCAATACCTGTGGTGGCCAGTACGACGGCATTTTTGGTGGTATTACGAGCAAAAAATTTGAGCAAGGTGGTTTTACCCGTGCCGGCTTTACCGGTGATGAAGATAAGCGGATAGACCTCTGCCGGAGTTTCCAACAGGGTGAGCGCATGCTTAAATTCGTCGGTTAATTCTATATGTTCGCCGGGGGCATAAGATAAAGTCATACCCTTATTATACTATTTGTATTTTCGTCGGGAAAGTGTGCCGGAGCTTGACACGTTTTTTTTTTTTGATACAATTTTTCGGAAGGAAAATTGTATCAAAAAAGGAGTGAATGATATGAAAAGCGTTTATAGATGTAATATCGGCGGTTTTACGTTGATTGAGCTGTTGGTAGTGGTACTTATCATTGGTATTTTGTCTTCCGTAGCTTTACCGCAATATACCCGCGCGGTGGAAAAGAGCCGCTTGACGGAAGCTGAACTTACTTTAAAGGCGTTGGGTGATGCCCAAGCCAGATGCGTGCTTGAAAATGGGGAAGGTGAAATCGCAGGTTTGTGTGGCCAAGGAAGAGAGGACGGAAATCTTTTTGATAATATGGACATAGATCTTCCTTACAATCAAACAACATATGACAATCTTCCTGCCATGAAAAGTAAAAATTTCGCTTACTATTTAGATGGGGAGTATATAAGTGCAGATCGTCTAAGAGGGGAAACTCTTCTTTATCATTTAGAACATAACCCCTACACGAGGCAAGTTTCATGTTCTAATTATGAAATAGAATGTAAAACCTTAGGCTATAGCAAAGATGATGGTGGTAGTTGGGTAAAACCCTAATCTTTTCTAACCCATA
>JAFUJU010000041.1 GCA_017468055.1 Elusimicrobiaceae bacterium
ACCATAATTGGACAGAGACACAGCCACATTGGCTTCACCCCCGCCATAAGTGGCGCCATAAGTATCTGCTTTCACAAAGCGCATATATCCTTGCGGGGCAAGGCGTAACATTAATTCTCCAAAAGTAATTACCCGTTTAGACATTTCAAATCCTCCGTTATTTCTGCAAAATATGCAGGGCAAATCCGCCCACTTCATCTTTTAAATAAACCACGCGCAAAGATCCGTCCGGATTGTATCCGGCACTATCCCAGTTTAGTTTAATTCCTGCTTTTTCCAAACGATAGGCCGCTCTTTGCGGATAATGAGTGGCAATGGCAATATGCCCTTTGGCTCCGTAAAAAGGCTTTTTCATGACTTCAATAAATTCTCCGGCAAAATAAGCTCCACCGCGGTCCTCTTTGGAAAAGCCGAATAACTTTTCAAATTGACTAGCGACGGCGGAAGATTCTTGTTCGTCGGAACAGTTGATGCCCACATGGCGCAGTTCAAAGCCCAGCATGGTGGCGACGGCTTCTTTGGTAAGACGGGTAATTTCGGCAAAGTTTCCGGAATTAATGAGTTCCTTGCTTACCATCCAGCTGCCGCCGCAAGCGATCACTTTTTTAAAACTGAGGTAGCTGTTCACATTTTTGGCATTGATGCCGCCTGTTGGCATAAATTTCACTTGGCTGTACGGGGCAGACATGGCTTTAATCATAGCCAATCCACCGGCCGCTTCTGCGGGAAAGAATTTAAGCGTTGTTAGGCCCAAAGAGAGGGCTTTTTCTACTTCACTCGGAGTAGCAACCCCTGCAATAATGGGCACACCGATTTTTTGGCAATGTTTTACCACTTCTTCATTCAGCCCGGGGCTGACAATAAATCGGGCTCCTGCCGCTACGGCCTTGTCGGCTTGTTCAGGAGTTAAAATGGTGCCGGCTCCTACCAGCATATCGGGGCAATGCCGGGCCATTTGACGGATAGATTCTTCCGCGGCGGCGGTGCGGAACGTTACTTCAGCACAGGGCAGGCCACCGTCAATCAAAGCTTTGGCCAAGGGTACAGCTTGGTTGGCATTATCCAGTGCGATGACGGGCACAATGCCTATATTAGAAATTTCACTTAAAATATCCATAATTTCTCCGAAATAAAGAGGTTTTCCCCCTTATTGTATATTCTATTTCGTTGTATTGTCAAAATTTATTTATTGATTTTTAGTAGGGAAAATGATAAAAAAAAGAGATGTATCTAAATAAAGAGAATTTTATGAAATCTATACAAGAAACTTTACCAACTACATACGGGAAATATACCGAGAAAATTATTCAAATGGGCGAAGGAAATTTCTTACGCGCATTTGCCGATTGGATGACAGATTTGTCTAATGAACAAGGCAATTTTAACGGAAGTATTTTGTTATGCCAGCCTATTGCTTTTAATGCGCAAATGTGCCAAAAATTTGAGCAACAAAACGGTGCCTATACACTTATTATGCGTGGCATTGATGAAAACGGAAAGCCTGCTGAAATGATTCGCCCCATTACCTCCGTTTCCCGCTGTATTAATGTATATGAAAATTTTGATGAATTTTTAAAAGCGGCACGCAATCCCGAACTGAAAGTGTGTATCTCCAACACCACGGAGGCCGGCATTGCTTATAAGGAAGGGGACAAACTCACCGATACCCCCCCTGCCTCTTTTCCTGCCAAGATGACGGTGTTTTTGTATGAACGCTACCAAACCTTTGACGGGGCCAAAGACAAAGGTCTTTTGTTCTTGCCGGTGGAACTAATTGATTATAACGGAACGGAACTGCGCAAACTGATCTTGCGCTATAGCCAAGAATGGCAGTTACCGCAAGCGTTTATCCAATGGGTGCAGGAACATAACTTCTTTACCAATACTTTAGTGGACCGCATTGTAACCGGTTATCCTAAAACCGAAGTAGCCGCATTGGAAGAAAAACTGGGGTATAAAGATGAGTTAATGGTAACCAGTGAGCTTTTTAATCTGTGGGTCATTGAAGGGAAGAAAGAATGGGCGGATATTTTTCCTATTCACAAAACCAAAGCTCACGTGATTTGGACCGATGATGTGCGCCCGTATAAAATGCGCAAAGTACGCATTTTAAACGGCGGTCATACCGCTACGGTACTGGCGGCTTATTTGGCGGGGCACGATATTGTGCTGGATTTTATGAATGATCCCGTTTTTGTGAAGTATTTGGACAAACTTTTATTTGAAGAGGTCATTGCAACATTAGATTTACCGGAAGAAGAGTTAAAAGATTTTGCAAACGCGGTAAAAGCCCGTTTTGCCAACCCTTATATTAAGCACCGCTTGTTGGATATTTCTTTGAACTCTTGTTCCAAATTCACGGCGCGTTGTTTGCCTTCTTTAACGGAGTATTATAGACGCAAAGGAACCCTGCCTCAAGTACTTAGTTTTTCATTAGCCGCTTTTATTAAGTTTTACCAAGGCGAACTGAAAGACGGCAAATATATCGGACGTCGTTTCGACGGAAGCGAATATGAAATTCGGGACGATCAAGCCGTTTTGGATTTCTTTGCCCAAGTTTGGAAAGAAACCGACATGCGCCAACTGGCAGAAAAAGTGCTTTCCAGCCATGTGTTGTGGCCTCAGCCGCCTGCCGAATTGCCGGATTTGGTGGAAAAAGTGGCTTTTTATTTAACGAAAATGCAAACCCATTCCGTAAAAGAAGTGGTGGCGGAGTTGGTGAAATAATATGAAGCCATCTCTCATTTTAATTTCAGATAAAGACAATGTGGCCGTTGCCACGCGGGATTTGAAAGCGGGTGAGAATCTGGAAGCAGGAAAGATCCGGATAACCTTACGACAAGACATTCCCTTTGGTCATAAAGTAGCCCTTGTTTCAATTGCCGCGCAAGAGAATATCATCAAATACGGTATGCCCATCGGCCATGCCACGGCGGATATTGCCGCGGGCGAACACGTGCATACGCATAATCTCAAAACCAACCTTTCCGGTTTATTGGAATATACCTACCACAAACAGGCCAATGCTGTTTCTTCCGTAGAAGACAATACCCATTTTATGGGATATAAACGTAAAGACGGCTCCGTAGGTGTGCGCAATGAAATATGGATTATTCCTACTGTGGGTTGTGTAAATACCACCGCACAGATTTTAGCCAAGCGTGCAGCTGCAGAGTTGGCCGGTAAAGTGGACGGAGTGTTTGCTTTTACGCATGACAAGGGTTGCAGTCAATTAGGCGATGACCAATCCTATACGCAAAAAATACTGAAAGGTCTGATTAATAACCCCAATGCCGCAGGTGTGTTGGTGCTAAGCTTGGGTTGCGAGAATAATAATTTAGGTGTTTTTCAGCCGGTTTTGGGCGAGTATGATCCGCAGCGGGTGAAATTCTTAG
>JAFUJU010000042.1 GCA_017468055.1 Elusimicrobiaceae bacterium
AGCAATTACTATTCCGGAGAGTATGGCTGAAAAAATTCGCCAAGAGTTAATTAAATACAATCAAGAAGAACTTCAGACTAAATCTGTTTTGATTAAAGAAGCCAATAGAACTTTGGCCGTCATCAAGCAAAAAATAGATCGTTTGGTTGATTTGCGTTTGCAAGAAGGGATCTCTGATGTTTTATTTAAGCAGAAAATTAAGGAACTGCAAGATGAACAGGCCCGTTTGGAAGAATCAACTGCAGAAAACAAAGTAGAGGAATCCTCTTTAGATGTTTCTATTGAAGAAGTGCTTGACTTAACCAAAGATATAGGGGAAATTTTTAAGAGTTCGCAAATTGATGGAAAAAAGGAAATTATAAACTGTGTTTTTGCGAACTTGTCTTTGGAGCAAAAAAACCTTTATTTTTCCTATAAAAAACCCTTCAACTTGTTTGTTGAAGGGCCATCTTGTACTAAACTTTACCGGGGAAGGGACTTGAACCCTTAAGCCCGTGCGGGCAATAGTTTTTGAGACTATCCTGTATACCAATTCCAGCACCCCGGCATGAAATCCATATATTTATTTTAACAAATTTTTTTAAGAAATGGAAGTATTTTACAAAAAATTTTTTAGTTTTACAGAAAAATACCCCGTTTTTAGACGGGGTATCAAAACTGGACAACTAAAAACGCAACATAGAAGTATATTCTTTTAGACGCTTTTCAATTTCGCCGTTTTTAATACCGGCCAAACGTTTCACGCTGAAAGATTCTATGGTAAAAGAGGCCATTACATTGCCAATCATCATTGCGCGTTTAATGGCGGACAAAGTATCCCACTTGCGCAAGCTGGCCAAATAACCTGTTGCCCCACCGCCGAAGGTATCTCCGGCACCGGTGGTATCATACACGTGTTCTAACACAAACGGGGGGAACTGCACAATCCCCAGCTTGCTCACGAGCATAGAGCCGTTGGGCCCCAGTTTGATAATAACGTGTTTCGCACTCAATTTGAGAATTTTTTTACCGGCGGTAATTAAATTATATTCTCCGGTCAGTTGGCGTGCTTCCGCTTCGTTTAAGAAGAAAAGATCTGTCTTTTTTAGCACTTTTAACAAGGCGTCTTTACGGGAACTGATCCAATAGTTCATCGTGTCGCAGGCTACCAAAGACGGTTTTTTGACTTGTTTCAAAACGGATAATTGAAGCTCAGGGTCGATATTGGCCAAGAAAACAGCTTTGGCATTTTTCTGTTCTTCAGAAAGAACCGGATTGAAATCCTGAAATACATTTAAATCCGTAAAATGGGTGGTGGCATTTTTGAGGTCTTTATCATAACTTCCGCCCCAGTGGAAAGTTTTCCCTTCTTTTACTTCTAAGCCGGAAATATCCACCCCGCATTTTTTAAACGGAGCTCGATCTTTGGACGTAAAGTCCGTTCCTACTACGGCCACCACGGACGGACGGGCAAAGTAACTGGCGGAGATGGAGGAATAGCTGGCCGCCCCGCCCAATACACGCTCTGCCTTGCCGTGTGCGTTTTCAATAGAGTCAAAAGCAACGGAACCTACTACAAGTACTTTATTTTTCATTATTGTTCGTCCAAGAAAGTTCTGATTTCTACGCGATTGTTGAAATCATCAAAGAACGCCTGTTGGGCCGTTTCCATTTTGGTTTCAAACAGTTGCTTTTCAAAATCTTTTTTGTTTTTGTCAAAATTTTTCATGTTTCCGTTTTGTGTTAAATAGGCAAAGCGCACTTCTTCAGGCGTTAATTTATAGACGGAATATAGAGCCATGCGGAAGCGGTCTGCCAATTTGCTGCGGCGGATTTGGTCTTCAAACTGGGCCGGAGTAACACCCAACTGGTGTTTGACGGCATATTCATAAGCTGTTTTGTTAAAAGTTCCGTTTTGGTTAAATTGCGGAGAAGAGTGAATATCCAATGCAATTTCATAATCAGAAACCGCCATGCCGAATTCTTTGGCTGCTTGGTTCAATACTTCTTCACTGATTAATCCGCTCAAGACCTGTTGGTTAATCATTTGGGTCATATTTTCGTCCAAATCTACGCCGTTATTGCGCAAAAAGCGGGCTTGGGCATCAGCCGCTTTGTACAAAGTGCGGTAAGTAATTTTGGCGCTGCCCACGGAAGCGGCGGTGTCTTTAAAGGTGCCTCTTTGATAAGAGTCCAAACCGATATAACCGATACTACCGATAAAAAATGCCAGCGTAATAATCAAAATAGCTTTTTTATATTTGATGAGGAAAGATATCATGAGTGTCTCCTATTCTTTGTCTTCCGTTGTTTCCAGTGCTTTTTCGGCACCGCCGATATTGCACATACCGTCAATGCGGCCGCCTTCTTCCACAATCATTTTTTGGGCGCGGATATCCCCTTTGATAGAGGCCTTGCCTAATACTTCCAACATTTCGGCACATACATTTCCTTCAATGTCTCCGCCGCAAACCACGGTGGCGGCCGTTACATCACCTACAATTTTTCCACCTTCGCCGATGATCACTTGGCGGGCATTATCTACAGAACCTTCCAATTTGCCGTCCACGCGCAAAGAACCCTGCACACTGAGCGTACCTTGGAAGTAACATTCCGCACTGACGATGGAAAAATGTTCGCCGGATGCGAAATCAGAATCTTTTTTCAAAAAGCTCATGGCTTCCTCCTAAAATTTATTTAAAATAATTGCGCGGATTGACGGGTTGTCCGTCTTTCCACACTTCATAATGTAAGTGAGTACCGGTACTGCGTCCCGTTGTACCCATAAAAGCAATAATCTGACCGCGTTTGACCACTTCGCCCGATTTTACCTTGATGCCTGTAGCATGGGCATAAAGCGTGGAATATCCAAATCCGTGGTCAATCAGTACTGCCTGTCCGTATCCGTTCACCCAGCCTGTATGGCGCACTACACCATCGGCGGTAGAAACGATGGGACTATCGGGCTTGCCGGCAAAGTCCAACCCTTTATGCATACGTCCCGTGGGACGGCCAAACGGATCTCTGCGGTAGCCATATCCCGAGCTGATACGGGAAGAAGACGGCCGAATGGACGGAGTAGAGTTCAACCCTTCTTTTCTGTTGGCAAAATACCAAGCAATTTCTTGGAAAGAGGCTAAACGTTCCTCTGCCGTTTCTTGCATGCTGTCTATATATTTTTCAAATTCCTCGGTATCAAATTCTTTCAAATCACTGCCGAAAAGTTGTTTGGCACGGTCATCTTCTTTTTGTTTTTGTGCTTGCAACCCTTTGGGTAAATTAATAAACTTTCCACCGGGCATGCCCAACATTTGACGCATTTGTTGTTCAGTAGTTTGAGTTAAAGATAAATACTTTCTGCCTCGTTCCAATTCATCGGAAATCAGCTGCATTTTTACGCGCATGATTTTGTTGTCTGCTTTTGTGAGATGATAATCATACGCTTTGCTCCACAGCCACAAAGCCCCTAACGTCACAATACACCAGGCCATAATTAAAAGAACAAAAGCCAGCCCTGTTAATTTTATTTTTTTAGATGCGCCCGCGCGCGGCATGATAATGATATCCACGCGGTCACTTAAAAAACGGTTGATGGCATTGGCTTTTTTACCCATTACTTCCATTCTATCATATTGTAGAGGGCGAGGGGGAAATTACTGTAAGGGATATTTGTGCTGGTAAAACTTCAAGATCCCCTGATACAAAGCCTCAGCCAAGGCCTCTCTTCCGTACTGGCTAAGCACCCACTCTTCTTGTTCCGGCAGAATAGGGAAAGCATTTTCCACCAAGATGCTGGGTATTTCCGGAATACGGGGAATAAAGAGCACATCATCTACAATCAGGCCGTTATCCGGCAAAGGGATCCGTGCATTAAAAGAACTGTAAATGCTTTCTGCCAGTGCAAAGGAATGCGGGTAAGTGTAATAAACGGAAAACCCGCGCGGAGCTGCCAACGGATTCACCGTATCCGGCAGGGCGTTGTAATGCAGACTGACAAAAATATGTGCATTTTCAGACAGGGCTTTTTTATAGCGTTCTGTCAGGCTTATATGATTGTCGCCACTGCGGGTCATAATGACGGTGGCTCCCGCCTTTTCCAATTTGGGTTTGAGGGTTTCTGCCAAGGCTAAATTCAGCTCGTACTCTAATACTCCGGAAGGAGTTACCAACCCATCATACGGATTGGTCCTTTTGGGGCTGTGGCCGGCATCAAGTAAAATTCTTGCCCCACGCAAGGGCTGTTGGCGGGTGCGGCTGATAAGGGGTTGGTGTTTTAGTTCCAAGACCAAATCCTGCCCGTCATAGCGGTAAGAGTGACCCCAAAGCATTTCCGGTTTGAGGTGCAAAACAAATTTAATGACATCTTTTTGCGGTCTGGACCACTCTATTTTTTCCAGCAAGGGAGAAGTGGAATCAAAATTAAAATTCTCTTCAAAAACGGGTGTGTAGTAAAAAGAAATTTCCAAACGGTTATTAAATTCTTGAATAGAGATAGGAACCTGTTTTTGCAGGGTCCATCTGATTTGAGTTTGCTCCGCAGAGGCCAGCGTATTTAATTCTTTGAGTACGTTTGGAGTGTAACGCTGCGGCGAGAAGAATTTTAATTTTTTTTCTTCTAACCATGCTTCTTCCTGATCGGAAAGAAGAAGACGGTACAAGCCGTTATCGCGTCCGTTAATTAACACTTCTCCATAAGCGCGGTAAAAGGGGAATAGACTCCCTTGATGTACGGGTATTTGGCGCAGTTTTACAGCCGGATCTTTGACAAAAGCGGGTTGTAAAGGTTCGTTGGGATCTAAGATTTTCAACTTTTCCTTGGCAGTTATTTTTGCTTTAGTTTGGGTTTGGGGGTCATACATGCTGTAACTTACCTTAACAGTGCGGGGGGATTGGCGCTGCTGAATAACAAAACGGGCTTGGTATAACCCCGGTTGGAGAGGGTTTTCGGTAAGTATTATATTCTTTCCTTTTTTAATTCCGTTCAAATGAGCTTTGACTTTAGCTCCGGGTGTTCCGCGGGCGGAGAGAAGTATGGTGTCTCCCGCTAAAAGCCACAACGGTTTAGAGGGGTATATTTCTTGGGGGTCAAATGCGGCGCGGTTGGCAAACTCTCGGATCGGAGTGCCCGGCACGATGATATTGCGGACAGCCTGATACGTTTTTCCTTGGCTTTGCGCGGTTAAAATGAATTGAAAAGGCCCTTGTTCTACCGGTAAAAATGCAAGAAAAGTGCCATTGCGGTGCAGTTTTACTTCTACACCGTTAATTTGTAAAAAAGGATTTTTTAAATTTAATTTCCCAAACAGGTAAATCCTCTGCGCACCGCGCAATACCGTCATTTTTTCTTGAGGATATTGGACGGTAATGGGGGCGAGGGCGTCTTGCGGTTTTGAGCAGGCCGGCAAATGCGGAGCTACGGGAATTTGCCCAAAAGCTGTGCCTCCCCATACCCAAAACAAGAAAATGATAGAAAAAAGTATTTTTTTCATCGTATAAAAATGATAACATAAATCTATGACTACGCGCGAGGACGTCGTTTCTTTTGTGAACGATTATTTGCAAATATCCGCTGTGCCTGATAGCAGCCTAAACGGTTTGCAGGTAGAGGGACGGGATACGGTGCGGAAAATTGTCTTTGGGGTGTCTGCCGGTTTGGAGCTTTTTAAGAAAGCAAAAGCGGCAGGGGCCGATATGATTATCGTGCATCATGGGTTGTTGTGGGGAAAAGAACAAGCCTTGATCGGAGCTTTTGGCCGGCGGGTTGCTTTTCTGTTACAGAACCAAATAAGTTTGTTGGGGTATCACTTGCCTTTAGACAAACACCCGAAGATCGGCCATAACGCACTTTTGCTCAAAAGCCTGAAGGCTAAAAATATTCGTCCGTTTGCCTCTTATCACGGCCAAGAAATTGGATTTTGGGGGCAAATTAAGCCGCAGTCTTTGAAAAGTGTGGTCAGCCAGTTGGAGCACACATGCCAAGCACAAGCCCTTACGCTTGATTTTGGAGAAAAAAAGATCAGCAAGGTGGGGGTTGTCAGCGGCGGCGGCTGGAGTATGCTGCCGGACGCTATAAACTTGGGGTTGGATTTATTTGTAACGGGAAGTGTAGATGAGCCCGTGCAAGAAATGTGCCGGGAAGGCCGGATAAACTGTGCTGCGCTGGGACATTACAATTCGGAAAAAATAGGCGTGCTTGCGCTGATGAAACAGGTGCAAAGCCGCTTTCAAGTGGAAGTGGAATTTATAGACATTAAAAATCCGCTTTAGGAGAAAATTATGATACAAGCGAAAGATTTATTCAAGAAAATAGACAGTTACAGAGATTATATTATTGATATACAAACCAAAATGACCGCCTGTCCGGCCCTGAGCCCGCAAGAAGAAGGTGGTTTGGGAGAAGCAGCCAAGGCAGAAGTATTACTGGCGGCATTAAAAGAGATGAAATTTGATGAAATCAAAGTCATTAATATCAAAGATCCTAAATCTCCTACCGGTGTAAGACCCAATATCATCGCTAAATACTATGGTGAAAACCGCAAAAAAACGTTGTGGGTCATGGCCCACATGGACGTGGTTCCTCCGGGTGATTTGGATTTGTGGAAAACGGACCCTTATAAAGTGGTTGTCAAAGGGGATAAAATTTATGGCCGTGGGGTAGAAGATAACCAGCAAGGCTTGGTATCCGGTTTATTGGTGGCCAAGGCTATGATGGAAGCGGGTGTCCGCCCTCCGGTAAACTATGCTTTGCTTTTAAACTGCGATGAAGAAACCGGCAGTATTTACGGAATAGAGCCCATTTTGAAAAAGCATGCCAAGCTGTTTGGAAAAGAAGACAGCTTTATCGTACCGGACGCAGGTAACTCTGCCGGTGAAATGGTAGAAATAGCGGAAAAAAGCCAGCTGTGGCTGAAAATTACAACGATTGGCAAACAGACCCATGCTTCTACGCCGGGTAACGGAAACAATGCTTTTGTAGCGGCCAGCCATTTGGTAGTAGCTTTGAACGAACTTTATAAAAAATTCCCGAAGAAAGACCGCCTGTTTGACGTGCCGGGAAGCGTGTTCTCTCCCACCAAAAAAGAAGCCAATGTTCCCAATATCAACAGCATTCCGGGAATGGACGTATTTTATGTGGATTGCCGCATTCTGCCCTGCTATACAGTGGAGCAGGTGTTTGCGGAAGTTGTAAAAATTACTAAAAAAATTGAAAAGAAATTTAAAGTAAAAATCAAAGTGGAAGAAGTGTTGCACACGGTTTCTACGCCTACGGATAAGAAGGCTCCGATTGTATCTTTGGTAGCCCAATCCGTCAAAGCGGTGTACCGCAATAATCCCAAAGTGCAAGGGGTAGGCGGTGGAACGGTGGCTGCCCATTTGCGCAATGCAGGTTTCCCGGCGGTGGTGTATTCCAAATTGGACGAAACCATGCACCAACCTAATGAAAACTCCAGTATTAAAAATACGATGGGAGATGCTAAAGTATTTACTCTGGTAGCATTAGGGTTAAAATAAGAGAATTATTTATGAAAAAGGGCTTTACATTGTTAGAAATCCTGATTACCGTTATTTTGTTTGCGGTTCTGTTGGGTTTTACGGTACCAAAGTTTATTTCTTTGATCCATAAAGCGCAAGAGGGAAGCACGAAACATGAACTGGTAAAACTCCGCACGGCTATTGCTGCTTATTACGGGGAAAATCAGGGTGTTTATCCAACGGACGATTTGGGCTCTTTGGTGCCCAGATATATAGAGTCCGTTCCTCAAGCCCATATACCGGGGTTAGAGCCCAGCAATCGGGTCAGTGCGGGAACGTATGAAACGGCATTTACCAAAACCGGTGGTTGGGCCTATGTAAATGATCCGGCCGATCCGCGTTTTGGGGATGTATTTGTAAATTCGGATAAAGAAGACAGCTACGGTAAAGCTTGGCATACCCATTAATTGAACGGTCCCCAGTACGTGCTGGGGACTTTTTTGTTAAAAAAGGAGAAAGCATGGAAAGTTTGATTTTGTTTTTTGCAGGACTTTTTGGTTTGATTATCGGCAGTTTTTTAAATGTTTGTATTTACCGTATTCCGAAAAATAAGTCTATTGTGTGGCCGGCTTCTTTCTGCCCCAAATGCGGTAAACATATTGCTTTTTATGACAATATCCCCGTACTCAGCTATATCATACTTTGGGGAAAATGCCGCCATTGCAAAGCCCCTATTTCCTGCCAATATCCTATTGTGGAACTGTTGACGGCCCTTTTAACCGTGTTGTTTGTATGGCGTTGGGGATTGACACCTTGGACAGGTGTTTTGCTGGTATCGGTGTATAGCTTGATTATTCTGTCGGTTATTGATCTGGAATTAATGATTATTCCGGACCGTTTTTCCTTAGGCCTGATAGTGTGGGGGTTGGCTTTCTTTTGGTTAAACCCGAACTTTGACGGCACTTTGCTTTCCCGCTTTTTACAGAGTCTGTTAGGGGCGGGGGTAGGGTTTTTCGGTACGTTGGCTGTAGCTCTGCTGGGATATGTAATGTTTAAAAAAGAAGCTATGGGTGGCGGAGATGTGAAACTGATGGGCGGTATCGGAGCCTTGTTGGGCTGGAAAGGCGTGCTTACCACCATTATTTTTGCCTCTGCTTTAGGCCTTGTTTATTCTGTTTTCCTGATGATTTTTAAAGGTAAAGGGAAGGGAGATGCCATTCCCTTCGGTCCTTTCTTAAGCGCAGGAGCTTTGATTAATCTGTACTATTTGATATTACCGGAAATGTTAGCGGTAGAGTTTTAATTTTTTCTTCCGTTAAAAAAAGCCCCTTTTTGCAAGAAGGGGCTTTTTGGTAGGTAGATTTAAATACTATAACAAATCCAAATGAGCCGCTAACTTTTCAAAGGCTTTAGCGCGATGACTGATCTTATTTTTTTCTTGCTCGGAAAGTTGGGCCAAGGTTCTTGCGGATCCTTCTACAATAAATAAAGGATCATATCCAAAGCCATTTTCCCCGTGGTAATCAAAACCGATAAATCCGTTCAAGATACCTTCAAAATTAAATACCTGCCCTTGCGGGCTTGCCAAACAGGCCACCGTGCGGAAACGGGCAGCACGCTTTCCTAAAAAAAGCCCTTCCAATTCATTTAATAGTTTGCGGTTATTGGCTTGTGTATCAGCGGTTTCTCCGGCGTAGCGGGCGGTATGTACACCGGGCCTTCCGTTCAAAAATTCTACTTCTAATCCGGTATCGTCCGAAATGGCCCATAAGCCGGATTCTTTGGCGGCAAATATGGCCTTTATTTCGGCATTTTCTTGCAAAGTAACCCCGTTTTCAGGCGGCAAACGCAGCCCCCCGATATCCTGCAGGCTGACATAATCAATATTCTCCCCCTTCTTGGTTTGATGGGGGAGAATATGTGTTATTTCTTGAAACTTATGCCTGTTTCCGGTGGCTACCAGTATTTTCATGACTAATTATTTTCTTTTTAATTCTCTTTGCAATTGTTGTTTGTTGTCGCTGGCGGCAATGCTTTGTTCAATGGTTTGTTGGATCAGGTTCAAAGCCGTATGATAAGCGGAAAACATATCTTTTTCGCTGAGCCACTCATATTCGGAGTGGACACGTTGTTGTCCCGTCCAGAGGCCCATACCGGTGATGCCATGTCTGGCATTCATCATACCGGGGGTAATACCGCCGCGTACCGTGATAAAACGGGGGGTAACTCCGGCATCAATAGCCGCTTTGGAAACGATATTTTTTGTCATCGGGTGCATACCGTCGGCCAAGTTTTTATATTGGCTGGCTTCGTCAATAACTACTTCGTTTTTGGTGCCGTATACTACATTGACGTGAGCAATAGCAGCTGTGACCAAATCTTTCATGCGTTGCCACTCTTCATCCGTAAAAAAGCGGGCATAACCTTGTAAAATTAAGGATTCTGCTTCCGGACCGGGCTTGATATCGTTGGCGGCAAAACGGATATAAGGATCTCTTCCTTCACTTTGGTTGGGTTTTAAATCGTTGGCTTGGTTGATTTGTTGTAAGAAAGTACCCAATACCTCAGAAACTTCCAAACCGTTTTGAGCTGCCGCTTCAGACGGGTGTGCGGCACGGCCGCGTAAGGTAACCAAAAAACCTTTGGCCGTGAAGCTTTCTGCCATGATTTCCCCATTCACTTCTCCGTCAAAATCAAAGTAAATTTCCGGTTTAAAATATTCCGTTTCTACACGGTGCGCCGCCAAACCTACGTCTTCACTGGGTACTAACATAAATTGCAAATCCCCATGTGCAATTTGCGGGTTTTCCGCTAAAGTTTGAATAACGGTAACAACGATAGAAGTGCCGGCTTTGTCATCAGCTCCCAAAATGGTGGTGCCGTCAGAAGTGACAATGGTTTCTCCGATTAATTGGTTTAAATAGGCATCAGAAGTTTGAGGATCTAAAAGAATGCCTTTTTCTTCGTTGATGACTACTTTTCCGCCATTATAGCTTCTGATTACATTAGGCTTAATCCCTTTTCCCGGTACTTCGGGGGTGGTGTCATAGTGGGCACTCATACCCAGTGTAGGAACAGTGGCAGTCAGTCTTTGGGAAAGGTTAGACGGAAAATGAACATAAATATATTTATCTTGGGAAAAATGAATGGTGGCATTGGCATTGTTATTTTGCAAGATATTTTGCAATTCGCTATAAAGCAATTCTCCGGCTTTGGCCACATCATCACTCATGACCCAATCTCCGTAGAATTGACCATATTGGCTTTGGCTGTCCACCTGTACGTATGACAGAAAACGGTTCAACAAGGAGGAACGGTATTTGGCCGGTTTTACCGGCGAAGCAGCAAATAAAGAGTTGCTGCATAAAAACACTGCCAACACAGCGATGCAAGAAACAATTCTTTTCATTTTGTTTTCTCCTAAAATAAAAAATCTGTACATAATAGAATATGTATTACTATTATTGTATGAATCCCACCGAAAATGCACAAGGGCCAAAGGACCCAAAATTAAAATAGGCCCCAAAAAACCCCGCCTTTTAAGACGGGGTTTTGGAGAAATATTTATTTTTGGGGTTTAGGTTGTTCTGCCCAATTGCACACGGTAGAAATTAGCGTTCGCAAAGAGGCTTCCATGATATCAATGTCGGCATATTCCAGCGGACTGTGCAGATTAAACATACCGGCAAAAATATCAGCCGTCGGTAAACCGTTAAAGGATAAGAATACACCGTCCGTACCGCCGCGGGCAGACACCCGCTTGGGGGTTACCTCTTCGGCAATCATTGCCTGTTCCAATATCTCAATTAATTGGGACGGTATCATTTCTTTTGCATTTTTATATTGGTCCTTAAAAGAAAGTTCCATACCCGTATTTTTGGGATTTAAGGCTTTTACGGTTTTAAAAGCTTGCTCTACAGTAGAAGTTAATTCGGCCAATTCTTCATCGGTAAAAGCACGGATATTTCCTTTTACAACCGTTTTGTTTCCTTCCGTTTCAATGGATTTTACAAGAATAAATCCTTGTTTGCCGGAGGTGGTTTCAGGTCGGCGGTGGCGCGGAAGGAGGGTGTGAAAGTCGGACGCCATGAGTAAATTGTCTGAGAAGGCTGAATTCATAGCAGAACCGGCATGTACACCGCGCTCTCCGTTAAATACGGCCGTAAAAGAACGACCGTTAAAGTTTTCTACAATTGTTTCTCCCAAATCTCCGCCATCTACCGTATAAGCATAGTCTGCACCGAAAGCGGCCACATCCATCGTTTTGATGCCGGTAGAAATTTCTTCATCGGGCGTAAATGCGATTTTGATGGGCCCGTGCTCAATACCGGTATTTCCTAACAAATAATCAGCAAAGGTCATGATAATGGCGATGCCGGCCTTATCATCCGCACCCAATAGAGTGCTGCCGGAAGCCGTCATAATATCATGGCCGCGTGCGTGTAAAAGTTGAGGGCTGTTGTATTCAGTCAAACGCAGATTTTGCGCTTGGTTGATGACAATATCTCCGCCTTTATATTTATGGTGCACTTGCGGCACAACATTTTTTCCGGAGGAAGAAGGAGAGGTATCCATATGTGCCAAAAAAGCAAGAGTAGGAGCCGGTTTGGTGGTGGTGGCCGGAATATCTGCCGTTACAATACCTGTGGAGCTGATCCGGACGTTTTTAGCGCCCATGCGTTTAAGTTCTTTAGCCAACACCTTGCCAAAAGATACCTGCCCCTTGGAAGAGGGCACTTTGCCGGAGTTTGCGTCAGCGGTAGTATCGTAGGTAACATACTTGCTAAGACGCTCGGAAAGGGCTGTTTTGGTAGCCTGCTTGTCATAGCGCATGACGGCTTTCCAATTTTGCTGTGCCGCTGCACATATGGGCAGTGCGGCACAAAGAAAGGCGGTAATGATTTGTTTTTTCATAAGAGCTCCTTATGCTAAATCCGCCAATGCGGCTTGGGCTTGTGCCAGCAAGGTCTCGGCGGCGGCTAATTCAGCCTTGGTTTTATCAATTTGCTCTTGCGGAGCATTCTTGATAAAGTTTTCTTGCGCCAAACGAGCCTTGCGCGACGCAATATTGGCTTGTGCGGCAGCCATATCTTTTTCCAAACGTTTCTTTTCTTTATCAAAATCAATCAGTCCCGTTAAAGGCACATAAATAGCAATCTTTCCAAAGGTAGCCGTAGCGGTTTGTTTGGGCTTGGGCTCTTGGATACCGATGGTTAATTGTTCTATTTTGGCCATAAGTTTGATATAGGAGGCATGCGCTTTGACAATAGCCAATTCTTCTTCGTTTTGCGCAGATAATACGGCATTAATTTTTAAGCCCGGAGGTACGTTGAATTGTGCACGAATGGTGCGGATTTCTTTGGTAACGCCTTGCACCATTTCCATTTTTTTCATGGCTTCGGCGCTTTGCAGAGCAGGGTCAAACACCGGATATGCCTGTTGAAGTAAGAATTCGCCCTCTTCTGCCACATACGGGCGCAAGCTGGCGGCAATTTCTTCCGTGATGAAGGGAATCAGCGGATGTAAGGCTTTTAAAGTTCCGTACAAAATATTGACACATAAGGCCATAACATATTCTTTTTCTTCGGTTTGGAAACGTTGTTTGGCCAGTTCAATATACCAATCACAGAAGTCACCCCACAGGAAGTGATAGAGTGTATTGGCAGTCAGGGCCAAGTTATACTTTTCAATGCCTTCTCTGGCGGTTTTAATGGCGGTTACATAGCGGTCCAAAATCCATTGATCAGCCAGTTCTTTAGCCTCTGTCGGCATCGCTAAAGGTCCTTTAATCCCTTCCATATTCATCAAAATAAAGCGGGAAGCATTGTAAATTTTATTGCAGAAATTGCGTGCACCCGTGATGCTTTCTTCAGCGTACGGAATGTCTTTTCCGGGTACTGCCTGCATGAGCAAAGAGAAGCGGACGGCGTCTGTACCGTATTTGGCGGTCATGTCTAACGGATCAATTACATTGCCTAAAGATTTAGACATCTTCTTGCCGCGTTTATCGCGCACGATACCGTTCAAAAATACGTCCTTAAAGGGTAGTTTCCCTTTAAATTCCAACCCCATCATTACCATGCGGGCCACCCACAGATACAGAATTTCGTAGCCGGTAACCATAGAGGTGGTGGGGTAAAAATAGTTCAACTCTTCAGTTTCTTCCGGCCAGCCGAAAACGGACATCGGCCAAAGCGCGGAGGAAAACCACGTATCTAACACATCAGGATCCTGCACAAAATGGGTTCCGCCGCAGACGGGGCATTTTTCGGGAGCGCCGTAGGAAACAATCGGTTGGGCACCGTCTTCAAAAGATACTTTGGTGAGTTGTTCGTTGCCTTGTTTGTCGGTAGTAAAGGTTAAGCCTTTTTCACTGCAATGGCGGCAATACCATACCGGAATGCGGTGGCCCCACCAAATTTGGCGGGAGATACACCAATCTTGAATATTTTTAAGCCAGTTCACAAACGGTGTTTTCCAGCTGGCGGGGTGAAATTGCAACTCGCCCGATTCGGCTGCCTCAATAGCAGGCGCGGCCAATTTATCCATTTTCACGAACCATTGTTCACTCATAAACGGCTCAATAGCGCTGTGGCAACGGTAACAGGTGGAAACGGCATTATTATATTTTTCTTCTTTCATCAAAAGGCCTGCTTCTTCCAAATCCTTAACGGTTTCTTTACGGCAGAGTTCGCGGTCCATGCCCAAATACTTTTCGGGGCAGTTAATCATCTTGCCCTTATCATTGATAACACTCATAATGGGCAGGTTGTGGCGTTGGCCAACTTCATAGTCGGTGGCATCGTGGGCCGGCGTAATTTTGAGTGCGCCGGTGCCAAATTCCATTTCCACCGCTTCATCGGCAATGACAGGGATAGCGCGGCCGGCTAACGGAATGATAACTTTTTTGCCGACTAAATTTTTATAACGTTCGTCTTTGGGGTTGACGGCAATAGCCGCATCGGCATAAATGGTTTCGGGGCGCGTGGTGGCAATGGTGATTCCTTCAGAGCCATCTTCCCCTTTGTATTGCAAGTGCCAGAGTTTGGCAGATTGTTGTTCGTGCTCTACTTCAATATCGGATAAAGCGGTGGAACAGCGCACACACCAGTTAATCAGGCGTTTTCCGCGGTAAATGTACCCCTTTTCCCATAAACGTTTAAAACATTCATAGACAGATTTAGCGCGTTGTTCGTCCATGGTAAAACGGATATTTTCTTTGGATAAATCCAAGCTCCAACCCATTTTTTTGAATTGGTTGAAAATGGCGTTTCCGCATTCGTTATACCAATCCCACACGGTTTCTACAAATTTTTCACGGCCCAGATCATGGCGGGAAAGGTGCTGTTCTTTGGCTAGTTTTTTCTCAATAACATTTTGTGTGGCAATACCACCGTGATCGGTGCCGGGTACCCAGTAAGCCTCTTGCCCGAACATGCGGTGTGAGCGGATTAACGCATCTTGCAACGTATCATTTAAGGCATGGCCCATATGCAGGGCGCCGGTAATATTAGGAGGGGGAATAACGACGACAAAAGGTTTTTTGTTTTTATCTACTTTAGCGGTAAAAAGTTTGGCTTCTTGCCATTTATTAATTAATTTTTCTTCCACTTCCTGCGGTTCATAAGCTTTGGGTAACATAATTTTTCCTCGGTTTTTTAAATTACGTGATGTGACTTCACGCGTAACCTATTTATATTTTACCACTTTAGGAGCAACTAATCATTTATTGTCTGGTAAAAACGTTTGGATTTATGTAAAAATATAAATATGAAAGAAGAAAAAAAACATCAAAAAGAAGTGATAGAAGCCGAAATCCTAGATGAAAAAGGGATGCCGGTCGAAACAGCGGGAAATCAGGAAAAAATAGGGGCAGAGTTTTATCAGGCCCGTGCCGGATTTCTGACGGGGTTTGTGGCATTGGCTTTTAGTTTTATCATGATGCTCTTGATGGCTGTGGTAACGGTGTTTATTGTTTTTCCGCTGATGCTTTTAGGTCGTTTGTTAGGGATGCAAATCAAAACCTTCCGCCGTTAAATCTTCGACGATAATTTTGAATTTATTTTTCAAATTCTTTCTAATTTGATATAATTTCTAGGTAGTTCTCAAATACGTCCGATTTTGGAGAGGTGGCCGAGTGGTTTAAGGCACAGTCCTGGAAAGACTGCATACGGGAAACCGTATCGAGAGTTCGAATCTCTCCCTCTCCGTTTTTTTTCGTCCTAAAAAGCCCTACTTCGTTGTTGTTTGCTTGGTCGGATACCTCGGCGCTACCGCGCCACTTCGCACAGTATACCTCCCTCGCAAACGCCTAGAATTAGGGCTTTTTATTTTGAAAAACCGCGTTGCTTGTCAGTAAATTTTTCTCCGTTTTTTTCGTTCTAAAAAGCCCTACTTCGTCGTTGTTTGCCCGCGCGGGTAACCCCGGTAATTCCGCGCCGTTGTATACGGTATGTTTCCCTTTTTTCCTTTAGAACTCTAAAAAATTGGTAATTCCTCAAATCTTTGGCTGAATTTCGCAAAGAAATAATGAATTTAATCAAGCGGAGTTTTTTAAATAGATAAGAATCAGAATTTGGCAAATAAGGGGGAACAGAAACCAAATCCAGTGGGCAACAGTTTTGTATTGTTTGATGTCTGCATCAACAACTACAAAAGGTGATATTTTTTTCAAGGTGTTGTATAAAGAGGCTTTGGTATTGAAGATACATGAGACATTTGCTTTGTCTTGTAAGTGAAAAGTAACCGAAGTAAAATGGGTGAAAAAACCGGCACGGTGGAAATATTGAGATTCCCAAAAACTGGGTTGTTGCATTTCATGCGTTGTTATATATTCTATTTCAGCAAAAGGCACAACTTCCCCATCTACAGAGATATATCGTCGCTCTACATTTATTTTAAATTTATTGTAGGGAGAGAATGGCCTTTCCACCACTATCATTGCCCATAAAGTGTACAAGATGATGGAAAAAAGAAAAATACCCAACATAAAATAGAATGCACTATCAGCAACCATAAAGAAATCCTTTTGCTAATTTTTTTTATTATACAAAACAAGGTTTCATTTACACCTGAACTTTGCTTATAACGGCAAGCCTTACGCTCTGTTTGATTAACTACCGTGCCGAAAGACCCCACATAATCCCAAGAATCACAAAGGCAATAAATACAATGAGTCTCCAATAAAGGGAGGTTTTGTATTGCTCTATGTTTTCATAAATAGCCACAAAAGGCTGCAACTGTTTTAAGGCTTTGTATAAAGCGCCCTTCGAATTAAAACGGCAAGAAACGGCAGTTCCGTTTTTTAA
Organism: Elusimicrobiaceae bacterium; assembly: GCA_017468055.1. Classification (GTDB taxonomy): domain Bacteria; phylum Elusimicrobiota; class Elusimicrobia; order Elusimicrobiales; family Elusimicrobiaceae; genus Avelusimicrobium. The sequence goes on from JAFUJU010000042.1 coordinate 16,761, forward strand.
GTGAAAAAGCATCTTGGTTAAATAGGTATGATAGGCCGTTTTGGAAAAAGCCTTTTCCGTAGTGCTGGGCTGTTCCAATTCCAATACGCTGATGTGGTCTATTTCCTCAAAGGCTACCTCTTCCCCATTTATGCAGACCTTTCTTTGAGGGAGGTTTATTTTGAAGTTGTCATATTGAAAGGAATACTTTCGTATCATTTGAAATTGCCAATAGAAAAAAATAATCAAACACAAAAAAAGAAAAAATAACACACAACATCTCCTTGTCTAAAAATTTTCTTTATTCTAGCATTAATTTTGTTTGTCGCCCAAAAAACTTTATTATATAATGCAAGTATCAGATTATCACATTTTGCGAGGAGAAGATATGGAAATACTCAATAAAGCAGACATAGGTGTTTTTGGCGGTTCCGGTTTTTATAGTTTTTTAACGGATGTAGAAGAAGTGAAAATTTCAACTCCGTACGGAGAAACCAGCGACAGTGTATTCATCAGCAAAATAGGCAATCATCGGGTGGCTTTTATGCCGCGCCACGGCAGAAAACACACCATTCCTCCCCACTTGATTAATTACCGCGCTAATATATGGGCGATGAAACATTTGGGTTGCAAAAGAGTTATTTCTCCTTGTGCCGCCGGTAGTTTACAAGCGCATGTAAAACCGGGAGATTTTGTAATTTGTGATCAGTTTGTGGACTGGACCGACGGTCGCAAATCTACCTTCTTGGAAGGCCCTTTTGTGCAGCATCCCTCTCCGGTGGATACCTATTGTCCCGAAATGCGTGCCGCTACAAAGGAAACCGCCAAACAACTCAATATTCATTTGCATGAGACGGGCACGATGGTGGTAATTAACGGGCCCCGTTTCTCTACCAAGGCAGAATCTTCTTTCTTTACCAATCAGGGGTGGAGTGTTATCGGTATGACGGCTTTTCCGGAAAATTATTTAGTCAAAGAAATGAATATGTGCCCGCTTAATATTTCTTTGATTACCGATTATGACGCCGGTATCAACGGAGATATGCCGCCCGTATCGCACGAAGAAGTGCTAAAAGTTTTTAACAAAAATGTAGAAAACTTAAAAGCCTTGCTTTTTCAAATGATTGAGAAACTGCCGAATGAAAGAAATGCCTGTTCGTGCGGTCAATCTGTACAGTTGGATTAGTTTTTATGCTTAAAAAGAAAGCCTTGAGAAATCAAGGCTTTTCTTTTTTGCCCTAAAGAGTGTTAATTTATATAATGAGTAGATAGGGTTTTCCGTGTGAAATAATTATGATTTATACAGTTACCTTCAATCCTTCTTTAGATTATGTGATGTTTGTGCCTTCTTTGCAAGTGGGCGGTGTAAGCCGTGCCCGGCGGGAAAGCATTTACCCCGGCGGAAAAGGAATTAATGTAGCCGTTGTATTGGAGCGTTTGGGCTTTACTTGCACGGCAACGGGTTTTTGTGCCGGTTATACGGGCCAAGCTATGCTTGCGATGTTGCAGGGGCATATTTCCCATACGGATTTTATTTCTTTGCCGCAGGGGCAAAGCCGTATTAACGTAAAAATTAAATCTAAAGAAGAAAGTGATGTCAACGGACACGGACCGGAAGTATCCGCACAATATCTGGAAGAGTTAAACCGACGTTTGGATCTTTTGGTCAAAGGGGATGTATTGGTATTAGCCGGTGCGGTAGCAGCCGGTTTGCCCACGGACACCTACCAGCAGATTTTGGCCCGTTTGGCAAACCGCGATATTTTGTGTGTGGTAGATGCTACGGGAGAACTGCTCAAAAAATCCTTGGTGCATAAACCCTTTTTGATTAAACCCAATGCGCAAGAATTGGCAGATTTGTTTGGAGTGGTATTAAACAGCCAAGAAGATATTGTTACCTATGCTAAGAAGGCACAGCAACTGGGAGCAAGAAATGTACTGGTTTCCTTGGGGGCCGCCGGAGCTTTGCTGGTGGCAGAAGACGGAACTGTATCTGTTTTTCCGGCTGCTAAGCTTACCGGTCCGGTGGTTAATTCCGTCGGAGCGGGGGATAGTATGGTGGCGGGCTTTTTGGCGGGTTGGCTTCGTTGTGCCGACTATCAAAAAGCGATACAGCTGGCCTTGGCTTGCGGCGGAGCCTGTGTAATGAAAGAATGGTTGCCGGAGCGCGAAGATATCAAAAAATTATTATCAAATTCACAAGATTATGCTTTGTAATACGGAGAGAAAATGAAGATAACCGATTTATTGAAAGAAGGGGCTATTTTGTTAGGAGCGGATGTTACTTCTAAACAGCAAACCATTGAACAGGCTGTTGCTTTGATGCAGGCAAATGGAAATGTGCAGGATCTTTCCGTGTACAAACAGGCCGTTCTGGCCCGTGAGGAACAAAGCAGCACCGGAGTGGGGGAAGGGATTGCTATCCCGCATGCCAAGACGGCCGCTATTACGGCCCCCGGTTTGGCTGCGATGACTATTCCGGCAGGAGTAGATTATGACTCTTTAGACGGTTTACCCGTTCAGTTGCTTTTCTTAATTGCGGCCCCGGAAGGTGGAGCAAATGAGCACTTGGAAATTTTAAGCCGTCTTTCCACCATGCTCATGGACGAAACTTTCCGTAAGGATTTGTTGGCCGCTGGCAATAAAGAAGAATTCTTGCAAATTATTGACCGCGCCGAAGCGGCTTCTTTTACCGAAGAAAACCAAGTGCCTCAAGACAAAGCACAATATGATGTACTGGCGGTGACGGCCTGCCCCACGGGCATTGCCCATACTTTTATGGCGGCGGAAGCCTTGGAAAAAGCGGCTGAAAAAGCCGGTATTTCTTTGAAAGTAGAAACCAACGGTTCGGCCGGTATTAAAAATGCGTTAACAGCACAAGAAATTGCCGATGCCAAGTGCATTATTGTAGCGGCCGATAAAGCGGTAGAAATCAACCGTTTCAACGGAAAAAGAGTGATTTTTGTCAAAGTGTCCGAAGGAATACACCGCCCTGCAGAACTTTTGGAACAAGCTCTCCAAGGCGATGTGCCCGTTTTTGAAGCGGCCTGCAAAACGCAAGCGGCGGAAAACGGACCCAAGGATACCGCCTGGCGCAAAATTTATAAATATTTGATGAATGGCGTTTCTCACATGTTGCCGTTTGTGATTGGCGGCGGCATTTTGATCGCTTTATCTTTCTTATTTGATAGTGCTAATGCCGGTACACCTCAGTTTGGTACGGGGAATCCATTATCTTCTTTCTTGAATCAAATCGGCGGGTTAGCTTTTGGCATGATGTTTCCCATTTTGGCAGGCTATATTGCCATGGCGATTGCCGACCGTCCTGCCCTGATGCCCGGTATGGTGGGCGGATTTTTGGCCAAGACGGGACTTTCTTTGAGCTTGCCGCAAGAAATGTGGCAGCCGTCCGGCTTTTTGGGGGCATTGGCGGCCGGTTTTTTGGCCGGTTACATCATGCTTGCTTTGCGCAAACTGACCAGCCGTTTGCCCGCTTCTTTAGAGGGTATTAAGCCGATGCTTTTATATCCTTTTTTGGGTATTTTAGCTATGGGGGCCGTGATGGTGTTTGTGGTTAATCCGCCCATGGCATGGCTGAATACGGCTATGAATGAATTTTTGGCTAATATGAGTACCGGAAGCAAAGTATTTTTAGGGCTTTTATTAGGGGGAATGATGTCGGTAGATTTTGGCGGCCCTATCAACAAAACGGCTTATGTGTTTGGCACGGCTTCTTTGGCCAGCCAACAATATGATATCATGGCCGCTGTCATGGCCGGGGGTATGGTACCGCCTCTCGCCATTGCGCTCAGTACACTTTTCTTTAAAAACCGCTATACTCAATCCGAACGTCAAACCACGGCAAGCAACTTTGTAATGGGGCTTTCGTTTATTACGGAAGGGGCCATTCCTTTTGCCGCGGCGGACCCGTTGCGTGTCATTCCTTCCTGCGCGATCGGTTCTGCGGTGGCGGGAGCCTTGAGCATGTGGTTTGGGTGCGGATCTCCGGCTCCGCACGGAGGTATTTTTGTGGCAGGCGTTATGACGCATGCGGGATATTTTGTAATTTCATTATTGGCAGGGGCCTTAGTGGGCATGGTCTTGCTCGCTTTGTTAAAAAAGCCGCTGCCGGTGCAAGAATAAATTTGTAAGGAGAGCATATGAAAGAATTCAGCTATGTGATTCAAGATAAAGACGGTATTCATGCCCGTCCGGCGGGAGTGTTGGTAAAAATCGCCAATGGTTTTAAAAGCCAAATTGCCATTTCCAAAGGAGAAAAGAAAGGAGATTTGAAACGTATTTTTTCCGTGATGGCCTTGGGTGCCAAGCAAAGAGATACGGTAACGGTGCGTATTGAAGGAGAAGATGAAGAGCAAGCCGCCGTAGCTTTGGAAGAAGCGTTGAAAAATAATTTGTAATCATGAAAGAACTGCACGGGATAGGTGTTTTTAACGGAGTAGTGGTGGGACCGGTGTATTTTTATGCACCGGGCCGGTGTACTGTTTCTGACGAAAAGGTGACAGATCCGGAGCCGGAACTGGCTCGCTTTGAAATTGCCCGCCTGCGTGCGCAACGGCAGTTGAAGGGACTTTATGACCAAGCCCTTGCCCAAGCCGGTGAAGAAAGCGCTGCTATTTTTGATATACATCAAATGATGTTAGACGATCAGGATTACATCGATTCCGTGCGCGGACTGATTGAAAAAGGGCATGATAATGCCGCCCGCGCCGTGCAAAAGACAGGGGCCCGTTTTGCGCGCATGTTTTCTGAAATGGAAGACGAATATATGCAGGCGCGTTCGGCAGATGTGTTGGATATTTCGCGCCGCGTGATTCAAATTTTATGTGGTGCCGAGGGGGAAACCCCGGGGTTGGAAGTTCCTTCTATTATCGTGGCGGAAGATTTAACCCCCAGTCAAAGCATGCAATTTGAGCGGGAAAAAGTACTCGCCTTTGCTACGGCCAAAGGCTCTGCCTGCTCTCATACGGCTATTTTATCACGCACGAAAGGAATTGCGGCGGTAGTTGGCTTGGGAGAGGAGGTTTGCTCTGCGTGGCACGGAAAAACGGCTATTTTGGACGGTAAAAAAGGACTGCTGATTGTGGATCCTGATGAGCCGACTTTAGCCGCTGCCCAAGAACAAATAAAATGCCAAGAAAAAGAAGCCCAAGCATTAGAGGCCTTAAAAGGAACTCCGGACCGGACTATCGATGGGCGAGAAATTAAATTATTCGCCAATGTGGGCAATGTAGAAGAGTTAAAAGATGCTTTGGCCCGCGATGCGCGCGGGGATGGGGCTTTTCCGTACGGAATTTTTATATTTACAATCTTCCGATTATCCCTCCGAAGAAGAGCAATTTCGTGTTTACCGCCAAGCGGCACAGTTAATGAACGGACGGAAAATTATTTTCCGCACGTTAGATATCGGAGCCGATAAAAATGCTCCCTACTTTGATTTACCCAAAGAGGATAACCCAGCCTTGGGATTGCGGGCAGTGCGTTTGTGCTTGGTGCGGCCCGATTTATTTAAGACACAGTTAAGAGCTTTGCTGCGAGCTTCTGCTTTTGGAAATGTGTCTATCATGTACCCGATGATTACTTCCGCGGCGGAAGTGTTACAAGTCAAAAAAGTGGTGGAAGAAGTTAAAGCCCAACTGCGTGCCGAACAGATACCGTTTGACGAACAATTGGAAACGGGTATTATGATTGAAACACCTGCGGCAGCCTTGGTGAGTGATGAGTTGGCCCCGTTGGTAGATTTCTTTAGTGTCGGAACGAACGACTTGACCCAATACACCTGTGCTTTGGACCGGCAAAACCAAAGTTTGGACCGTTTTTTAGACGTGCATCATCCGGCCGTTTTACGCCTGATAGAAATGGCGGCCCAAAATGCGCATGCCGCCGGAAAGTGGATTGGCATTTGCGGAGAATTGGGTGGAGATTTGGAACTGACGGAATCTTTCTTACGCATGGGGATAGATGAGCTGTCTGTTTCCGCGCCGAAGGTGCTGATGTTGCGTCAAAAAATACAAAGCCTTGATATTAAGTAGTTTGTTATTTAATTGAAAAAGCCCCGCTTAGGCGGGGCTTTTTGCGTTTTATGTTTGGAGGATATTTATGGAATTTTTGAGTTTTCTTTTTTATTGATAAAAAAAGAAATTTCTTGTCGGGAGAGCGTGCCAACACTTGACACGTTTTTTTTTTTTGCTACAATTTCGTGGTCGGTGTCTGTAAGAATTTTATAGTGCTGTTTGTTGCGTTGTATTGCCCCTACAGGAGGAAAAAATGAAAAAAGGTTTTACGTTGATAGAACTATTGGTTGTGGTCTTAATTATCGGTATTTTATCGGCAGTGGCTTTGCCCAGTTACCAAATGGCGGTTTATAAATCTCGTTTAACTAAAGTTCTTCCCATGATGAAAGCGATTAAACAGGCTAACCAGCTTTACTACATGGCCAACGGAGAGTATACCAATGACATTTCCGCGTGGGATATTTCTATGCCGGAGGGGACCACCGTTACTTTAAGCAATGGTGATCGTTTGGGAATTATTGCTCTTCCGGACGGTACTCATTTTGAAACGGTAGCTGCACCTATTGAAGGCGGAATGGGGAAACCTAGAGTTCAGGGGTATCCCAAAGACACTCCTGTTAGATTGCATTTTTTTTATGAAACAGATGAGGTCCGTTGTTATCCGAATGATAGTAATATGGGCAGACGTCTTTGTTTAAACTTGGGTTGTAAAAAAG
>JAFUJU010000005.1 GCA_017468055.1 Elusimicrobiaceae bacterium
CAGGATTTAATTGGGTTTGTTCCAACGCGGCGGAAATGGCATTTTTAACAGCCAAGTCCAAGGCACGTTCTTTAATGTGTCCGGCAAAATTTTGTTTCACTAAATCAAGAGGCACTTTTCCGGCGCGGAAACCTTGCATTTGGGCGCGGGATTGCACTTGTACGGCGGCGTTTTGAAAGGCCTTGGTAATCAATTCGGGAGTAGCTTCTACGCTCAGGGTAACCCGACAGCCTTCTTTAGATAATTGTTTGGCATTTACTTCGCCCGCCGCGGCGGTCTTAAAAATAGACATGATGTTCAGCTCCTTAAATATATTCCACAAAAGTGGACGGAGAGGGACTTGAACCCTCAAGGGTTTCCCCACACGCTCCTAAGGCGTGCGCGTATACCAATTCCGCCATCCGTCCAAATTTTGTTTGTTAGAAAATGGGCCATGTGAGGCTCGAACTCACGACCTTACGCTTAAGAGGCGTCTGCTCTACCAGCTGAGCTAATGGCCCTAAATCGGTTACATAGATTATAGCAAAAAAAGAGCGGCAGCGGAGCATTGGATTATGCTCAGGTACTGCCTGTATGAAGTATTTTAACATATTTTCCCCTAACAAACAAAGGATTATTTTTTTCAAATAAATCTTTCTTGCAGTCTGCTCAAAATTAGATATAATAGTTTTTATCAATATTATAAATTGAGGTAATGCATGAAAAAATTGCTTTGCACTTTGCTTAGTATCTCCTTGTTGTCTGCTCCGGCAGCACAGGCGATAGACTTGGGCGACTTTGATAACATTGACGCCATTATGGAAGACAATGCGCTCACCGATACGGCCAACCGCTATGGTTCTATCCAATTGTCTTTCTTTCCGGAGTTTGCCACTCGCTTAGGGTTTGAATCGGCAAACAACAAACTGGACCAACGTGATCCGGAACGTGATGCACAAGCTTTACGCGCTTATAATATCGTAGAAGAATCTTTTTCCGAAGTGGAACGCAAAAATCTCTCCGAATCCAAAAAAACGGAATATGATATTTTGCAAGGCCGTTTGGCTTATGACCATTGGAATCTAAACCGCAATCGCGCCTCTTTAGATCCGCTTCACTATGCAGAAGTATTTGACGCCATCTACGATTTGCGCTTAAAACAGCTTAATTATCAAGATTTACAAGACCGTGATTTGACGGCCCGCGTTAATGCGTTGGTATCTACCGCTGAGCAAGCCCAAAGAAACTTGGCCAATCCTCCCTCTTTCTTAGCACAGATCGCCATGGAAAAAGCTTATTATGCTTATTTGTCTTTTGATGATGTAGCGCAATATATGCTTTCCCGCGCACAAGATGATGTAAGCCGCAACCAAGTGCGCGCCGATGCTCGTGCAGCCAAAAAAGCCATCAAAGACATGTTTGAACTTTTCAAACGCTTGGCCCAAGAAAACCAAGAGCAAGACTTCCGCTTGGGAGAAAGAAATTATAATTTTACTTTGAATAATTTGTATTTCATTAACGCAAAATCCCGCACTCTGGAAAAAATGTTGGATAAAAATTTCTTAACAGCCCAACAAAACTTAGCCAATGCTTTAGAGGCTTTCTCTTTGCCTACAGACTTGGAAGAAGAAACCCTGTTAGCCGATATCCACGTGCCGGGAGAAGAAATGAGCGAAGAACAAGGGGTCACCGTCAGCAGTATTGAGGCTGAAAATTTGGAAGAGCAAGCCGCAATTACAGAAGGAACGGAAGAAGAACAAGCCCCCAAACCGGCCAAAAAAGAAAAGAAAAAGAAGAAAAATAAAAACGAACCTTTGGTTAAGGCTTCCGCTTTCTATAACATTTCCTCCCGTTTAACCGAAGGAGTAAAAAACCAGAATTTTGTCGCCGCGTTAAATAAAGAATCTTCCAACTTAATCAAGTTCTTTATTCAAGATGATTCTTTACCGGTCTCCGGTATCAAATTTTATGTTAAGCAAATGCCGGCCTATTATGCCTATATGCAGCCGTACCGTTTCATGGCTCCTTTTGGCACTCAAGGCAATCCGGTGTACGACTTTTTCTTGCGTGTACCTTCCGGTAATGAAAACACCCGCCAAGAAATGCTTAACCGTGATTTCAACTTGCCTACCTTAAAACTTTTAATGGCAGGCCAGTTAGTACCCGGTTTAGCTTATCATGCCACGTACAGCACCCCCAACTTGTCTTCTTTCCGCAAGATGTACCCTGTGCCGACCATGCAAAACGGTTGGGAGGTATATGCCCAGCACTTAGCCAGCGAACGCGGCTATATTATCACGGATGAAGAGCTCTTGTTCTTAGCTTGGGCTGATTATGTGCGCGCGGCACAAGCCTTGGTAGATTACAATCTGCATACCGAGAAATTTACCTATGGTCAGGCCTTAGCTTGGTTAACAGAGAAACACGGCTTTGATAAAACCCAAGCCGAAGGAATGCTCAAGCAAGTGGCCAGCAAACCCGCAGAAGCCGTCAGCTATATCTACGGTTATGAAGCGCTCAAAAACTTGCGCACTAAGTACCAAAAGAAGCAAGGTAAAAAATTCTCCTTGGGTGATTTTAACTCTAAGGTGATGGAAATGGGTTATATCCCCACAGACCGCTTAGAAGCGGAAATGGAAAATGCCTACAAAGCTGAAAAGAGCAAATTGACTCAAGCTTTAAGCACTCCGTTCTATATGGATTAAGTCATAAATAAAAACAAAAAAACGAGTCAAAACCTGACTCGTTTTTTTGTTTTTGAACTAAATTTTTCTAAAACCAACCAAAGCGTTTTTTAGCAGGAATAGGAGCGATGGTAGAGAATGGATTTAAAGCACCTAACAAAACTCCTTCTTTATCCACTACAGGCACTACCGGCTGGCCCTGCTGGGTGATTTTACCGGCGGCAGAGGCCTCTTGATCCGGCAAAAGCGCTTGCGCCTCACTCATTACAGATCCGGCCGTGGAAACAGGAGCATAAAAAGCCAACTCCGCACTGCGAATAAAACCTTTTAATTTACCGTTTTTGTCCGTTACAAAACATACCAACGGTAATTTTTTGCGCGGTAATATTTTGAGCTTTTCCACCATTTCGGAAAGTTTAGTTTCCGTACGAAAAGCCAAAAAATCCGTACTCATTAAAGCTCCGGCACTACCCTCTTTCCAATCGCAAGATTTCTCCAACATTTGCACAAAATGCTTGGGCAGCAATGTTTTCATTTTTTCGCGTTGCGGTACCGAAAACGCGGCAAAAATTTCCGCCGCTTTTTTTACATCTAACCGAGAGAGTATATGCGCTCCTTGACGCGCAGGCAAACGGCGCAAAATAGCCGCCGCTTTAGCCGCCTCCATCGGATTTAAACACAAAATTACAAATTCCGCCTTGAGCGGTTTTAGCAGTAGCACCGCTTCATGCGTAACCAACCCTCCCAATGCTTTGGCAGCAGCAGCAGGAGCGGCAGAAATAAATTTTTCCGTTATCCAAGAATTTAAATTTGTGTTGGTTGAGTTATTCATATTTAAATTACAACTTTAAAAAATCACTGTTTTTATTATAATAAATATTAAAGAGGTTGCGCCGCAGACGATCGGCCCGACAAGGGGGATGTATGTTTTTTGAAAAACCTGTGAATGACTTAACTTTCGAGGACGTAGTGGCATTTTGCCAAAAGCAAATCCCGGAAGGCAAACAATTGGATTACAAATACCTTCTTCCCAAGAACAAAGAAAAATTTGCCAAAGTCATTGCCTCCTTTGCCAACGCAATGGGCGGTACGGTGATTATCGGCGTTAATGATGACAAGAACGACAAACCCCGCCCCCCTTTTATCGGAATCCCGTACCATGAAAAAATGCGCAACACCATAGAAGATATTATCCAAACCTATATTGACCCGATCGTATTTGTGGACGTTAATATTTGTGTCAATAAAGCAGGCGATAGAATGTTTGTGGTGGTCAATATTCCGCAAAGCAATTTAACCCCCCACCTGGTAGGCAAATTAAAGCGCACCTATATCCGCACCGGACAAAGCAGCCGGCCGGAAATTATTGCTCACCCCGAAAAATTGCCCTGGCTTTTAGACCATCGCAAAAAATCAGAAAATTTACGTCATATTTTGTATGACAAGGCAGAAAGCCATTTTGAAAATTACCTGAAAACAAAAAACGTAAACTCGCAAGGGCTTTGCGTAGCCACCCTTTCACTCATGCCCCACTATCCCGAAGAACCCCTGACCAATTACCGCCACCTGCCGGATCTGATCTATGCCTGCAAGGAGTGTGCCCCCGCTCGCCAAACCATGACTCTGCAACCGGTGCAAGACGGCATGGCAGCCATAGACGGCGAACGCAACACCCATAGAATTGTAGAATTTAATTCTTACGGATTGCTGATGGACAAGTGGGCCGCGGCGGAAAATATTTTATTTAATGGCCACGAAAACCAAGCCTTAGATTTTCAGACCATTGCTCAGAGAACAGCTATGTTTTTCCGCTGCGCACTTCTGTTCTTAAACAAGCTTTCCTTCGGAGGACCACTGTATTTTCGCTTCAAAATGAATAATACCCGCGGACTGAGAGCTTATTTATCCGCCCAAACATCTACCGTGTTGGAAGATTACATCCGCATGGATGAAATTTACAACATCAGTGAGCTGTCGGCCCACTTACCGGAAATTTTGCAAAAAGTTCTACAAGCGGCCGCATGGTCCTTGGGGTTACGCCTGACGGACGAAGAAATTCAAAACCTTATTAAAACTTTACGAAAGTCATGAAAAAGGGTTTCACGGTTATAGAAATGCTGGTTGTGGTGGTTATCGTCGCGGTTTTAACGGCGGTAGCTGTGCCGTATTATCAAAACGCGGTGCAAAGTGCCCGAAATAGCGAGGCCATGATTTGGTGGGGACAGGTAAAACGTTTCGGCTCTTTTAAAGCCATGAATGAAGAACGCGCACAACGCATGGCAAACAATGCCAACGAACGTCTAAAATATTTTACACTTCAAGTGCTTTGCCGCCAAAAGCCGGAGGACTCCTCAGAGTCCTGCTGGGAAGCCCGATTAGACTTAAAAAACGATCGCCAAGCCATTCTATACTATCTGACTACGCAAAAGAATTTTGCAGAACTTCTCTGTGTGCCGCTTAACCAAGCCGGCGAAAATTTTTGCCAAAGCCAATCCGGACAAGAGGAAGGGCCCGACGCTCAGGTAGAAAATACCCCTGCCTACATTCTGCGCCATTAACCCCTTTCGCGCACGCGTAAGGAAATGTCTATAGAAAAACTGCTTAAATTTGCTATGATGTATATATGCAAAAAACAGTTAAAGTAGGTTCTATTAAAATTTCTAACCAACTCCCGCTGGTTTTTATGGCGGGCACGTGCGTCATTGAAGGTGAAAAGCATTATATTGACACCGTCAAAACCCTACAAAAAACCATTGCCAAAACAGGGCACCCTTATATTTTAAAAGCTTCTTTTGATAAAGCCAACCGCACCTCTTTGTCTGCTTATCGCGGGCCGGGGTTAGCCAAAGGTTTGGATATTTTGGAAAAAGCCAAAAAACGAACCGGGCTTCCCTTAGTAGTAGATGTGCATGAGCCGTGGCAAGCCGAAGAAGCCGCCAAAGTGGCCGATATGCTGCAAATTCCGGCTTTCTTGTGCCGCCAGACGGATTTGGTGTTAGCTTGTGCCGCCACCGGAAAAGCAGTCAATATTAAAAAAGGCCAATTTTTAGCTCCCGCCGCAATGGAGCAAGTCATTAAAAAAATTGAATCTCAAGGAAACCGCAATATTTTGCTTACGGAACGCGGGGCCAGCTTTGGCTACGGCGACTTAATCGTAGATATGCGTTCCTTGGAAATTATGAAACAGTTTGGTTATCCGGTTATTTTTGATGCTACGCACTCTGTGCAAAAACCGGGAGCTTTGGGCTCTGCCACCGGTGGAAATAGTGCTCTGGCCCCCATTTTGGCCAAAGCGGCGGTGGCCTTGGGCATTGCAGGCGTGTTCTTTGAAGCGCACCCCAATCCGAAAGAAGCCTTGTCTGACGGGCCGAACTCTTTGGACATGAAGCAATCAGCCCATATGGTCAAACAACTTTGCGCCATCGATGACGTGGTAAAAAAGTTTAAATAGGTGTCTTATGCCCCATACTTTTACTCCTACAATCCAATGGTACGCAAAAGTATTGGCGGTAATATTAGTGCTTTGTACGGCGGCTTTTTTTACTATTTCTTTTGCAGTTAAAAAATTGCCCGCTCCTTATCAACCCCAACAGCCGGCCCCCGAAACGACTCCGTGGCTGGATTAGAGGCATGTATGAAATACAGTGAAAAAGATGTGTTGAAAATAGCCAGAAACGTACTAGACATAGAACATAAAGCCTTGGAGCTAAGCCGTAAAAGTTTGGACAAAAATTTCTTAAAAGCAGTCAAAGCCTGTGCCGAAACAAAAGGACGGGTAGTGATTTTGGGTATCGGAAAAAGCGGGCTCATTGGGCGTAAAATTGCGGCTACTTTAGCCTCCACGGGCACGCCTTCTTTCTTTGTACATCCGGTAGAAGCCCTACACGGCGATCTGGGAATGATTACAAGCGGAGATGTAATTTTAGCCCTTTCTTTCTCCGGCCAAACGGAAGAAATAAACCGCATTCTCCCTTCCTTAGCCCGACGCAAATTAACCATTATTTCCATGACAGGGCATGAAAATTCCAAACTGGCACAAATGTCGGATATTCACGTAAAAATTTATATAGACCACGAGGCCTGCCCTTACAATTTGGCCCCCACTGCCTCTACCACTGCTACTTTGGCTGTGGGCGATGCCTTAGCCGTGTGTCTAATGAAAATTAAACATTTTGAAAAAACCGATTTTGCCCTCTTCCACCCCGGCGGATCTTTAGGTAAGTTGCTTACTCAGCACGTAAAAGATTTAATGCGCCAAGGCAAAAATAATCCTACCGTTTCCGAAAAAGCAACTGTCAAAGATGCGCTCTTGGTGATGACGAAAAGTAATGCTGCCGGAGCCACCAGCATCGTGGATAAAAAAGGAAAACTCTTGGGCTATTTTACAGACGGAGATTTAAGACGCGAGTTGCAAAAAGGACAAGATGTCATCAATAAAAACATCACCGCAGTGATGACCCGTAACCCGCATTATATTTTAGACACAGCCCCCGCCATAGAAGCGGCCAAAATGATTCATACCACGCACGTAGATAATATACCGGTGCTGAATAAATCCGGAAAGGTAGTAGGAATTATTGACGAAAAAGATTTGATAGAATTTATCGCACTATTGGATAAAAAAGCATGAGAAAAACCTGTTTCTTATTTGCATTATTGATTGGTCTGTCTGCCTGCACTGCTGAAGAAGAAAAACCAGCTGGGGAAGACCTTCAACGTGCGGACAATGTTACTATTTTTGAGTCCAAAGACAGCCAACACAAATGGCTTTTGCGGGCAGATAGCGTAGATTTTGACAATCTGAACAGTGCCGTTTTGCACAATCCGCACCTTCTGTTGCGCGAAAACGGTCAAGACAGTGCCGAAGTGAGCGGAAAAAGCGGTACCTTTGATTACACTAAAAAGTTGGTCAGCATTGAGGGGAAAGCCCTGGTAAAATCCTTTACTGAAAATGTCACGCTAGCTACTGAGCGGTTTTTCTATGATGTAGATAAAGACCGCATTTGGTCCGACCAAAAGACCACCATCACCCGCGGCACGGCCAACATTACGGCCCGTGGCGGCATTGAAACCGATTCCAAACTGCTTAAAATTGAATTCAAAAAACAAAGTACCCAGCTGCCTGCCGACTTAAAAGAAGTCCAAGGGGTGCGCCCATGAAAAAGAGTCTTTTGGCCGCTTTCTGTTTGGCAATGACCGTATATTTGTGCGGTTGTTTTTCCCTCAAAAATAATCAGCAATATTCTGCTTCCGGTCCGGATTTAGCAACGGCACAGGCAGCCCTTCAGCAAAAAACGCAAAAAATAAAAGAGAAGAAAGAAAATGCCTCTCAATTACCCGAAGTATTGGGCGGGGTAATATCCAGCGAACGGTGGATTATTTACAAAGAAAAAGAGGAAGAAGAATTTGAAGGCAATGTGCATTACGACAACGGTGCTTATGTGTTTCGGGCCCAGTACGCCCTTTCCCAACGCAAAAAAAACTTATTTACCGCCAAAGGTTCCGTTTATTTACGCAAAAACGAAACGGACCACTCCTTTTATGAACTCCATGCAGACAAAGCCTCTTACAATTATTCCACCGGCATAGGCAAAGCACAGGCAAACCGCCGGAAAAAAATCAAACTGGTCTATCAAAATAACAAAGGAGAAGTGATAACCGCCTTGGCCCGACAGGCTGATTTTAATACACAACAAGAGACTTTTGTTTTAAGCGGAGATGTATTTGTCACCCATACCAATGCCCTAGGCCAGCAAAACACTTTACGCGCTGATAAAATTTCCGCCAGAAAGCAAGACAACTATGCTTTATTGGAAGGAAATGCTATTGTGCAAAATCAGGATTATACCCTGCGCTCTGAGAGCATTGAGTATGACGGAAAACAAAAAATGGCCTATGCTTACGGCGGCCGTCCGTTGGCCAATGGCAAAACACAAGACGGCACATTTGCTATAATAGCAGACAAGGTATCCGCCGAAACCGACAGCCGGAAAATCAAACTTTCCGGTCAAGTGCAAGGGTGGATTATATCGGAGCAAATTAATCAATCTAAAGCCAATGAAACCTTTAACGGTTCATTTTAGGATCATTTTATGGAACTGCGCAGCAACAGCATTGTAAAAATATACAAAGACCGTATGGTTGTGAAAGGGGTGGATATCCACGTAAAATCCGGCGAAATTGTGGGGCTGTTGGGGCCCAACGGTGCCGGTAAAACCACTACGTTTTATATGATGGTCGGCTTCATTCGTCCCAGCCAAGGCCAAGTGTTTATTGACCAAGAAGAGGTAACCCAGTTGCCCATGTACGAACGGGCCAGACACGGTCTGGGGTATTTGGCACAAGAGCCCACTATTTTCAAAGGCCTCACGGTAGAAGAAAATTTGCTGGCAGTGCTGGAACGTATCTTGGACGATAGGAAAGAACAAAAACGCCGCGTAGATGAACTATTAAGTGAGTTCGGCCTGAGTAAGCTGGCCAAACAAAAAGCGTGGACGCTCTCCGGCGGAGAAAAGCGCCGTATGGAAATTGCCCGCTGCATGATCAGCAATCCTAAAATTATTTTGCTAGATGAACCCTTTGTGGGGATTGACCCGATTACCGTATCTGATTTACGGCAAATGATTTTTAAATTAAAAGACAAAGGAATCGGCGTTTTGATTACGGACCATAACGTTCGCGAAACGTTGCCTCTGACAGAACGTGCCTATTTAATTTACGACGGGAAAATATTGGTAGAAGGGGACCAGAACACCCTCGTCAATGACCCCAATGCCCGCAAACTTTATCTGGGCGAAGATTTTAAAATGTAGGAAAGTTTATGCCTGCCGATTATCCGCACATTGTGAAAAGCCTGCAAAGCACCTTCAGCCAGGCTTTTTATGACCGAGCCAAACATATCCCCAATGCAGAAAACATTGTTGCGCTTTTTGACGGATTTCGTACGCTTTTGTGCCAATATGCTCTTTATCACAGCGGAAAAGACCAGCAAATTTTATTGCAAAAATATGCGGCAGAATTGGAACAAGAAATCCTACATTCGCTTTGCTTATTTTGCCAAGAAAAAAAGGATTGTTCTTCCTGCCGTCTTCGTGCACAACACATCAGCACCGCTTTTGTCCAAGCCTTACCTGATATACAACAGTTGCTACTTACGGATATTCGCGCCGCATATGAAGGAGATCCGGCTGCTGTAGATGAAATAGAGACCTTGCTTTGCTACCCCGGTGTTTTGGCCATTACTTACCAACGCATGGCTCACTTCTTGTACAAACAAGGGGTACGTATCGTACCGCGCATTATTACAGAGCATGCCCATAGTTTGACCGGAATAGATATTCACCCCGGGGCAGAAATCGGTCCTGCTTTTTTCATTGACCATGGAACGGGGGTTGTAATTGGTGAGACGTGTGTGATCGGCTCTCATGTAAAACTTTATCAAGGGGTTACCTTGGGAGCTAAGAGTTTTCCTTTAGACGAACACGGAAACCCCGTCAAAGGGATCAAGCGCCACCCCAACTTAGGCAATCATGTTATCATTTATGCCGAAACTACCGTCTTAGGCGATATCAACATCGGGGACGGAGCTGTTATCGGGGCCAATAAATGGATTACCCAAGATGTCCCCCCTTACAGCAAAGTAAATTAATTTTTCCATGAAAAAACAGCGCAAAACAAAACGTTTTGCGCTGTTTTCATTTAAAGCGGCAATTTATCTGGTGGAACAAGTGCCAATATTAACATGATCCATACTGTAGGCATCACAGCTGTCCACACCGGTAGCGTTTTTGCAAAACAGTTTCCTTCCCAAAGAACGGTAAGCTTCACATACCGGTGAGGAATACTGGGTAGCGGAGCTATCATCGCAATACTGCGCCGCCGTTTCACCTAAATATAAAAAGGAAGTTCCCCTATTATCCCCTTTTAAACGCACCGCACATACCGCGTTTGGAAAAGACTCAGGGTAAAGGCGATAACTAAAATCTGACGTATTTTTAATGGAAGAATCCAACTGAGAAAGACTCAGATCTCCGCTACTATAGTCTGCCATATTTCTATCGTCCATCACACGCAATTTAGATTCGCTCATACGTTTTAAGGTAGCGCTGACTTCTGCAATGCGGGATTTTTCTACCGCTCTTTCGTACATGGGCACCGCCATCGTAACTAAAATAGTTACAATCAAAACCGCCACCAAAATTTCAGGCATTGTAAATCCTTTTTTCATATTCCCCCCTAGTCCAAGCCGTACACATTGCAGGCATCGGTATCTATATCTTCACACGTAAATTCCTCACCCGTAAAAAGGAATTTGGCTTTGTAATTCCCCTCAATTTTTTGAATATAGACATTACAATTACCTACCAGATAGTAGCCAAAACCTTTTCCACTGATACGTTGCATGTTTAATAAGGTAAAGCCAACCGGTAAAACATCGGGCCCCACCACATCTAAGGCCGTTATTGTTTGTTTCATAGGCGGCAAATCCGTATAATTTTCCACACCGTATTCTTCCATCAGGCGTTCACAAGAATCATGCAAAGATTTGGCCATCACTTGAGCCTTGGTAAAGCGGCCCTTTTCCATAATTTTGCGGTATTGCGGCAAAGCTATTGAAGACAGTAACCCCACAATAATTACCACCGTTAACATCTCCATCAAAGAAAATCCTTTTTTATTCATACCTTATACCTCTATAATTGGTTCCACGTAGAGGCCGCCCAAATCTTGCAGGCTTTGGCCCCTATAGCCGTACTTTCGTTACATACAAACTGGCGGCCATCATATCTGATTTGGGCCCCTTTATAATCCCCCTTAATAGCGGTTGCAAAAATCAAGTTTGCACTGGCAGAAGGTCTCATTTCGTATCTAAAATTTTCTGTATTGAGAAATCTGCTGATTCCTCTGGAATTCGGTTCATAGGTCCCTTTTACCGTAATATCCAGCTTTTCAAAGCCGAAATCTCCCGCTTTGTTATACACTTGGGAATAAAATTTTATACCATTTCCAAGCTCCCACAATTTCCGTTCCTGCGATTCATAAATAGCCCGAAGCAATGTCTGCACCTCCGCCACGCGCGTGCGCTCCACAGAGCGGCGATACTGCGGCAAAGCAATGGCACTTAAAATACCGACCATAAGCACCACTACCAATAGTTCTATCAGTGTAAAACCCTTTTTCATAGTTATCCCTCTCTATACAAAGTCTTCGTCTTAACCATTATAACTAAATTTTGTCTGATTATGCCACCTGCTTTATAAAATGAAATTTGCTATCATACTTAATGGCCCGATATTCCCAAAAATTCTCGGGCGGAGTGATTTATGAGAATTCAAGACGACATACAATTAGATTACTGCGATGTTTTGTTACGCCCTAAACGTTCGGCATTGGCATCGCGCTCTCAGGTGGATATTATCCGCAAATATGCTTTCAGATGGTGCCCGAAAACCATAGAAGCCACCGGCATCATTTCCGCCAATATGTTCACCACCGGCACCCTGGAAATTGCCCGTGAAATGCAGAAACAAAAATTA
>JAFUJU010000043.1 GCA_017468055.1 Elusimicrobiaceae bacterium
AAAATACCGCAAGCGCGGCCTATCTTTGCTGTAAAAAACACGGAAAAATTTTAAAGGTATCCTATCCGCAAATGCCGATTATCGCCTTTTGGCAATACGCCCACCGCAAATGTCCGTACGTTTGCTTCGAGCCGTGGAGCGCTCTCCCCGGTCGGCAAGACGTTATAGAGGACATAAGCCTTAAAGAAGATTTAATTCACCTGCCGCCAAACGAGGTTTACAGCAACACTTGGAGAATTGAAATTTTAAAGTAATTTTATAAAAGCAAAACCACCTGCAGAATTTTTGCAAGTGGTTTTTTGTTTTATATTGTAGGAGCAACGCAGTTCTCCCAAAGGCCCCCTTGCCTAAAGGGGGCTGGCAAAAATCTTTGATTTTTGACTGGGGGATACAAAAAGAAAAAATTCTTTTAAAACTGCTGTTTTAGAATCCCTCCGTCTTTTGCCTGCGGCAAAATCCACCTCCCTTTAGGCAAGGGAGGCTTTGGCGGCCGCTTCGCCACCTTTACACAATGCGGGCTTTTGCGCCCGACCCTACATTATGATTCTTTATTTATTATCGCTTTTGAGTTTTCTTAAGAACAAAACACTTGTCAACGCGCTTAAAACTACGATATACGCCGCAACTATAATGCTCGGCACAAGCAGGTTTTCATAGTTTCCGTTCAGTACACCTTTTACAATATCAAGGCAGTTTGAAAACGGCAGGGCTTTACACACAGCCGCAAAGGCATCGCCTATCATATCGCCGCTAAAATACATTCCGCTTGTAAACGCCACAAGCTGTACCACGACGCTCGAAACTCCGCTTGCCGATTTTTCACTCGTTACCGAGCCGATCAGTATTCCAAGCATTATAAATATCACTGATACGGGAACGGAAACAACAATCGCAAGCAAAATTCCCACGCTAAATTCAAGACCGAGCAGCACCGCCGCCGCAAAAAACAGCACGTTTTGCAAGAGTACCATAGGCAAAACCGCGAGGGTGTAACCCAAAATGTAATCGCGCGTTTTCATGGGCCCTGCGCAAAGTCTTGTGATAAGCGCCGTGCCCCTGTCCTTTGCCACCAAAACCGCGGTGAAAAGCGTTATAAACGAAAAGCCGAACACCACCGTACCGGGCGCAAAATTTTCAAGACTGTACGCCTCGCTCGGTATCTCAACCTGCTGAAAAATGAACAGCAAAAACAGCGGCAATAAAATGGCAAAGATTATGCTGAGCGGATCCCGTATAATCTCTTTTAGGTTTCTTTTTGCAAAGTTTAGCGTCCTCATTTAAACTCACCGCCCGTCGAAAGCGTCACAAACGCCTCTTCAAAATTGTCCGTTTGCGCCATTTGTTTCAGCTCGTCGGGCGTGCCGACGCACACAAGCTTTCCGCCCTGCATTATTCCGATTCGGTCGGATAATTTCTCGGCTTCTTCCATATAATGCGTGGTCAAAATTATGGTCATATTTCCTGTAAAGCCCTCAATAATTTTCCAAAGCTCACGCCTTG
>JAFUJU010000044.1 GCA_017468055.1 Elusimicrobiaceae bacterium
ATTGCACCCTTTATTTATATATAATGTATGTATGTGGAAACCGATCACCCTTTTAGTTTTATCTAATTTATTTATGACCTTTGCTTGGTATGGCCACCTCAAACACAAAAGCACCGCTTTGTGGGCAGTAATCTTGGTCAGCTGGGGAATTGCTTTTTTTGAATACTGTCTGCAAGTTCCGGCCAACAGAATGGGTACGGCTTATTTTAGTGTTACCCAACTTAAGGTAACACAAGAAATTATTACCCTTGCTGTCTTTACCATTTTTTCTATTTTTTATTTTCATGAAAATTTCCGTTGGAATCATTTAGCCGCATTTTGTTTAATTGTAGGGGCGGTATTCTTAACATTTAAGGAATGGTAATATGAAAAACAAACACAGACTTTTTACCAAAATGGCCGAATTGGTATCCCAGCAATCCACCTGTTGCCGCATGCAAGTAGGGGCGGTGTTGGTGAAAGACAACCGCGTCATCAGCATTGGTTTTAACGGCACGGCCTCCGGTCAAGAGCACTGTGAAGACCATTTTGCCAAACTCTATGAAGCAGACTTTACCCAAGAGTTTCCGTCCTACGAAGAGTTCCTTTCCAGCCGCACCTTTTATGATGCCCACGGCAAATTTTCCAATGAGAACGAACTGCATGCGGAACAAAATGCCATTTTATTTGCTGCCAAAAACGGCATTTCTACCACTGGCGCTACCTTGTATGTAACGGTCTCTCCGTGTGTGCATTGTGCTAAAGTTATTGTAGCCGCTGGTATTAACCGCGTGTTTTATAAAACATTGTATGACCGCAGTCAGGATGGGCTGATTTTCTTAGATAAAAACGGAATTGAATGCCGCCAACTTACCGACCAAGAATTGGCCTGATTTTGAAAAAATATTTTTCAAAGTGATTATTTTTTTAATATAATATAGATATGAAAAAAGAAACCAACAACACCCAAAATACCGATTTTTTAACTCCGCATCTTTCCAAGTTGATTGATTCTTGCAAAGCCCATAAAAAGGCTTTATCCATTTCTTTAATTGCAGTAATCGTTGTATCTGCAGCCGTCAGCTTATATTCCTCCCATCGGGAAAAGGTATTGCAAAATTCTTGGGCGTCTTATTACAATGCCCAAATTGCACTGCTCACCCAAGGGCAAGAAGCTGCCGCTACTGCGATCAACGAGTTAAACCAGACGTACCCTGATTCTGACGCCGCCTATTACGCGCGCCTGATGCAGGCAGACTTGCTTTTCACACAAGAGAACTTCGCCCAAGCGGCCGATATATATAAGGAACTCTTGAATGCTGACAACAAACACGTGGCCACTATTGCCGCGGTTTCTTTGGGTCAAGCTCAGCAAGCAGTTAAAGCGTACGAGGATTCTATTAAAACGTTACAGACGTTTATCTCCAGAAATCCCTCCAGCTTTGTACTGCCGCAGGCTTATTTTACCCTAGCTGTCAGCCAGGAGCTCTCCGGAGATAAAGCCGCAGCATTGGAAACCTACAAAAAAGTCTTACAAGACTACACCAAAACGTATTTTGGTGTGTTCGCCAAGGATAAAATTGCTCAATTGAATAAATAAGATTTTAAGTCTTACTGCCCTTTTACACCAGTAGTAGGCTTATTGTGAAGTATCAGACGTAAATCAATGGAGTAATTGAACCCTATGAAAAAAACATTAACGACACTAGTAGTAGTATTGTTGCCGTTTGTCATGTCTGTGTCCTCTTTTGGGGCCGGATTCGCGTTGTATGAATACAGCGCCAAAGGTACCGCCATGGGCGGAGCCACGGTAGCCAACGGAGCCGAAGCGGCTTCTTTAGGCAATAACCCTGCCTTGATCACCGAATTGGAAGGCACTCAAATCCAAATCGGTATGACGGCAGTAGTGCCGGATGCCACCACCACTGTCAATGGTGCTTCCCGCTCTTTAAAGAACGATGTTATTCCTGTTCCGAATTTTTACATCACCCACAAATGGAGTGATGATATTAGTTTAGGTTTGGGCGGTTTTACCCGCTACGGTTTGAGAGGAGAATACCAAGATCATATAGGATGGGCTGGTAGTGCTTTAGCCTACAAAATGAGTTTAGAAACCTTCTCTTTAACTCCGACTATCGCCATTAAAGTCAATGAAGAATTTTCTATGGCTATGGGACTCGAAGCCATGATTATCGGCTTTACCCAAGAAGCAATGGGGATGCCCGCCATTGCCGCTACCAATTATAAACTGAGCGGTTCCGGCGTGAACTGGGGGGGAAACTTCTCCATATTATACAAACCCGAATGGGCTGAAAAATGGTCTTTCGGCGCTTTATACCGCACTAAAGTAAAAACAGATTTGACCGGACGTATTCGCACTGGTGGAGCCGATATGAGTGCTTTCAACTTAATCAATGCGGATGTAACAGGTTCTATTGTATTACCCGATAGTATTACCGCCGGTTTGGCTTTCCGTCCGACAGAAAAATGGACTTTGGAAACCGGTATTGTGGGCACTTTCTGGAGTTCCTATGACCAAATTTTGATCCAATATATTGGTGACGATGCTGGTCGCCCTGTGATCCGCAACTTAAAGAACTATAAAGATACTTTCCGCGTTAACTTCGGTACCGAGTACAAACTCAACGATACTTGGGCTGTGCGCGCCGGATATGTTTTTGATAAGTCACCGATCAACGAAAAAGCTATGGACACCATGGTCCCCGTGGATGACCGTCACATTGCCAGTATCGGGGCAGGCTATAGCACAAATGATTGGACAATTGACGCTTACTACGGACGCATCTTTGGGGAAAACCTCAGCGGTACTTCTATCAAAGGCGAAACTGTTAAATATAGCCACGGTCATAGCGACTTGTACGGTATCACCTTCGGTTACAAATTCTAAAACTTATCTGTACAGTCAAAACCCCCGTCAAAAGCGGGGGTTTTTGGTGCCTTAAAAACTTGAGGGTTAGGCTCTTCGTCGGAGGAAGTGGAAAATATAATTACTTTTTTAGCTTGCCAGTGCCCAAAAACAACTCTTATAATAGGATAATAAGAACTGGACCCAAAAATTTCCTTAGGCAAACAAAAAACGATTTTCGTTCCTGAAAAGGAACTGCCTAGAAAGGGGATAAATGGGGGAAAAACAGGGGAAATATGAGTTTGCTGGTGAGGACAAACTGGTATTTTTCCCTGTTTTTTTGTGTCTATTTATCCGCTAAGAACTTTTGGAC
>JAFUJU010000045.1 GCA_017468055.1 Elusimicrobiaceae bacterium
CTGCGTGTTCTGCTTTCGTCAAACATAGCAGATTACACGCCCGGTTATCCCCTCTCCGCAAGTTCTTGTGATGGACTTCTTTTTCCTCTGCGTAGTTCTCGCAAAAATACTTTGCTACAAGCCTGTGTATTCTCAAATCTTTTGTAAGGTATCTTCCCTTTACTTCTGGCTACTTGCTTAATTTCACACGCAAATACCCTTTGCCGTCTGGCGTTGGCGTTAGTATCTTCTCTTCTCCTATTAGGCTCTTAACTCTACCCCAGTTGCTAACCTAGTATCTAGGTAATTCTTCAATGGTTTTCCAAAGTTCTTCATCTGCTGGCAAGCAAATACACTCCTTTCTATTTTTTTGCTCTGTGTAGCTAGCTAGAGCTTTATTTAGCAAAGTCTTTCAGTAGTTCCTCTAATGCCTTTTCAATAGCTTTTTCCGCTTTCTTCTCTATCTCGGCTTCAAGCTCTTTTTCTTCCTTTGCTAGCTGCTCTTTGCGGCGGCGTTCCTCTAGCCGCTTCATTGTTTCTTGCTAATGCTTTCGCTTCTGGATAGCATAGTTTTCTTGTGCGGTTTTGCCGTTCTGTTGGTAGTAAATCCAATCTGGCATTTTCCCGGTATCGTGTAAGTATTCAATTTCTTTCTGTGTAAAAGCCATTATAAGCCACGCTCCTATAAGATTTTATTTAGTATTTGCTTGTTTTTGTAGCCTAGAGCAAAATAGCCGCCTAGCCAGTTATACAAGCTCTTTTCTGTCATTCCTAAAAGTTCCGCTAATTCATAGTAGTTTTTTATAAAACCCATAGCTTTGTATAGCTTAACTCTTTTTCTCAATGCTTCATCATTCATTCTTTATTTCTCCTTTTTTCTTGGATAATTCCATCTAATACGGCAAAATAAAACTCCCGCCGTCAGCGTCTGCTGCCCCGGCGGGAGATACTAAAAGAGTATATTTACTTTGCCATTGATACTTGCGTTTTGTTTCTAGTAGTTTTACTAGAAACGCCCAAAAATTTCTTGCGGGAGCGGGCGAATAGTCCAGACCCCCCGGGGGTATAATACGGGACAAAATATTTTTTAACGCCCCATCTCCGTTTTGTGTGGTCTAAACTCCTACGAAACGCCCAAAAAATCGGCGTGGAATTTCTCATTCCATACTGGCTAATTCTTTATCTATTGCCGCAATCTTCCTTTGTAGGCGTTCTATGCCTTTCTCTGCGGCTTTGCGTTGTAATGTCAATTCATCTTTGCGGGATAAATAAAAACGCTCTCCGCCGTGTTCGCAGCTGCCGCAATCGCAATTAAAATCTTCCTCTTGCTCCATTCGCAGCTTTTCCGCTTCGTCTGCGGCAAAATACCTTTGCTGCTGCTCCTCGCATTTTTGGCAAGCGAGCGGGAGCGGGTTTGCTTCTATCCATTCAACCATTGTTTTCTTCCTCTTCTTCCTCTTCTGGCGGCTGCTCTTGCTCTTCCATAAACAAGAAAAAGCCTATTGTTTCAATGTCAAGCATCGTCAATCACTCCAAAAAATTCCGGGTGTGCTTTCTTAAACTCCAATAGCTTTTGCTCTGTTCTTTCTCGGTCTGCCTTTGTCGGCGGCGGGTAATGCTCTTGTATTGCCTTTAAGATATTTCCAAAGCTGATACAGCCTTTTCCGGGGTTTAAACCATCTACGCTATCACTCATAATTATGTAGTCTTGAATACAATAAAGCTGCTCTAGCGTGTATTTGCGTGCTGCTCGGAGCGTAAAAACTCTTTTGCCATCGCCTGTTTCAATGTCATAGCAGCAGCCGCCATAAATAAAATCACTTATTTCTTTTAGAGAACACCCCGCAAGCCACTCTTTTTCTGTTGGAAAATCCTTGTTTAAATCGTATTTTTCCATCGTTATCCCTTTCTTTTAAAGAAACTGAAAAAGCCTTTCTTTTCCGGCGGCGGTGGCGGCGGCATTGTTTGTTTCTCTTCTGGCTGCGGCTGCGGCTCTACATCAACGGCGGCGGGTTCTTCCTTGCTCTCTCCCCCGGTCAATGCTTTTACATTCATTGCCGTTAGCTGCTGCTGTTGGTTTATAATTTGGCTGCTCTCTTCAAGCCGTGCCAAAAGGCTGTTTATCTGCTCTGTTTGTGCTGCTATCTGTTTATCTTTCTCTTGGAGCTGCCGCCGTTGTTCCTCTAGCTGCTGCTCTAAAATATCTAGTATTCTGTCGGTGCTGCTTTTCGGCGGCGGCGGTGCTTCACTCTCTCCCGGCTGCGGCGGCGTCTGCTCTTCCACGATTGCCGGCGGTGCTTCTTCCGCTGCTGTTGGAGCGGGAGCGGAGCTATACAAGATTGCGTAGGCTCTACGCTCAATGTATTTAACCCCATCAACCACTTTTAAATACCGTTGAATGGGGTTGTTTGCCTTGCCTAGCTTCTTGTAGATACTCTGGACTGAAACCCCCGCCAAATCAGCAAATTCCTTGACTGTCAAAAGGTCTTTTTCCATTCTAAACCCCCCTTGAAAACCCGGTTTAACACTCAACCCCATTATAAACCCGGTTTAACCATAAATCAAGCCTGCGGAGCGGGTCAAGACCAGTATTTATAAACCGTTGGCTTTGAAATGCCTGTTTCCTTAATACACTCTGCTTTCGTGCCGTCCGGGTGCTGCTGCCGCCATCGTTTTACCTCTGCTTCCTTTGTCGGTCTGCCCTCTGGCTTCATTTCCCCGGCTTCTTTTAGAATTGCTTTGTTTGCTCTGGCAATCTTCAAATGTAGCTCTTGCCGCCTGTGATTTCTCTTGTTTTTCTCTATTGGAATGTCGGTTAGATTTACAATGCTATCAATGGGAAAAGTAATGTAGTTATCATTATACATTTCCAAAGCTGCCAATACATCTTCCCTTGTGAAGCGGTTTGTTTGCTCCTGCGTCAGCCTGTCAAACGGTTTTACAAGCTCAAACGCTACACGCTCAAGCTCTTCTCTATCTATCCCGGCTTTCTTTGCGTAGATTGCTAAAACCATTATACAAAAATACCGATGACCGACCGCCGCCCCGGTCTGTATCTGCCGCACCCACCAATAGAACAAATCTTGTTTTGTAGTCCAAACGCCCCTTGGCTTCTTCTCTACAATGCGGCTTTGATACCATTCCGGGTATTTCTTTTTTGCTGCTTCAAGCGTTAGTTTGCTTTTGTAGGTGTATTCCTTTACTCTTGCGTGTTCCTCTACAAAACCATTCAAATACTCAATGCTAACCGCTTTTCCAGTAGCAAACGCTCTTGTTCTGCCGCCGTCCTTTGTTATGCCGCCGACCATTCTAAACCCTTGAAAAAGGCTTTCTATCTGCGGCTTGTCGTATAGTTCCGTAGTGTATTTATTCCATACTTTCTTTGTCAAAGCCTTTTTAAGCTCTGCTAGCTGCTTTACAATGTTCTTGAAACAGGGAAGCGGCTGCTCTAGTTGGTAGTATAGGTGTATTCCGGTCCCGCTGAAAACTGTGTATGTCGGCTGCGGGAGAAAACCGTTTTCCATTTGAAAAAACAAATCCCGCAAATAATGCTCTTCCGTTATTCCGTCAAGGTCTATTGCTATCGCATACATAAAACGAGCGTTGGCGGCTATACGGCTTCTCCCGGCGTAGCTTATTGGCGAAATGATTATGAAGTTTTCACTTTTCAAAAGCTCATCAAGCAATTTCCAATCGTCTGTAATGATGTGGCGGCGGGCATTTACATTCTCTTTTGCTCTTGGTAAAAGCTCTACGGCTACGGCATTATACCGCCCTGTTTCCTGCTTGCCGTGTTCCTCTAGCTCTCCTGGCGGGAAGATAGACCTATAAAACCCCCGCGGCGGGACTTCCTCATAGTAGGTCTGGAGATATTCGGCTATAAACTCCCGCATAGATAGACCCCCTCAGCCCATAGTAAAACTGGCGTTATATTATCAATAGGTTTTTTTACTACAAAGTATTGTATAGCAGCGGGCGGGAGATTGTCAAGGCTCTGGGAGGCGGCTCTAGGACGCTCTAGGACGGCTTTTTTATATCCGGGTAATACAAACCCCTTTCCAAAAGCAAAAAACGCTCACAACGGCTTTAAACGGCTCTCACGGAGATTTTGTATTTAAACACGGAAAACGGCGGGAGCTTTTTTAAACTCCCGCCGCTACTGTTTTACTTCTTCTTGCTATCGGCAATAGCCTTGTATTCGTCGGGGTAGTTCTCTTTGAACCACTTCAACGCCACAAGGAAACCCGCTTTCCGCTCCTTGCCGTTCTTGTCTTTCATTTTCTTATTCTTCTCTGCTTCGTATGCTGCCTTGCCCTTTTCGTCCTCTTTGCCATCAAAGAAAGCAATAATATCATCGTTGCTAACTCTGGCGGCGGTGGCTTCTCTCTTCTCCTTGACCTTGTAGCCGTTGAGAATGTAAGTGGAGATAATACCACGCTCAATTTCGGTCAAAGCACCAGATACAGAGATAGTCTTGGACTTTTCATTAACTTTGTAATTTGCCATAACTAAAACCCCTTTCGGTTTAATACGATAATCAACTTATACCACAAAGAAAACCGTAAATCAATAGGCAGCGGCGGTATAGCTTTACACTTTTCTTTGTGGTGTAAGCTGATTATCTCCCGCCGCTGCCCTCTTTTAGCTATTCTCTTTTACAAGCTCAATGTATTTCTTTAGCGTGTTTCTGCTAATCTTATGCTTTTCCATTAAATCAACCTGTTTAATGCTTCTATCGCCCAAAAATGCTTTTATGTCTGCTTCAAGCTCTGCCGTCATTTTGTCAAGCTGTCCCGGCTTTCTGCCCTGCTGCTTCTCACTTGCGGAAATTCCGCATTTAATGCGGTTAATTAGTATCAATCTTTCTTGTTCTACTCTGTCAAGCTCTACAATAATCAGTAGTTTAACGGTGCTTTCAAGGCTAGTTCTTGCTACTATGTTCTGCTGTTCGGCTACATTCAAAAGCTGCTTAATGTATGCGGTGCTGACGGTGGGATTATCAATAAATACTAATTCAATCCCTCTTTCCAAAAGCTCCATATATTTGTTGTAGCCGTTGTTTGCTTCTCTTGTAAATCTGCTAATGTCCTTAAAAACGATTGTGTCCCCCGGCTGAACGAGCTTTTCAAGCCTGCTCCATTCCTTGCGATTATCAAAGCTCTTGCCGCTCACATCTTCTTGAAACTCTGCGACAAATTCAATGCCGTTTTCCGTGGCGTATTTCTTTAATGCTGCTTCCTGTCTGTTGTATTTCTGTAATCCTCTTTCCTCTTTGGTAGAGATACGCTTATAGCTGAAAAAGTTATCCATTGTTTAACCCCCTAGCGTCATTTTAACTAATGTTTTATTGACACTATTATACTACCATCAAAATAACTATTTGTCAAGCTATTTTGACACTTTTTCACTATTTATTTTCTGCTAGGATTATTTTGACACTTTGGTTTTCTGCTGCTTCTCTTCTCTACATCAACCGACAATGTATTATTATCTTGTATTCTCTTGTAGTATTTCTTTATTTACCGTTAAATAACGATGTTGTATTGTGGTTAAATAACGCTGTTGTATTGCCGTAAAATAACGGCGTTAAAATACAAACTACTTGCTTCCGCTGCTGCTACTCACTAATTCCGCAATCTTCCTTGTTTCTAATACCTTTTCTTCCGGGATTTCAATTATTATTTTATCTTCTGCTTTGCCTATCTGGGACTTGTCATAGAAAACAAATACCGTTTCTTTCTTGTTCCCTCTGTTCTTCGGTATCAAATAGCCTTGTTCCTTTAGTTCCTCAAAAGCTGTGTTGTATGCTCCTATTCCTAAACCGCTCCATTCGCAAAAGTCAGCACTTGATAAAGCAAAACTATACTTGTCCTGATTTTTTGCGAAATACATATAGAGTTTAAAGCCGCCTTTGCTCTGTAAGCGTCTGGCGGCTTCGTCTAATGCTTCCAAATTGTTTGCGGTGTATCGGTGTTGTTTATC
>JAFUJU010000046.1 GCA_017468055.1 Elusimicrobiaceae bacterium
GTTGTTTTTTCGTTGAGAAAGTGCTCCAATCCTTGACACGTTTTTTTTTTTTGTTATAATTTTTGCGTAGGAAAAATTGGAACAAAAAGGAGATCATTTATGAAAAGAGGTTTTACATTAATATAACTCTTGGTAGTGGTACTTATAATTTGTATTTTGTATGCCGTCGCTTTGCCACAATATCAAAAAGCGGTATTTAAAGCCCGCATGGCGGAAGCTTTTACCAATTTGAAAACTATTTCTGAAGCAGTGAAATTGTGTGAACTGGAAAATGGGAGAATTGAACATGGTATCAATCAAACTTGTCATGCTAAAGAGAATTTGGCGATAAGTATTGGAGAAGAAGATGATGATGCTATTAATTTTTTTATGACGGATAATTTTCAATATAATATTGACAGAGAAGGTTTGTCTGGGACGGATGAAATTGTAGCCAATGCTTATGCTAGAGATTATGATGTTTGTGTGTGTATTTATGATGATGGACATTTTGTAACAAATAATATTGTTGATGAGTGTAGTTTTGGAATTTATCCCAACTTTGATGTAGCCAAAGCGTTAAATCTACCGGTAGATGAAAATTGTGCCTGTTGTTAACCTTTTCAACTAAAACACCCCGCCGATTTGGCGGGGTGTTTTGTGTTTTCTGTCTAAAAGTTATTTTTTAAGTTCTGCTACAAAAGTGTCCATATCGGACAGGTTTTTGCGCACGGCGTCTTTATCCGCGCGGTGTTTATATTCAAACTGACCGTCTTTGACGGTGCGGCTGCTGATCACCACGCGGTGGGGAAGACCCATAAGGTCGGCATCTTTAAATTTTACGCCGGGGCGTTCATCACGGTCGTCCATGAGCACGGTGAGTCCTGCCTTTTCCAACTTTTCGGTCAGTTCGTCCGCGGCTTTTTTGACGTCCGGATTAGAGTCATAATCAATAGCTACTAAAGACACATTAAACGGAGCAATCGGCTCAGGCCAAATGATGCCATTATCGTCGTGGCTTTGCTCAATGGCGGCCGCCACCACACGGCTGATACCGATACCGTAACAACCCATGATAAACTGAGCGGAGGTTTGTTTTTCGGTTAAAAATTCCGCTTTCATAGCCTCAGAATATTTGGTGCCCAGTTTAAATACGTGGCCCACTTCAATCCCGCGGGTAAAGTTAAACTTGGCTCCGCACTTGGCACAGCAGTCACCCTCGGAAGCGATTTTTAAGTCACAATAGGCATCTACTTCAATATCGCGCGACGGATTAACATTAATGACGTGTGTGTCATACTCATTTCCACCCGCTACGCCATTGATTACGCCTTTGACGTAATTGTCGGCATAAATTTTTACTTTCGGATTGCGTTGTTTAAGCCCTTGCGGACCGGCAAACCCGACGGGGGAGCCCGTTACTTGGGTATATACTTCTTCGCTGGCTTTTTCAAGCTCAGTGCATTTGAGCAGCGCGCGTAGTTTGGGCTCATTGAGTTCATGATCGCCGCGTACCAAAGCCACCACCGGTTCACCGTCAGCGGTAAAGACCAAGAGTTTGATCAGTTTGTCAGTGCCGACATTTAACATGTTGGCCACGTCTTCTACGGTGTAGGCCTTGGGGGTATCTTTCTTTTCTATTTCTTTAAAATCGGCTTCGTTGATAGTAAATTCGGGCGCTTTAATTTCCGCTTTTTCAGTATTGGCGGCATAATCGCAGGACGGACAATCCGCAATTACATCTTCGCCATTATCAGCCAATACCATAAATTCATGGGAGAAGTTACCTCCGATAGCACCGGTGTCAGCTTCTACTGCTTTGAATTTGAAACCGCAACGGGTGAAAATACGCTGATAGGCTTCATACATTTTTTGGTACCAGAGGGAGGCTTGTTCATCTGTAGCGGCAAAGGAGTAGGCATCTTTCATATAAAATTCACGCGCACGCATTACACCAAAACGGGGGCGGATTTCATCGCGGAATTTAGTACCAAACTGATACAAGCAAACAGGAAGCTGTTTGTAAGAAGAAATATCTTTACGCGCCAAATCCGTGATGACTTCTTCGGCGGTGGGAGCGACGCAAAATTCGGCCTTTTTGCGATCTTCTATTTTTAAAAGCTGATTGCCAAAATGCTCCCAGCGGCCCGTTTCACTCCAAAGTTCCTTGGGTTGCACCACAGGCAGCCATACTTCACACGCACCGGCGCGGTCCATTTCTTCGCGCACGATGTTTTCCACTTTTTTTAGCACCTTAAAACCAAGCGGCAACCATTCATACAGCCCGCTTCCTAATTTGCGGATTAAGCCCGCACGGATCATGAGTTTGGCAGATAAATTGTCTGCATCTTTGGGGGCTTCTTTTAAAGTAGGTACATAATAGTTAGAGAGTTTCATTTTTTACCTTCTTTTATTTTGTATAAGTATTAATTTTGTTGATTAAAAATTCTACCCATTCTTCTTGGGGGAGCTTGAACATGGTCTGTCCTTTTTCAAAGTACAAGCCTTCTCCTTTGCCGCCGGCAATGCCAAAATCCGCATCGCGCGCTTCGCCGGGGCCGTTGACAATACAACCCATTACTGCGATTTTAAGGCCGGTAGCTTTGGCTAATAATTCTTTGTCGGAGTAAATGCGTTTTTCCAGCTCGCGTACCGTACCAGCCACATCTACTTGTGTACGGCCGCAGGTGGGGCAAGAAATCAAATTCGGTCCGTATTTTCTCATGCCCAAAGCCTTTAAAATTTCATACGCGGTGCGCACTTGCAGGGCGGGGTCTTCGGTTAAAGACACACGAATGGTGGAGCCGATCCCTTTTTGCAACAAACTTCCCAATGCAATAGAGCTTTTAACGGTGCCACTTAAAAAACTGCCTGCTTCGGTCAGGCCGATGTGCAGGGGAATGTCGCTCTGAGAGGCAAAAAGCTCATTGGCTTTTAAGGTGCGGGCAAAATCGTCTGATTTCAAGGAAACAACTACATTTTTGAAATTTAATTGCTCTAAAATGTTGGCCTGTTCCAAGGCTTCATTCACCATTACTTCGGCCCATTTATCATCGGAAAGCTCTACTTGGCCCGAAACACTTTTGAGGTATTTAACAGATCCGGCATTAACCCCGATCCGAATAGCCACGTTATGGTCAGCACACGCTTTGACTACTTCTTTGGTGTTTTCAATCGCGCCGATATTGCCGGGGTTGATGCGTACTTTGTCTACCCCTTGTTTAATAGCTTCTAAGGCCAGTTTATAATCAAAATGAATATCTGCCACCAAAGGTGTGTGAATGCGTTTTTTGATTTCGCCTAAGGTTTGTGCCGCTTGCATATCCGGCACGGCTACGCGGTTGATTTCGCAGCCGGCATTTTCCAAAGCATTAATTTGTGCGGCGGTGGCGGCGGCGTCGCGTGTGTCTGTGTTACACATGCTTTGCACGCGTACAGGGTTGCCCGTTCCTAAGGTGTAGGGACCTACGTGGACTTGTCTGGTGTTATACATTATTTTCCCTCCTGTTCGTCGAGCACTTGGTTGTTGTCCGCGGGAGCTTGTGTCTGTTGGGTTTGCTCTACCGCGGCCTTGGGCTTAAAGAAAATGCGTTTAATGTCTGAATAAGAAGCATAAAGTACTAAAATCATTAAGATATAAAAGCCTACATTGGCCGCGCGCATAATCATCTTGGTGGAGGGGAGTTTGCCGGTGAGCCCTTCCCATAAGAAAACAAGCGCATATCCGCCATCTAATATAGGGATAGGAAACAGGTTAAACATACCTACGGCCAAAGAGAGCATGCCGATTAAGAAAATAAAATTCATCCACCCCGTTCTGACAGATTTATGAATGATGTTCACAATACCGATCGGGCCTGCCAAATCCGGCGCTTTTTTGTGCGTAATGCTTTGCCAAAGGGAGGTAAGGGAAAATTTAGTCCAGTACCAACATTGATACAAACCCAGTCCCACGGAAGACAGGAGGCCCACCGGCTTGAGTTCGTTGTATACAGCGATACCGATCAGGGTGGGTTTTTCGGGTAAGAAATCCGCATCTTTGATTGTAAGGTGTAAAGTTTCTTCCGCCCTTTTGACGGTAAGGCGTAAGTCCCCTTGGCGTGCTTGAATGGCTTGAGTCAACTCCTGCCAGTTTTGAATATTTTTTCCGTCAATAGCTGTAATCAAATCCATAGATTGCAGGCCTGCTTTTTCAGCCGGATATTCCGCCACCACTTCGCCAATGACAGGGGCTAATTTGACAGGGTCATTTTCCGGCATGCCGCGTAAAAAGATAAGTAAAGAAAAAATGAACGCCGCCAGTACATAGTTAAAGAAAGCACCGTTGACTACCATAAAAAGTTTGGCATACCATTTTTTGGCACCAAATTCGTTGGATTTGGGTTTTTCTTTGCTTCCGTCTTCGGGGAACATTTGTCCTTCCGGCTCCACAAAGCCACCAAACGGAATAGCACGAATTTGAAAATCTGTTCCTTTAGCTGATTTTTTATGCCAAAGAATTTTGCCAAACCCAAACGAAAATTCTTTTACTCCGATACCGGTTAAGCGGCAGGCAAGAAAATGCCCAAATTCGTGGATAATCACAATCGGGCTAAGCACAACAATAACAGCTAAAGCGGACAGCAACATATGAACTCCTTATAAAATAGCTTTGGTATATTTCTTCTCGGCTAAATGAGCCAAGGCTTTTTCCCGTCCCCAAGCATCGGCTTCGGCCGCTTGGTTCAGGGTGATGTGCTGGCTGGAAGTGCCATAGGTATCTTTTAGAACACTATAAATGAGCTTAGGGATATCGGTAAATTTGATTTGTTCTTTCAAAAACGCATCTACCGCCACTTCATCAGCCGCGCTGAGCACCGCCGGAAAAATGCTTCCTTTCGCTTGGGCAGCTAAAGCCAGCTCTAAACAAGGAAAGCGCTCAAAATCCGGCTCAAAAAATTCCAACTTTTGTGCCTGGAATAAATTAAGCGGTTTGACGGGGCTGGGCATGCGTTTGGGATAGGTAATAGCATACTGAATGGGAATGCGCATATCCGGCTCACTCATTTCGGCCAAGATCGCACCGTCCACATATTCTACGGCGGAATGAATCAAAGATTGGGGATGAATGACGATTTGCACTTTTTCTTCCGGCAGGGAGAAAAGGTTCATAATCTCAATGGCCTCAAAGCCTTTATTCATAAGGGTTGCCGAGTCAATGGTAATCTTTTTTCCCATTTTCCAACGCGGGTGATTTAAGGCTTCGGCCGGTGTTACCGTATCCAAAGAATCCGTTCTTTTGGCAAACGGACCACCGGAAGCGGTTAAAAATACACGGGAAATGGATTTGTTGACTTGGTCATAACTGTTGGCATCGGTGCCTTCCATACATTGGAACATGGCAGACGGCTCGCTATCTACCGGAATAATGGTGGCATTCCAACGGCGGCACTCCTGCATGACGGTTTTGCCCGCCATGACCATGGGTTCTTTATTGGCAAGAGCAATAGTTTTGCCGGCTTTAATAGCCGCAATTAAAGGCTTAAACCCTACCGCACCTACCAAACCGTTGATAATTAAATCTGCCGACGGCAAAGAAGCCAAAAAGGTCAAGCTTTCCATTTCGGGCGGCAAAAGTTGGGTTCCTTGCGGTATCTGTGTTTTTAAGGTTTCATAAGCGGCAGGGTCCAATACCGCGGCAAAACGAGGTTTAAACGTATGGATTTGTTGTAAAAAAAGCTCCGTATTTCGGTTGGCGCTCATGGCCAGTACGCGGTAATCCGGCCCCAGCCCTTCCATGACGCTCAAAGAGGAAGTGCCGATAGAACCGGTGGAACCTAAAATAACAATATTTTTCATAATACGTACAAAGCCACGTAATAAAACACGGGGGCTAACAATAAGTAAGAATCAAAACGGTCCAAAAATCCGCCATGTCCGGGGAGCAGATTGGAGGAGTCTTTGACTCCGGTGCTTCTTTTCAATACCGACTCAGCCAAATCAGACACCTGCCCGACAACCGCTACCAAAAGGCCCAGCCAAATAGCTGCTTGCAACGTTAAAGAAGGTAAAAACAGATGACGCATCAAAAGGGCACCGCCCACGGCAAGCAGAGTGCCGCCGATGGAGCCTTCCCACGTTTTTTTCGGACTTACTTCTTTATTGAGTTTGTGTTTGCCCAAAAAACGGCCCGTGAAATACGCTCCCGTATCACAAATCCATACGGTAACAATCATAAATAAGGTCAAATATTCGCCATTGGGTTGTAAATCGCGTATATTAATAAGGTGTGCCAAAGACCAAGGGATTAAAAAGACACCTGTCAATGTATTGGTTACGCGGTCCCAACTGCGGCGCGGGGTAATGACTTCCACAAATAAAACCCCAAACAAAACTACGCTAATAGCAAAGGGGTACAAATTATCCGGCAATTCTAAGGAGGGGATTTCTGTTCGTCCGGCAATGGCTACAGCACCCATCAACAGACCAAAGAAAACCAAAGAGAACATGTGCACCGGTTTTTTACCGGAGCGAAGCACCAATCCGTACTCATACAAGCACAAAGCGATGACACAGGCTACAAAAGCCATATACACAAGACCGCCAAAATGAATGGCAGCCAAAATTACGGGAACGCCGATGACGGCAGTTAAGATACGCGGTAATAGCATATAGGTATTTTAGCATAAATAAAAAGGCTTTTTCATTTGCGGGGGGTGGGGTGGGCAAACAATTTTCCATATTTGGTTTATTTTGCGTTGCCTTGCCTGCGCCGTACTTAGCAGTACTTGCCATGGCAACTAGCAGAGCCAATAAATCATAAATCTGAAAAATCATGCGGTGAACATAGGGTTTTCATTTGTTGCGAACGGCTTTAAAAAAACCGCCTGTAGAAACAGGCGGTTAAGATAAGTTAACAATTTTCGCAGGACCAAAAGCCGTTGCCTTGCTTTTCCAGCATTTTACATAGCTTCTCGCCGATGGGAGACACATCTGTATAATAGTCGCATTCATCTCCGTGCCAACCGGTGGAATTACGGCTCCAAGTAATGGCATAGGGACGTTCGGGTTCGCGAAATACCATAACGTCACACCCTGATTCCCAGCAAACCGCCCCATAACTAAAGTTTTTGCTTT
Source organism: Elusimicrobiaceae bacterium (assembly GCA_017468055.1). Taxonomy (GTDB): domain Bacteria; phylum Elusimicrobiota; class Elusimicrobia; order Elusimicrobiales; family Elusimicrobiaceae; genus Avelusimicrobium. Next base: position 7,096 of record JAFUJU010000046.1, read on the forward strand.
TACATGTATCTTCTCCGGAACAATCTAAGCTTCCCTCAAAGTCAAGCGACAGCTGTCCGGAAACGCTATTTTTTCCAAGTAATTGAGTCAGTTGTGAAGGAGATCCGTTTTCTAAAAGCCATATATCAATGGCTTTTTGCAAAGAACCGACTGTTTGTTCTGCTTCTGCAAAGCGCGCTTTTTCTACCGCAAAAGTATATTGCGGTAAGGCTACGGCAGATAGAATGCCGATGATTAAAACGACAACTAATAATTCTATGAGGGTGAATGCTTTTTTGTTGTTTTTCATAAACGCTCCTCATTCTGTTATGAAACCCAACAAAAACGGCTGCTTCTTGCTTGAGAGTATGCTCACCTTCAAACAAAAACAGCCGTAGTTTATCGCCAAAACGATAAACATTTGGCATAAAACAAACGGGTAATTAGTCCGTTTATCCTATACCTAAACGACTGTTTTCGGAGAGCATACTCTTGCCTGACGGCAAAGGTCCGTTTCCAAAACGGTTCCAAAAACAGAATAAATTGTA
>JAFUJU010000047.1 GCA_017468055.1 Elusimicrobiaceae bacterium
CGCCTCTTCCAACCGCGCCGCCTTTAAGCTCGTCTCATATGTCTTCGCCTTCTGCCCCTTTGACTTCGCTTCCGCAGATACCGCCGCACGATAACTCTTTTCAAAGTTCGCTACCGCTATCCGCTCCTCAACAACAGCATCTGCCCCCTGTGCATACAAGGGAGCTACAGAAGTGAAAATGATGCTAAAGCTTAAAATTAAAGCGATAATTCGGGTCATAAAATCCTCTTATAAATATTGTGCCGGTTTTAGCACGATAAAAAAAGGGCCAAAAGTCCTAAACGGAAAGGTACTTTTGGCCCATATAACAAAAACAAAATTTTCTATTGGAAAACAACTTCTTCTAAAAAGAACATAAAAAAAGGAAACAGCTTTTTTGGGAAAAAGAATAGCCGGCTTGCCCAACAGGCACTTCAGCCTCGTCGTCAAGCTCACACGCACCAAAGCTTTTGCTGCGTATAGCATACTTTCTCCTTTTATCCGTCTCCAAGTATATTATAACAAAAGACGGAGGCGCTATACAAGCAAAAGGACCTATTTTTAGGGGAAAAAAGACCTATTTATCCATCAAATAAGCCGGACTTGGGGAAATTTGGCCAAGAGTTCTTTGGCTACTGCGTCCGAAACCCAAGAAGACGGCAATTTGCCACACACACAGGCTGCCTTGACCGCGCCGGAACTTACACAACTCCATTGGGGGGCACAAGGAAGAAAAAAGGTTTGCAATTGAGGATAAAAATTTTTGCTCAACTGATGGTTTTCAAGTTCATAGGCATAATCTTGTTCATTACGCACACCGCGTACACTGCAAACAAGCCCCCTCTCTTGCATGTAATCTGCCAATAACCCCTCATAAGAGTCCACCCATACTCTCGGCAGAGAACAAACCGTTTGTTCAATCATTTCCTTACGTTCTTTTACAGAAAAGAGCGGTTTTTTAGCCGGATTAACTAAAAGAAGAATACACACTTCATCAAATACAGATAATGCATCTTGAACTACCGCCAAATGCCCTTGGGTAAAGGGGTCAAAAGTTCCTTGATAAACAGCTATTTTCTTAGACATGCGGAAAACCTCTATAGAAGCAATCTTTATATTATGGTATCATAATTTTATGAACAAAAACCCGCTTACCCAAGAATTTTATTTTAAAAGAACGCGCCCCCAAACCCCTGATGTACGCGGAGAATATTTTCGTGACCAGACCAAAATTATTCATTCTTTGCCCTTTCGCAGATTAAAGCACAAAACCCAGGTATTTTTTGCACCGGATAACGACCATATCTGCACGCGCATAGAACATGTATTGCACGTGGCCACCATTGCAGCAGCTATTTGCAGGGGACTCAACCAAAGCGGAAATTGGAATTTGGACCAAGACTTAGCTTATGCCATTGGCTTGGGCCATGATATTGGGCATGCCCCTTTCGGACACGAAGGAGAAAAAGCTTTGGCTGCATGTATTGCGCCGACTCCTTTCTTGCATGAAGTGAACAGTTACCGCGTGGTGGAACATTTAGCCAATTACGGAGAAGGGCTTAATCTGACCTATGCCGTTAAAGACGGAATTTTATGTCACTGCGGGGAAGATTTTGCCACTACAGAACTTCGCCCAACTCCGCAAGCCAATGACTTGGAATCCATACAAAGCCGCCGATGCCTGCCTACCACTTATGAGGGGTGTATTGTGCGCGTATCGGACAAAATTGCCTATTTGGGACGGGATATTGAAGACGCCATCAAAGCCAAGTTAATCACTAAAGAAGATATCCCTCTTATTGTGCAGGACGAAATTGGCACTTCTAACGGAGAAATTATCAACATACTGACGTTGGATTTGATAGAACACTCCAAAAACAAGGATTATATCGGGTTTTCTCCTGAGAAAACAGATATCATTTCCGAGTTAAAAAAATTTAATTACCAACGTATTTATCACAATGAACAAATGCGCCAGCGCAAGGAAACCATTGACCGCTGTATAGAAAATCTGTTTGCTTATTTTCGTACGATTTTTGAAAAGTATTATTTTGATTATCCCGCCTATACAAAAGAAGGCAAACAAACCGCCTCCAGTTTTGCCAAATACATGGAATCCATGGAGAAAACCTATCAAAGAAATCCGGCTCTGAAAGATCAGATTATTACAGACTATATAGCAGGAATGACGGATTCTTATGCGTTAAGCGTGATGGAAGACGTCATCTTACCCAATTCCATCAAATTCTTTAGTTAAAAAAACCGGCTTTTCAGCCGGTTTTTAAACTTTTACCTTACCAGAAAAGGGGCTACCTCTTCTATTAAATCTCTTACTTGTTCCATTTTGTTTTTTGTTGAAGAAGGTTTGTTCATGCCCGGCGCTGTATTTGCCGAATAAGTATAGGAGGCGTGGCCTTTGGCCCCGCAAGAAAGCCCTTTACACATCAAGTCTGCTCTTTGCCACAAGGTTTGTCCACCGGCACTGCTGCATTCTTTCAGGATGGCATCTTTTTGGGTTAAAGCGTTTTGATAATTTAAACCGACGGCATTTTCCAACTCAAATGAAATCTGTTGTAAACGTGTGTAAAGCGTACTTTTTGGGAAATAAGTTAAGAAAATATCTTCTTTTCCATATACAATATAACTCATCCAAGGTGTTTCGCCCGCTTTATTTTTTTCAGACAGCATTTCTTCCCGCACCGAAGCTAAATACATATGCAACATGGAAAAAGTCTTTACATCAGAACAAAGGTGAAAAAGGTTATTTCCGTGCCTATCTTTTTTCGTCCAAATGCGGCTATCGCTTTTCTTTAACAACGTTTTTAATCTTTCCGAATCTTTCTGTTTCACGGCCTCTTGCAGCTGCTCAAAAACGGAATGCTCATAGACAGCCTGCTGGTTACTTCTATCTACGGAAAATAAAAAGAGGTTGTCTTTGGCTTGTGCACCAAGACTGATCAAAAAAAGGACCAAAGTAAAAACAAAAATTCTTTTCATAAAAGCCTCTTATTTATAGCCTACCCTTTCTGAAAAGACAAAAAAAGGGCCAAAAGACCCAGAAAATGTGGGACCAAAGGACCCAGATGCGAAAAATGGAAAAGAAAAAGAAGATATAGTAGGCGTAAAAAAACCCCAGAATCATCTGGGGTCTAAATGGAGCGGGCGAAGGGAATCGAACCCTCGTCTCAACCTTGGCAAGGTCGCGTTCTACCATTGAACCACGCCCGCGCAAATCTTAGCGTAATAAAATTATAACAAATTTTATTTCAAAAGTTCAACTGCTATTTTTTTCAGGTATGCATTTTCCGAAACTTCTTTGCGTACATTCGGATTATTTTTAAGCGATGTTAACACCGGACTGGCATGAATCAACTGAGAGGCCAAGGCCGGATTATCCCGATAATACTTTACCGCTTTGCTAATTAACATATATGAAAACAAACGGCTGCTGGCCAACGCATGCAAAAGTTTCGGATCTGCCAATACTTTCTGCACGGTTTCATCGTTAAAAAAAGCTTCCGTTTTGGCAATATCCGTTGCAACTGCCGTCAGAGCCTTTGGATCGGAAAGCAAAGGAGCCACATCCGGCCGTTTCAAAAACTCATCAATTACTTCTTGTTGATTGAACAAATAATGCAACAAATCCGGATCGGAAATATTAGAAGAGACGTTAATGCTTAGCGCGTACGGAGCCGCACCGATGACTTTCAGGCTTTTTGGAGGCAATGCCTTGTAATTGTAACGGCTGATAACCGGCAAGGTGGAGCCATATTCCACCACGTTACTGACGTTGCGGTCAGCCCCTTCCGAAATTTGCACGTAGCGGACAGTATTATTCGGATTAAAAGTTTTATCTACCATTAGCCCTTTCAAAACAGCCGGATCTAACGAAGCTGACAAATTATGCACACGCTTCTGGGCAGATAACACAAAAATCAACGAAACCACCACCATAACAGCCACCACGCTTCCCACAACCAGCATCATCTTTTCTGAGGCAGCTTTGGCGGCGGCTTTTTCGGCACGGTCCTGTTTTACTTTGTCAGCTTGCTGTTTACGCTCCGCTTTTTTCTGAAATTTCTGCGGATTGCGCAAAAGAGCCATCAACCTTTCTTTTTCCATATCCATATTGTAACAAATAAATTCTGTTCCGGCGCAAGAGGCGGTGCAAGCGGAAGATTTGCTATAGTTATAAGATGAAATCATATACAGAATATTTAACGCTTTGTACGCCAAAGCGCTATGACATCGTCAATATCACTCCGCAGGTGGAAACGGCCCTGCAAAAAAGCGGTATCCAAGAAGGATTATGCTTAGTCAATTCCATGCACATCACCTCTTCTGTCTTTATCAATGACAATGAGCGCGGCTTACATGCTGATTTTTTACGCTGGACCGAAAAACTAGCCCCTTACGGCATAGATAAATATCAACATAACCTAACGGGAGAAGATAATGGGGACGCCCACCTCAAACGCACCCTTCTGGGTAGAGAAGTAGTCGTGGCAGTCACCAACGGCCGGCTGGATTTCGGCCCGTGGGAAACTATTTTCTACGGAGAATTTGACGGGCAAAGAAATAAACGGATTTTGATTAAAATTATCGGAGAGTAATATGAAAAAAACTATTTTTTATCATGATACAGATTGCGGCGGTGTGGTATATTACGGAAACTACATGAAATTTTTTGAAGAAGCCCGCACACTGTTTATGGCGGAAAAAGGCTATTCTGTGCCGGCTCTTATGCAAAAGGGGCTTTTCTTTGTAGTGGCACGACAAGAAACAGAATATAAATATCCTGTAAAATATGCCGACGTAATAGACGTAAGCACAAAAGTGTTGGAAATAAGTGATATTAAAATCGTGTTTGAAAATATCATCACCAACCAAAACGGCAAACTTTGCACGAAAGGCAAAACAACCTTGGTCTGTGTGACCAAAGACGGCGTACCCACTTCTATGGGAAAAGAAGTAAAAGATGCTATGGGGTTGTAATTTATCCTTTACACAAAAAACAGCCGCCCTTTCAGGCGGCTTTTTTATAACTCATGATCTACATAAATAAAACCTTGATTTTCTAATCCTTTACACACTTTTCTGCCGGTATCTGTCAGATTTGCATGGCATTTTTTACACCATTTTCCTGTCATTCCTGCACACAAGGGACCATATTCATAATTAGCAATATTAAAAGAATAAGCTCCGTTTAATCTTTTCACATCAGACTGAAAATTTCCGTTGCTTAAAACGGCAGCACCATATTCAAAGTTTTTTGTACTATAAAAATTCCCGTCCCATGTTCCACCGGACAAATCTACATCCGCAAAATCTTTAAAATGTCCGCTAGCATTAGGGTCTGCCATTAACTGCCTATCCACTGCATCCATCATCACTTTCATATTTGTTAAAGCTTCCGTTACGCGCGCTTTTTCCACCGCAGTAGTATATTGCGGTAAAGCTACCGCGGACAATATACCGATAATTAACACTACTACTAACAGCTCAATGAGTGTGAAACCTTTTTTCATTTTTCTCTCCTTTTACACGGCTTTAAGACCCAACAAACAACACGTAGGATTTGGGTCTGAGGGCAACGCTGAAATTGTAGCAAAAAAAAAAAAACAAGTCAAGAGGAAGCGCAATCTCTCGTTGAAAAACGGCCAATAAACAAAAAGACTTCCTTATACCAAAAAGTAACAAGAAATCGTTTGTCCACACAAAACCCAACACCTGAAAAAGTTTTTCATAAAAAGATAAAATATAAGTATGAACTTTATAGACTCTCATGCCCATATCAATGATGAAGCCTTTGACCAAGACAGAGACCAAGTAATCAAGCGCGTCTTTGAAAACGGCACTTATAAATTTATAGAAATTGCTTGTGAAACCCACGAGTGGATACCCGCCCTTGCCTTGTGCGAGAAATACCCTTCCCGTGTAGCGGCTGTACTGGGGGTACACCCCCAAGTTGCACAAACTTATGATGATAGTGCCAAACACAAACTTATAGAACTGTTACAAAATCCTCATGTGGCGGCTTTGGGAGAAATCGGTCTGGATTATGCCTATCTGCATGCCTGCCCCAAAGAAACGCAACTTAACGTATTTGAAGAAATGCTCGCTTTGGCAAATAAGGTCCAAAAACCCATTGTTTTGCATATTCGCCGTGAGGAAGAAAATTACGAACCGTACGACACTGCTTTTCATTTTTTAAAGCACAGCTGGACGCCTGTTTCTACCAAATACCCCGGCGTGTTGCATTGTTTTTCTGCCCGATACGAAGAAGCCAAGCAAGCCTTGGATCATGGGCTTTTGCTCGGCATTAACGGCTGTTTTACGTATAAAAAAAACGAATATATCCGCGAGGCAGTCAAAAAAGCTGGCGCAGATAAACTGGTTTTGGAAACGGATTGTCCGTACCTTTCCCCTCAAGGAAAGCGCGGCACCCGTAACGACCCTTCCAATATTCCGCTCATTGCCCAATGGGTGGCGGACTATTTGAACATGCCGGTAGAAAAACTGGCCGAAATTACCACGCAAAATGCGCTGGATTTGTATAACTTAAAATAAGAGGAACGCTATGAAAAAAATCTATGTAACGGCCGTAGCGGCACTGCTCTGTGCCTGCGCTACGGGAAGTGTAAAAATGATGAATCAACCGAACGAAAAAATTTGGCAACAAGATCCCATGAACATGTGTGCCTCATTGATTGAGCAAAACAAAAAGGACTTAGCCCAAATTCAAAAGACATACGGCCAAGCCACAGCCCAAGAAGCGGCGGCTTTGTATCAGGAGTTGGACTTGCAAAGTAATGCTGTTTGCCGCAGCCGCATGGTACAGCAAATGCAAGTGGAAAAACTGAAAGAATTACGCGCAGAATACCAAGAAAAAATTAATCTTTTACTAAATGTAAAATAAACCGTTAAAAAGCCGCCCTTACAGGCGGCTTTTTATTTGTCTTGCGCTATCTTCTCATGAACAATTCTTTTAAATTCTTTTCCCCTTTCTTCATAGTCTTTAAATTGGTCAAACGAAGCGCACGCAGGAGATAACAGCACCACATCGCCTTTTTTACCATGGGAAAAAGCATAATCTACTGCTTTTTCCAATGTTTCGCAACGCACGATGGGAAACTGCCCTTTCAGCTCTTTTTCTATTTTATCCATACATTCGCCAATGCTCAACACACAACGGCAATGATCCTTTAAATAAGGCAACAAAACTTCATAAGAGGATCCCTTATCCCGTCCGCCCAGAATCAACCAAATATTTTGCTCTTTTTCAAAAGATTTAAGCGCAATAATCGTAGAGTCTAAATTGGTCGCTTTGGAATCATTAATATAAGTAATGCCTTTGTATGTTTCCACCGGTTCTATGCGGTGTTCCATAGCTTCAAAACGGTCAAATACACGTTGTATAATTTCAGCAGGCACACCCACCGCCAAAGCACACAAAGCCGCCGCCATGGCATTTTCTATATTATGAATTCCCTTTAATTTGGGCGGATGCAAACGGTGACCGGCACTAAAAATAATTTCATCTCCGTCAAAGAACACATCTGTTTTTAACGGATGATTGGGAAAAGCCGAAAAAGCCACCAAAGAGCCTTTTAGTTTTTCTGCCAAAGCGGCACATCCCGCATCACCGCCGTTAAGTACCGCATGATCATTGCTGCGCTGATGTTTAAACAAACGGGCTTTAGCCTTGATATATTTTTCCATACCGCCGTGATGATCTAAATGATCCGGCGTGATATTTAGCAAACAGGCCACTTTCGGGCGGAAAAAAGAGCTGTCCTCCAGTTGATAACTGGATACTTCCAACACTAAAAAATCATTCGGGCGGATTTTATCCGCCATCGCCGAAACGGGCGCGCCGATATTTCCGGCTACAAAAACATTTCTCTTGGGAAAAAGCTGGGCTCCGTACTCCTTTAAAATTTCTCCCAACAGGCTGGTCGTCGTGGTTTTGCCATTTGTTCCGCTCACGGCCAGTATACAAATATCCTTGGGCATGAAAGACAAAGCCACTTCCAACTCAGAAAATACGGGAATTTTGCGCTTTTTTGCTTCTTTTAACACCGCACTTTGCGGAAAAATACCGGGGCTTTTGACGATAAAATCACATTCAAATACACGGGGGCTATGTCCGCCCGTTTCCACTTTTATCCCTTTGGCAAGAGCAGGCACGTGGGCCACCGGTTTGCCTTCGCTTAAAAGGACGGAAAAACCCTTTTGCGCCAACAGCTCCGCTACCGCTTTGCCACTACGGCCCAACCCCAACACACAGGCTTTTTTCGTCAAAAATTTTTCCGCTTTAAACATTTTTTCCTCTGATGGCTTCCCGCACGGTATCTTGATCCGAAAAAGGCAATACCGTATGCCCTATTTTTTGGGTTTGTTCATGGCCTTTACCGGCAATAATGACAATATCATTCTCTTGCGCCATGGCTATGGCTTTAAAAATAGCATTTCTACGGTCCGGCTCTATTTCATAATTAGAAAAACCTTCCATACCTTTTTCTATATCGGCAAAGATTTGTTTGGGGTCTTCGGTGCGGGGATTATCGTTAGTTAAAAATACATAATCACTATGGGTACAGGCGGTACAGCCCATAAGCGGACGCTTGGTGCGATCTCGGTCCCCACCGCAACCAAATACCGTAATAATGCGCCCTTTTTTGAAGTTTTCCACCGTCTTATAAGCCCGTTGCAGAGACTCATCAGTATAGGCAAAATCTACAAACACGAAATAATTTTGCCCTTCGTCTATTCTCTCCATTCTTCCGGCCACACCGGACAGTTGAGACAAACCTTGCAAAGCGGTTTCTTCGTCCACCCCATTAGCTACGGCAATACACAAGGCTGCCAAAGCATTATAAACATTATGCTTACCCAATAGATTTATTTGACCGGAAAGTCCATTTACCGCAAATTTTGTGCAAGACAAACTTTCTTCTATATCCGTAGCCCGATAGTCCGCCTGCGTATCTAAACCATAGGTCAATACGCGCACTTTACCGCGTAACATTTCCGCCAACTCTCTCCCATACGGGTCATCTGCATTGATAATAGCGGTTTTGAGAGGTTTGTGATTTTCAGCAGAGAGCAACTCTTCAAATAATTTTTTCTTGGCGGCAAAATAATTTTCAAACGTAAGATGAAAATCCAAATGATCGCGTTGCAAATTGGTAAATACAGCCGTATCAAAATGGATATGCCGCACACGCTGTTGCTCTAAAGAGTGGGAAGAAACTTCCATCACTAATGCATCCGTATGAGCCGCTTTCATTTGGTGTAAAAGTTTAAAAAGAGGTAAGGCAAGCGGAGTAGTATTGGGCGCATCGGTTACTACGTGGCCGTTGATACGATAATTGACCGTTCCCAAGACGGATACTTTTTTGCCGCCGCTGGCCAAAGCGGCTTCGGCCAAATACGAAATACTCGTTTTCCCTTTCGTGCCCGTTACTCCTGTAATACACAAATGGTCCGACGGTCTGCCATAAAATTCATAGGCGGCATCAGCCATATCCTGATCTATATTTTGGGAAAGAAAAAAAGGAACTTGATAAGCTTGAGCCGCGGCTTGTGCCGAAACAATCAACACCGCCCCGCGCTCAATGGCGTCATTTATATAAGCATTTCCGTCATGGTGTACCCCTTTCAGCGCAAAAAAGACATATCCCGCTTTTACTTCAGCGGAATTATAAGTAATTCCTTGCAAAATCAGCCCTTTTTCGCGGGCAAAAAGAAGTACTTTGGAAAACATATCTATATCTTATCAAATTGAAAAGATATGCGGAAAAATTGTTTGCCCAAAGTCAAACCGTCAACTGAAAAAGTCTTGCCCTCCCCTACAACCGAAAAAGAATTACCAGTAGCATGATTTTTCAGATTTATGATTTATTGCCTCCGCTAGTTGCCAAGGCAAGTACTGCCAGGTACGGCGCAGGCAAGGCGGAGGCAAGAAACTTAAAGGTGGAAAATCGTTTGCCCAACACCAAACCGTCAACTGAAAAAGCCGTTATCATAAAAATCTAATAAACTTTCTTAATTTTTCACCACCAATCCCCCAATAATAAAGTAAAATATATTCATCTATGACCTTACAAGAATTTCAAAACATGTGCTCTGAACTAGAGCAAGAATACACTGCTAAAATTTCCGCTGCCGCCGATTTGGCCGCCGTGGAAGAACTGCGCGTTGCCTCCCTCGGACGCAAAGGCGCATTGACGGAACTTTTGAAAAATTTGAAAGATTTTTCTATAGAAGACAAGAAAACCGCCGGCCCCTTGGGCAATGCATTAAAAGCCGCCCTCACACAAGCTTTGGAAACAAAAACAGCTGACTTAGCCGCCAAAGCTATGAATGAAGAATTAAACCGTGTAAATTTGGACCTTACTTTGCCGGCCCGTCCCGTTCCTTGCGGCCGCAGACACCCCCTTTCTATTGCGCAAAAGCGCATGACGGACATTTTATCCAAATTAGGTTTTACTTGGGCCGAAGGACCTTGGGTAGAAGATGAAAAGCATAACTTTGATATGCTCAACATTCCCAAACACCACCCCGCACGTGACGCGCAAGATACCTTCTTTGCCGAAACAGGCTCCCCTCTTTCCTTAGTTTTGCGCACCCATACGTCCAATGTGCAAAGCCGCTTTATGGAAAAACACCAACCCCCTATCCGCATTATGGCACCGGGGCGCGTGTTCCGCAACGACAGCTTAGATGCCACCCACAGTCCCGTATTTCACCAAATTGAGGGATTGTATGTGGATAAAAACGTCAGTATGGCGGATTTAAAAAGAGATTTGACCGCATTTATGAAGGGCCTGTTGGGGGACAAAACGGAAATCCGTTTCCGTCCGTCTTTCTTTCCTTTTACAGAGCCCAGTGCCGAAGTGGACGTAAAATGTGTATTCTGCGGAGGAAAAGGCTGCAACATTTGTAAGGGAACCGGCTGGATTGAAATGCTCGGCTCCGGCGTAGTCAATCCGCAAGTACTTAAAAATTGCGGCATTGATCCCGAAGTCTATAGCGGTTATGCCTTTGGTATGGGTGTGGAGCGTTTAGCCATGATGATGATGAATATCAATGATATCCGCACCTTCTACGAAAATGACTTGCGCATTTTAAATCAATTTTAAGGAAGAATTATGAAGATATTATACAGTTGGTTAAAAGATTTTATTGATTTAGACCTTACCCCTGAAGAATTGGCACAAAAATTTACCGAACTGGGCATTGAAGTAGCCTCTGTAGAGAAAAAAGGGGCCGATTTTGAGGGTGTACACGTGGCTCAAATTACCCATATTGAAGACCACCCCAACTCCGACCATTTACACTTGGTAGATTTAGATCTCGGTGAAGGAAAGACCCAACGCGTTGTATGCGGCGCGCCGAACGTAGCCGTCGGTCAAAAAGTACCGTTGGCCCGCGTAGGGGCCAGACTGGGCAAAATGGTGCTTACTCCGGCCAAAATCCGCGGGGTAGCCAGCGAAGGAATGATTTGTTCTTCCGATGAGTTGGGGCTTACCAACACCCGAGCCCGTGGTATTTTGGTGTTGGACGAAAATATCCCTTTAGGCACCGACGTGCGCTCTTTGTACGGCAAAGCCGATGCTTTGTTTGATTTGGAAATTACCTCTAACCGCCCTGACTTGCTCTCCCATTTAGGCGTGGCGCGCGAACTTTCCGCCTTGCTCAATTTACCGGTTAAAATGCCTGCGGTACAAAATATTGCCGGAGAAGGGGAAAGCCTAAAAGTGGACGTGCGTGACGGGGCAGCCTGCCCGCGTTATAGCGGCCGTTTAATCCGCGGAGTAAAGAATGCCGAATCTCCGGAACTGATTAAAGAACGTTTGGCCGCCATGGGTTTAAACCCCAAAAATGCCTTGGTGGATATTACCAATTATGTCATGTTTGAGCTCGGACAACCGATGCATGCCTTTGACCGCAAGGAAATTGAGGGAGACACGATTGTTGTCAGACGTGCTGAAAAAGATGAAAAATTTACATTACTTGATGAGCGTGAGTTAACCTTGGACGAAAACGCTCTTATGATCGGTGATGAAACAAAAGCGACCGCTTTAGCCGGCATTATGGGAGGAAAAAACTCCGGCATTCAAGAAAATACAACCGATATTTTTATTGAGTCCGCCTATTTTGATGCACCGTTAACGAATAAAACGTCTAAAAAATATGGAGTATCCAGCGATTCTTCTCAACGGTTTGAACGCGGGGCCGATATCGGTATGACGGTGTTTGCTTTGCAACGTGCTACTGATTTATTCTTGCAGGCTTGCGGCGGTACCGCCAGCCAAATTTGTGATGTGTACCCGAACGCCTATGCCAATCCGGTCGTCCGTTTTACACCGGCACAAATCAACGGTATTTTAGGGACCGCCATTGAAGAAGAAAAACTGAAAGATATTTTCTCCCGTTTGGCATTAAATTTTGATGCAAGCAGCGCGGAATGGACTTTTCAAGCTCCTACTCACCGCCGTGATTTAAATCACCGTTGGGATTTGGCTGAAGAAGCTGCCCGTTTCGCCGGATTTGATTGCATTCCGACGGGTGCTTCCCGTGCTTTTGTCAGCTTTAATGACAACCCAAAAGGGGTGGATTTGTTGGAAATCTTCTCCGACAAGTTGGCCGGCCTGGGATTTTTTGAATGTAAAAACATTGACTTTTTGGGCGAGAAAGAACTTCATTCTTTCGGTTTTGAAGTAAAAAATGCCGTCAAGATCAAAAATGCTATGGCCAAAGGGTGGGATTATTTACGCCCGACTTTGTTGCCGGCTCTGCTTAAAAACGTGGAATTTAATGAACGCCGCGGCAATCATGACTTGGCCCTGTTTGAAAATACCCGCACCTTTACTTTAACCAAGGGTTTCCCTACGGAAACCTATACCATTGCCGGTGTCTTGTGCGGACAGCTGACAGCCCAACCGTTCTTTCAAGGAAAAGAAGCCAAGCCGGACTTTTTCTTCCTGAAAGGAGTCATGCAAAACGTACTGGGAGAATTTGAAAATGTAAATTTCGTCCCGTCCGAAAAAGCCCCTGTTTATATGCACCCTAAAATCTGTATGGACATTGTAGCCAACGGCAAAAAAATCGGCGTTTTTGGGGCAGTACACCCGCTTACCTTGAAAGAAAGCGGTATTAAATCTGCTGAAGTATGGGCCTTTGAGTTTGGCATTAAACAGTTGGAGAAATCTTTCTCTGCACAAAGTTTTAAGCCGGCACAAGCAGCCGCACAGTTTCCGCCGTCTTTGCGGGATTTATCCGTCATTTTGGATAAAGCTGTTTCATATGCACAAATAAAAGATGTATTGCAAAAAGTGCAACTGCCGGTAAATCTCAGTTTTAACTTGATTGATCTTTACGAAGGGGAACATGTCCCCCAAGGCAAAAAAAGCGTCACTTTCACCTTGGCTTTCTCTGCGCCGGACCGTACATTGAAAGACCAAGAAACGGACCAAGCCTTCCAAGCTTTGTTAGAGGCTTTGCGCCACAGCTTAGGGGCTGAACTCAGATAATATGCAAGAAAAACTCAAGCAATTGGAACTTTTGGTAACCCAAGCCGCCTCCCGCCTGCAAACGCTGCAGAGCGAGGCGGCTACGCTTCGCCAAAAAGTTCGTTTGCAAGAGGATACGATAGCCCGCTTGAAAGAAAACGAAACAGAACTGAGATCTTTGCGCGAATGGAAAAAAAACACGGTTAGTGCCCTTAAAAAATTGGAAACACGCATTGACAAAGAAATTGCCCGCGCAGAGGAAGAAGAAAAAAACTTGTTGTAAGGATAGACCATGGCTAAAAATACCGTAACCGTAGAAATTAAGAAAATACCCGTGGATGTAGAAATCCCGGAGCTTGGCTACGTGGAAATTGCTGATTTGGCCGCCAAGGTGGAAAAAGAAATGCTCCGCCTACAACAAGAAGAAGACGTAATAGATACCTTAAAACAAGCTTTGGCAGTAGCCTTGCAGTTTGCGGCTAAAGCGTATTTGAAAGATTTGCAAGACGGCGGCAAACAAAAAGAAGATGCCAGCCGCTTGGACCAATTAATCACCAAACTCCAACAAACTTTACAAACGGACAAATAAAACTATGCAAGATGATTTTATGCCTTTGGCGGCCAGACAGGCACCTAAAAAGATAGAAGATTTTGCCGGCCAGCCACACCTTTTGGGTGAGGGCAAAATGTTGCGCCGTTTGTTGGAAACCGACACCCTTAAATCCGCTGTTTTCTTTGGGCCACCGGGTTGCGGCAAAACAGCTACCGCACGCTTTGTGGCCAGCCGAACGCAAGCACACACCGTAGAGCTTAATGCCGCGGCGGCCGGAGTAGCAGACCTTAAAAAAGTATTGGCTGAAGCCAAAGATCGTGCACGTACGCCCACTTTTGAGGAGCGCCGCACTTTACTCATTTTAGATGAAATCCACCATTTTAACAAAACCCAACAAGACGTCCTTTTGCCCAGTGTAGAACGCGGGGATATTATCCTGATTGATATTACGACCGAAAACCCCTATTTTTATATCAACAATGCCTTGTTGTCCCGCTTTTCCGTCTTTGAATTTAAACCGTTAGGGGATAAGGATTTACAAAAAATCTTAAACCGTGCTGCCGAAAAAGAGAACCTGCATTTAACCGACGAAGCGGCCACCTATTTTATCACCCAAGCCAACGGAGACGGGCGCAAAATTTTAAACGCTTTGGAAATTGCCTCTCTCACCACTGAACCGGATCAAAAAGGCATCAAGCAAATCACGTTAGATACCGCTAAAGAATGCATTCAAAAGCGCCATTTAAACTATGATAAAAAGGGCGATGAACATTATGATGTCATTTCCGCTTTCATCAAATCCATGCGCGGTTCAGACCCTGATGCCGCCGTTTATTGGTTAGCGCGCATGCTCGAAAGCGGGGAAGATCCGCGCTTTATTGCCAGAAGAATTTTGATTTGTGCCAGCGAAGATGTAGGTCTGGCCGAGCCGGCTGCCCTGATGATAGCAGAAGCGGCGTTTAAATCCGCCGAAGTATTAGGTATGCCGGAAGTGCGCATACCCTTGGCACATGCCGCCATTTATGTAGCCTGTGCCCCCAAAAGCAATTCAGCTTATTTAGCTATCAATGCGGCTCTGCAAGAAGTACGCGAAGGAAAATTGCGCCGCGTACCGGACCATTTGCGTTCCGGTATGAAAAATATGGGTTATAAATACGCGCACGACTATCCTAACCACTACGTCAAACAGGCCTATATGCCCGACCCTATTCAATTCTTCCACCCTACTACCCAAGGCAAAGAAGCTGCTTTAATAGAACGCCTGAAAAAAATCAAAGGGGAAAAATAAATGGAACCTGAAGCCCCGTTTAGAGGACAAGTCTTCACAGTTACCGCTATTACCTTGGCCATTAAACAAATGATGGAGGGGGTCTTTCGCGGAGTGTTTGTGGAAGGCGAAATCAGCGGCTTACGCCAGGCCTCCAGCGGGCACATTTATTTTGATTTAAAAGACCGCGATGCCTTGTTGGCAGCTGTAATGTTTAAATGGGATGCACGCAAAAGTTTGGCAGAATTACAAGACGGCCTGCAAGTACGCGTGTTTGGGGATTTATCTTGCTATGCCAAACAAGGCAAATACCAAATCGTCTGCAAAAGTGTGGAAGCCTTACACAAAGGAAATTTATTTCTAGAATTTGAAAAATTAAAAAAGAAACTGGAAAAAGAAGGGCTTTTTGACGAAAGAAACAAGAAACCTATTCCTTCTTTTCCGCGCAGAATCGGGGTGGTCACTTCCCCCACGGGAGCAGCCATAAGAGATATTTTATCGGTCTTAAAACGCCGTAGTCCCAACGTGGAAGTAATTTTAGCCCCTGCCTTAGTGCAAGGAGATGGGGCAGCGGCGCAAATTGCGCAAGCAATTTCGGATTTAAATGCACTTTCTCCGGCTCCTGATGTACTTTTAGTGGGGCGCGGCGGCGGAAGTATGGAAGATTTATGGGCGTTTAACGAAGAGCCTGTAGCACGTGCCATCTTTGAAAGCAAAATCCCCGTTATTTCCTGCGTGGGACACGAGATAGACTTTACCATTACCGATTTTGTGGCAGACTTACGTGCTCCCACACCCTCTGCCGCGGCGGAACTGGTGGTGCAAAATGCAGAAGGAGTACATACACATATTACCCAACTCCAAAAACGCCTGTTCCAAGCCGTCAGTTTATTTTACGAACGGGCCAAAGCACGCGTGGAGCTGGCCGTTAACAGCCGTATTTTCAAACACCCTGAACTCTTAACCCAAGACAAAGAACAACGAGTGGACGAATTGACCCTTTCCTTAGAAAACGCCTTTGAAAAAAAATTAACGCAAACAGAAAGACGGCTGGAACTGTTGAGCCAAAAATTGCAGGCCTTAAGCCCCTTTTCCGTTTTGGGTAGAGGATATAGTATTACCCGAAATGCGCAAGGCAAAATTATTTCCCGTGTAGCTCAAACACAGGAACAGGAACTTATTTTTGTACAAGTAAAAGACGGTATGATCCGTGCGGAGGTAAAATGAAGAACAGCTTTGAAAACAAGTTAAACCGTTTAGAAGAAATAGTAGCTTTGCTGGAAGAAGAGCAAACGGATTTGGACGCTTCCGTAAAACTCTTTGAAGAAGGCATTGCTCTTTCTAAAGAAATGAGCACCAAACTGCAAGAAGTGAAATTTAAAGTAACCGCTCTTAAGAAAAAAGGCGCGGAACTTTTGACCGAACCCTTTGAAGAAACGGACGAAACAGATGGCGAATAAAAAATTACGTTTGGATATGGCCTTAGTGGAGCAAGGGTTTTTCCCCAGTCGTACCCGTGCGCAAGCCTCTATTATGGCAGGGGAAGTGCTGGTCAACGGACAGCAAGACACACGCGCCGACCGCACCATTTTACCGGAAGATGTGATTTCTTTAAAAGAAAAATCTTGTCCTTATGTATCGCGCGGCGGGCTGAAATTGGCCGGAGCCTTGAAAGAGTGGAATATTGATATTAAAGGAAAAACATGCGTGGATATCGGCGTAGCGACAGGCGGATTTAGTGATTGTATGATTCAGGCCGGAGCCAAAGAAGTGTACGGTGTGGATGTGGGAAAAGGGCAACTGGCCGATGAAATGCGCCGGTATAGCAATTTTCATTTTCGGCCCGAAACCAATGCCCGCTATATGACAGCTGATCTATTTGAAAACGCACCCGAATTTGCTGCGGTAGACGTGTCTTTTATTTCGCTCACGATGATCATGGAGCCTTTATTTAAAGTGATGGCCCCCGTGGCGGAAGCGGTATTTTTGATTAAACCGCAATTTGAATTGACCCCCAAACAAGTGCCGCACGGCATTGTAAAAACGGAGGAAAACCGCCAACTGGCCATTGAACGTGTACAAAAATTCTTTGAAGAGAACCTCAAAGAAAAATACGGCGCTACGAGCGGCGCGCTGATCGAGAGCCCGATTAAAGGCACACACGGAAACATAGAATATTTGTGGCACGTAAAAATAAATAAACCCGCTTAAAAAGCGGGTTTATTGATTCATAAGAAAAATTTTTTAAAAGTGCATTTTATAATAATCACCAAAAGAATTCGTATGCGAAAAAGCACCCCCTGAAGATTTGCAGATTTTGCATTTTTTTTCGCTATTACACAAACAATACATGATATTTGATGCAAGCGCGATTTCAAACTTAGGAAGATCTTTTACCGGAATGGATTGACAATAAGACCCTAAAGATTCGTCCACGACACAATAGAATGTATAATTTTTTCCTTTAGCAGTTTCATTTGTTATAGGTAAAGAAAAATCTAAATCGGTCAATTTTCGCGTATACGCTCCATTAGCCATTTTGTAGAGTTGTTGGGCATTATACAAAGCTCGCAGATTTATTACTGCTTCCGTTGCGCGGGTTTTATCCACCGCCGATTGATACTTTAGCAAAGCCACTGCCGACAAAATGCCTATAATTAAGACTACCACCAATAATTCTATCAATGTAAAGCCTTTATGGGCTCTAATTTGCATTTTTTTCATACTTGTCTCCTTTTTTGTGATTTAATGGGGATACTCCCATTAAATCAAAAAAAAAAAACGAGTCAAGTTTTTTCTTTTTCCCCGACGGGAGAGTGTTATTTTTTTTCATCGCAAAAAAAGTAACCAAAAAAGCTAGCCGATAAACACAAACCAAAATACCTGCTTTTTAGGCTGTTTTGTAAACTCGTAAAAAACTACTCAAACATACAAAACATTTTTTCCTAAAAAACAGGTATTTTGACTACGTTTGTAATATCGGCACTTCAACAACAAAAGTTGTTGTCTTTCGTAATAACTGAAAAACAATTGCTCATAGCATGATTTTTCAGTTTTGGGAATTATTTGTTCCGTAAGTTACCCGAGGCAAGTAGTGATAGCTACGGCGAGCGGTAAGTCGGAACAAAGAAACCCAAAAATGGAAAATGGTTTGCCCACACAAAAACTAGCAACCGAAGAAGCCGTTTTTATTACCAAAAAAGTAAGAAATACTATTAAAAACCCGCTTTATTAAGCGGGTTTTTAATTAAACTTATTCATGGCCCGTTCAAGGCCCTCTTTCAAATACACTTCTAACGCCTCTGCCGCACGTTCTACCGTGCTTTCCAACACAGGGCTCTCTTCTCTGGTAAATTTGGCCAATACAAAATTGGCCGCATCAAATTTTTCGGGTTTAGGGCCGATACCTACGCGCAGACGGGCAATTTTGTCCGTACCTAAAAGATCAATGATATTTTTCATGCCCTTTTGGCCACCGGCAGAACCCGACGGACGCAAACGGATATCGCCCAAATTTAAGGACATATCATCAAAACAAACAAGAATATTTGAGGAAGGAATTTTGTAGAAACGGGCCAGACTAGACACCATCTGACCCGATAAATTCATATAAGTCATCGGTTTTACGATAAAAACTTCTTTACCGCTTACCGACAATTTGGCATACTCTCCCAATTTTTGCCAGGGCTGGAAAGAGGCACCGTAAGAGCGGGCAAAAGCATCTGCCACCATAAACCCGGCATTATGACGGGTTTTTTCATACTGTGCACCCGGGTTACCCAGCCCGGCAATGAGAAAGCGATCCAATTTATTTGCCTTTGGTTAAATTGCCGTCGGCATCTTTTTTGCCTTTGGTAGAGGAGCTTTCCGGCTGAGCAGCGGCATCAGTGGCGGAAGCTACTTCTTCTTTCGGCAAGGCCAAGTGTACTACCGGAGCCTGAGCATCGGTAATAAGCTCTACCCCTTTGGGCAATTTGATATCGCCGGCAGAAATACCGCTGGTGATGGTTACATTGGTGATGTCCACTTCAATTTCGTGCGGAATGTTGCTCACCAAAGCGCGCACTTCAATTTCGCGCAAGATGTGTTCCACCATAGCACCATGAGTTTTGACGTCGGCACATTCACCCACCAACTTCACCGGGACGACTACGTCCATGGTATCTTTCAAAGATACACGTTGAAAGTCTGCATGGATCGGCAAGTCCGTTACCACGTGGTATTGGATTTCTTTGATCAAAGCTTGTTCTTTACCTTCGGGAAGGTTAATTTCCACGATGGTGTTTTTACCCGCTTTTACGATTTTTTCCAAGTCTTTCACGGAAATCGTAATGCTTACGGGATTTTTATGTCCGCCATAGATAACGGCCGGCACTTTCTTTTCGGCGCGGATTTTGCTGAGTTCGCCTTTTACACCTTCACCGGTTCTAATGGTGGCGGTAATGTTGAGTTCTTCCATTGTACTTACACTCCTTATGTATTGAAAAACTAATTAAACATGTCGCTAATGGAGCGACCGTCGTGGTTACGTCTGATAGCATCTGCCAAGATGTACGAAACGGAAAGCATATCTACTTTCGGTC
Organism: Elusimicrobiaceae bacterium; assembly: GCA_017468055.1. Classification (GTDB taxonomy): domain Bacteria; phylum Elusimicrobiota; class Elusimicrobia; order Elusimicrobiales; family Elusimicrobiaceae; genus Avelusimicrobium. Next base: position 19,903 of record JAFUJU010000047.1, read on the forward strand.
CCAAATCTCTTTCGGGCAGAGAGTCCGTAATGATTAGTTTTTTAATAGCTGATTTATTAATTTTGTCGATGGCATTGCGAGAAAGCAACCCATGAGAACAGGCCGCATATACTTCGCGGGCTCCTTGTTCTTTAATTTTGGCCGCTACGGTAGTTAACGTACCGGCTGTATCCACAATGTCATCAAAAATGATAGCCACTTTGTCTTTTACGTCACCAATGACGTTATACACCACTGCCTCATTGGCTTTCGGGCGGCGTTTGTCAATGATCACTAAGCCGGCATCCATACGGGCGGCAAATTTACGGGCGCGTTCTACACCGCCCACATCGGGGGAAATAACCACTAAATCTTGACGTTTGAAATCTTTGAAATAATCCAAGAATACGCTTCTGGCGCGCAAATGGTCCACCGGAATATCAAAAAAGCCTTGAATTTGACCGGCATGTAAATCCAACGTCATAATGCGGTCGGCTCCGGCTTTGGCAATCAGGTTGCTGGCCAATTTAGCCGTAATAGGCACGCGGGCGGCAGCTTTGCGGTCTGCACGGGCATAGCCAAAATACGGAATGACCACCGTAATTTTGCCGGCACTGGCGCGCTTGAAAGCATCTACCATAATCAGTAGCTCCATCAAGTTTTCATTTACGGGGGGGCAGGTGCTTTGAATCAAGTAACAATCATGGGCGCGCACAGATTCCAAAATCTGCACATCAATTTCGCCGTCAGCAAAACGTTCCACGCGGATCTTGCCCAAATCCATTCCCAAGTGGGAAGCAATCTTTTGGGCCAAAGCCGGGTTGGCATTGCCGGAAAAAATACGCAAATCTCCGTTTACGGTTTTAGTCATGTTTTTTTATACCTTTGTTTTCTAATACAACCTGACGCGCCCGCGCAATGGCCAAAGAGCCTTCCGGTACTTCTTTGGTAATGGTGGAGCCCGCGCCTATTTTACTGTAAGCTTTTACTTCTACAGGTGCTACAAAATTCACATTGGAACCTATAAAACTATGGTCCCCAATAACGGTGCGGTGTTTTTTCTCTCCGTCATAATTACAAGTAATAGTGCCTGCACCGATGTTCACACCGACCCCCATGTCCGTATCTCCGATATACGTAAGATGATTGACTTTGGAGCCTTCTCCGATGACGGAATTTTTAATTTCGCAAAAATTGCCTACTTTCGCTTTTTTCTTCAAGGTAGATTTCGGGCGCAAATGTGCATAAGGGCCAACCTCACAGTTATCCTCAATCACACTGTTTTCAATATAGCTGCCCATTTTGATAAATACATTGTCGCCGATAACGGAATCCGTGATAAACACGCTTCCGTCCAAACGGCAGTTTTTGCCGATAACTGTTTTTCCTTTAATATAACAACCGGGGCAAATAATTGTGTCTTCGCCTACTTGCACTTCTTCATCAATATACACTTCTTTCGGGCGTACCAAACGAACCCCGTTATCCATTAATTTGTCAGCAATACGCGCACGCATCAAATCTTCCGCTAAGGCCAGCTCTTGGCGGCTGTTCACTCCCAATGCTTGTTGGTAATCTACCGTATTAAACACCAAGACGGGCTTTTTGAAATCTTTGATAAAAGCCAACGTATCGGTTAAATAAAATTCTTGTTTCGGCCCTTGCGGTTTAAGTAAAGCCAAAGCGGTTACTAAATCTTGGGCATTAAATACATACATGCCGCCGTTGACTTCAGCAACTTTTTTGATTTTTTCGTCTGCATCATTTTCTTCTATAATGCAATCAAAAGTGCCGTCTTTTTCACGTAAAATGCGCCCGTAACCCGTCGGATTCGGCACCGTCACACCCAACACCATAGCACCCGCTTTTTCCGTTTCGGAAATATCGTGCATTTGTTGCAATGTTTCGGGGCGGATCATGGGGGCATCCCCATTTAAAACCATAACGGTTTCAAATTTATTTAACAAAGGCAAAGCAGCACGTACCGCACCGCCGGAACCGTTAAGTTCTTTTTGTTCCGCAAAAACAACCGGAGCCGTAATTCCCCACGTCTGTAAATTTTCGGTAATGGTTTGCATCAGCAGTTGCGCCTCATGTCCGACAACAACACAAATCGCACCCGGATTTAAACTCTGGGCAGCACGCAAACTGTGCGCAATCATGGGAATCCCACACACGCGGTGCAGGGGTTTAGGAAGGGAGGACTTCATTCTGGTGCCTTTACCGGCGGCCAAAATAAGTACACAAAGATTTTTTTGGGCTACCATTTTGTTTAACTCTTGCCTAAAAAGATCTAATTTGTCTCAAACAAATTATTATAAATATTATACCAAATACCGAGCGCTCTGTGCGCTAGGTTTGGCATAATGCCTGCTCTAGGCCCAAGCATTACATACATTTTACTAATTTTAGAGCCAAAATTAGCTTTTATCAATTTAACAACAACCGCAGGTTCCCTCATCTTCTATATTTAGAACTTTTAAAACATCAAAAGGAGCTTCCGCCGAGCCACAATCATCTCCAGTGCTTCCGGAAAAATGCCCGTCTTCATGGATACATACACAAACGTCATATTTTTTATATTGTGCTTGCGCCATGATTTTTCCCTCATCAGTAGAAACTCCGTTTCCAAACAGAAAAGTAAAAAACTTTGTATCTCTGGCATAAGGCGTATTTTGTATAGGGGATCCAATTTCTATATCTAGGTTTTCTGGTAGATTACATATGTTTCCCTGTCTGCCCAAATCCTCTACACTTTCCCCTGTGCTTAACATGCACACTTTTTCGGCATCGGCAATGGCTTTCAAACCGACAAAAGCTTGGGCAAAATGGCTTTTGGTAACCGCTTTTTGATATTGAGGCAAAGCCACGGCAGATAAAATACCGATAATTAAAACAACTACTAATAACTCAATCAGCGTAAAACCTTGTTTCATAATACATTCTCCTTTTTCTGCTACATTTTCCTTCCGGAAAATTGTAGCAAAAAAAAAAAACAAGTCAAGCCCTGTAACACTTTTTCCAACTAATGTGATTTTCTACTGGAAAAAATTACAAATAATCATTAGAATATTTATATAACTTTCTCTATAAAATTTTTAAGTCATAAGGAGCGATTATGGAAGACATCATTGTAAAAGTCTTGCTCTCTTTAGTCTTGGGCGGAGTAATGGGTTTGGAGCGTCAGTATAATGACAAACCGGCCGGTTACGCCACCAATTCCATCATCTGTGTTGGGGCAGCCCTCTTCACCATTCTTTCTTTGAAAATGGGGGAAATGGGCGGAGACCCCGGCCGTATTGCGGCTCAAATCGTATCCGGTGTAGGCTTTCTGGGTGCGGGTGCGATTTTGCGCGAAGGAAACAAAGTATCCGGCTTAACCACCGCAGCGGCGGTGTGGTTGGTGGCCGCTATCGGTATGGCGGTAGGATACGGGCAATATGTCTTGGCGTCCGGTGCCTGTGCCTTGATTCTTTTGATGCAATTAGGTGTACGCCGCACCTTGGGCTTAGTGGAAAAACTACGCCGCTATGACACTTTTTTTCTTACCTGCCAACCCCAATGGAGCGTAATTGACAAAGTACGCCAAACTATTGAGAGACAAAATGTACAAATCTTAAAACAAGAAGTATCCAAACATGATGGACACTTTAACGTTACGATTGTAGGTACTTTCACCGGTCATGAATTTCAAAAATTAACCAAAGAACTGCTGGAAATGCCCGAAGTATATAGTTTGTACAAATAACAGGAAATCTTTTTATGTCACAGCCACCTATTGCTTTTTTTGACATTCAACGTCAGCATGATTCGTTGCGCACGGAGTTGAATGCCGCTGCTTTAGATGCATTAAATTCCATGCAGTGGCTTTTGGGGCCGCAAACGGAAAAGTTTGAAAAGGATTTTGCCGCCCTGCTTGGGGTCAAGCATTGTATTTCTTGTTCGTCCGGAGCCAGCGCTATCCAACTGGCATTAATGGCGGCCGGTATCGGTCCGAATGATGAAGTGATTACTTCTCCTTTTACATTCATTGCCACCACTTCTTCTATTACGTTGACCGGGGCCAAATTCGTTTTTGCAGATATAGAGCCGGACACATGTGCTCTTTCCGTCCAATCTATCGAACAAAAAATTACTGCCAAAACAAAGGCTATTTTGCCGGTGCATCTATACGGATATCCGGCCAATATGCCTGCCATCAAGGCCTTGGCTGAAAAATATCATCTTACGGTCATAGAAGATTGCGCACAATCTCTTTTAGCTTCTGTTCAAGGGACAAAAACAGGAGGGCTCGGCCATGCCGGAGCTTTTAGTTTTTACCCCAGCAAAAATTTAGGCGCCTGCGGAGATGCAGGGGCTATTACTACCAACGACGATATCTTGGCGCAGCGTTGCCGCAGTTTGCGCCATGGTGGACGAAACCAAGAAAGAGAATATGAACACACCTTGGAAGGTTCTACTTTGCGCATGGATGAGGTACAGGCTGCTATTTTACGCGTAAAATTAAAACATTTGCCGGAATGGACAAAAGCCCGTCAACAAATTGCCGCTTTATATGCAGAAAGGCTGCAAGGCTTGCCTCTTGCCCTGCCTCCTGCTTCTACGGCAGATTATACGCATGCGTATTGTGTATATACCATTCAAGCATCTCAAAGAGATTTGCTCAAACAGTACTTAAAAGAAAACGGCATTGCCTCAGCCATTTATTATCCGGTTCCGCTATACCGCCAACCGGCCTATCAACATTTAGGATTTGAAGCAAAAGATTTTCCGGTTACGGAAAAAGTGTGCCAAAAGGTCCTTTCTTTGCCCATGTTTCCGGAATTAACCCGCCAAGAAGTTTTCCGCATTTGCGATACAGTACGCGCTTTTTACAAAAAATAAACACTCCCTAAGGAGTGTTTATTTTTGTTTTACAAGCAAATTAACTTAAATGCCGTTTTTTCACTTTCATGCGGGTAAGGGCTTGTTTGATTTCTATTTCTGCCAGTTCAAAATCAATATCCGCATCTTTTCTGGATAAAGATTCTTTGGCTTTTTTGATTTTTTGCTTTTCTTCTTCTTCGTTTATTTCTCCGGCAAGTCCTGCACTTTCCGCAAAAACATTTACACTTTGGTGTAAAATTTCCGCAAAACCGCCCAAAACGGCAAACTCTTCTTCTTGGCCGTTTTGTTTATAACGAAGAGAGCCAAACCCCAGTTGCACCATCATGGGAATATGCCCCGGCAAAACACCCAATTCCCCTTTAAAAGCAGGCAAGACCACACTCTCTACTTCCAGATCTTTGAGTAGCTGCTTTTGCGGAGTAATTAAGTTCAATTTTAACGTTTTAGGCATAATTATTCTGCATCTTTTTCTTTAATTTTTTCATAATTGGCTAACACATCTTCTATGCCGCCGCACATAAAGAAACAAGATTCGGGGATATGGTCATATTCGCCGTTGACGATTCCTTTAAAAGATTTGATCGTATCGGCCCGTTTGACATATTTTCCCGGACGTCCGGTAAACTGCTCTCCCACCGCAAAAGGCTGGGAAAGGAATTTTTGGATTTTACGGGCACGGTTAACCGTGTTTTTATCTTCGTCAGAAAGTTCGTCCATACCCAAAATGGCAATAATATCCTGCAAGTCTTTATATTTTTGCAAGATACGGCGCACGTCTTGTGCCACTTTATAGTGCTCTTCCCCAATAATACGCGGATCTAAAATGCGGGAAGTAGAATCCAACGGATCCACCGCCGGATAAATACCCAAGCTGGCTAAACTGCGAGACAATACGGTAGTAGCGTCCAAGTGAGCAAAAGTAGCCGCGACGCCGGGATCCGTTAAATCGTCAGCCGGCACATAAACAGCTTGAATGGAAGTAATAGCCCCTTTTTTGGTAGAGGTAATACGTTCCTGCAAGTTTCCGATTTCCGTATTGAGTGTAGGTTGATAACCTACCGCAGAAGGCATACGGCCCAACAAGGCAGACACTTCAGAGTTAGCCAATACAAAGCGGAAAATATTGTCCAAGAACAACAACACATCTTGCCCTTTTTCGTCACGGAAATATTCTGCTTGCGTCAAAGCAGTCAAGGCCACTTTGGCACGCGCACCGGGAGGCTCGTTCATTTGACCGTATACCAACACTGTTTTATCTAATACGGTACTGCCATCTTTAAGTTTAGTATCTTGCAGTTCCAACCACAAATCGTTTCCTTCGCGGCTTCTTTCCCCTACGCCGCCAAAGACAGAACTTCCGTGGTGTTCACGCGCCACGTTATTAATCAGTTCCATGATGAGTACGGTTTTGCCTACACCGGCTCCGCCGAATAATCCCACCTTGCCCCCTTTCATGTACGGAGCAATCAAATCTACCACTTTAATACCGGTTTCAAAAAGTTCGGGGGTAGGATTTTGGTCCTGCAGGGAAGGAGGATCACGGTGAATGGGCATTTGGGCCGCTCCTTCTATCGGGCCGCGGTGATCCTGCGCTTGGCCGAGTACATTCATCAAACGGCCTAAACAGGCCTCTCCGACCGGCACTTTTAAAGCGGCTCCCGTATCACGTGCTTCGGCGCCGCGTTGCAAGCCGTCCGTGCTTTCCAAAGCCACACAACGCACAATACCGTCCCCCATTTGTTGGGCTACTTCCGCCAAAATTACTTTATCTTGCGAAAGTTGAATTTCAATTGCATTTTCAATAGCAGGCAAATGGGCTTGATCAAACTGAATATCAATAGCTGCCCCAATGACCTGACTTACTTTTCCCGTATTCATAATATTTCCCCTGCTTGGTTTAACCGTTCAGAGCTTCCGCCCCGTTCACAATGTCCAAAATTTCGTTGGTAATGCCTGCTTGGCGCACTTTGTTTAATTTTACGCCTAAGGCTTCGGCTAATTCACCGGCGTTTTTGCTGGCGGCATCCATGGCGTTCATGGTGGCGGCCAAATTGGCGGCTTGACTTTCCAATAAGACACGAAACATATTGGCTTTAATCAAACGCGGTACCAAAATTTTGAAAATCTCTTTCACTCCCGGCTCAAACAGAAACTCATGTTCGTCCTGTTTTTTTACTTCTTCGTCTAAGGCAAAAGGCAAAATTTTGTATTGTGCCAAACGTTGACTGCCCATAGACTTAAAATCGTTATAAAGAAGTGTTACAGAAGAAAGGTTTTTTTCAAAAAATTCTTTCAGCACCGCTTCTCCCAAAAGCTCGGCATGTACATATTCCACTTTTGGAAAAATACCAACACTGTCATACACCACACGGATATTTTTATGACGAAAGCGGTTAATAAAATCTTTTCCTTTTTTGCCGATACAAAAAACGGAAATTTCTTTATGTTGGTTTTCTTTTAGAAAAGCAACCGCCGCTCTTAAAATTACCGCATTAAAAGAACCGCACAGTCCTTTATCGCCCGTAATAACCACAAGACCTATTTTGTTAGGGTCCCCTGTTTGGTTAACAAACAAACGCGACGCCCAGCTTTCCGTTTCGGTTTTTTCCTGCGCAATTTCCAGAACTTCCTGTTTCAAATCTGCCACCATTTCCAGCATTTTTTTGGCAAACGGACGGGCATTTTCCATGCTTTCCTGTGCTTTGCGAATGCGCGCACTGGAAATCATTTTCATTGTTTGCATGATTTGCTGTGTGGAGCGAATAGCTTTTATATTTTGGCGTATATCGCGCAGGGATTCCATAAAAATTCCTTATTTATTTTTTCCTTCCAAAATGCTCACATAATCGGCAATAGCCGTTTCCAACGTATAATCCGGCGTATAACCTGTTTTTTCTTTGGCTAAGCTCATGTCCGCTTCGGTCTTGTTTTGGAAGAACGGATACGGATTGTCTATATAATCCGGCTCTAAATTTGTGCCTAATTCATGATTTAAGCAGTTGATAATATCGTTATAGCTGCGAGCAATGCCGGTGGCGGCATTTAATACACAAGTCTCTTTGCCGTTTTGCAAAGCGCATAAATTGGCTTTTACGATATCTTTTACATACACAAAATCACGCAATTGTTCGCCGTGTTTGAACACGCGGGGCCGTTGGCCGGCTTTCATCTGTTTATAAAGCTGATAGACCATGCTAGCCATTTTGCCTTTATATTCTTCACCGGGGCCGAAGACGTTAAAATAACGCAAACCGATGATTTTCATGTCTTGATGTTTTTGGGAAAATTTACGAGCCAAATTATCGTCAATTACTTTGGAAAAACCATATACGTTTTCCGGTTGGGTAGGCTGCGTCTCTTTCATCGGCACAGCCCCGTTACCGTAAGTGGCCGCAGAAGAAGCGTAAATCACTTTCGGGATTTCGTTTTCCGCAGCATAATTAAGTAAATTGCGGAAAGCTTCCACGTTTTGTTCCATCATTTGCTTTTGATCCATGACGGTGGTATCCGTAATGGCCGCTTCGTGAAAAATAGCATCAAAATATTCGTTTTCCGGCAAATATTCAAATAGGTCCGCAGCAATCACATCGCCTTTAAAACCGATTAAGTTTTTGAAATGTCCATTTTTTGTAAAGTCATCAACCACCGTTACGTCATGTCCTTGAGCTTCCAATGTTTTGGCAATGTTGCTCCCTACAAAACCAGCTCCGCCGGTTACTAAATATTTTTTCTTACTTTCCATAAAATCTCCTATTTTTCACTCTTAAAAACGTTTTTAAATTCCGTCAAGGCCGCCTCTATTTTTTCTTTCAAATCGTCTGTCAGTTCGGTTGCCTGATCCAACTCTTCAGTCAGTTCTTTTTTGGCAACAGCGGCCCAAGATAAGAGTTGTTTTTCATATTCGCGTACTTGATGCACTTCCACTTCGTCCGTGTATCCGTTGACTCCGGCATATAAAGCCAAGACTTCCTGCCATAAACGCATGGGTTGGTATTGGTCTTGTTTTAAAAGCTCGCTCATACGTTTGCCGCGGGCAATTTGACGTTGGGATTCTTTATCCAGCTCAGAGCCGAACTGGGCAAAACCCTCCAATTCTTGGTATTGGGACATATCCACACGCAACGTACCTGCCACTTTGCGCATGGTCTTGCGCTGGGCAGAACCGCCTACGCGAGATACGGAAAGACCCACGTTGATAGCCGGCTTTACACCGCTTAAGAACAAACTGCTTTCCAAATAAATCTGTCCGTCCGTAATAGAAATAACGTTCGTCGGAATATAAGCGGAAACGTCGTTCGCTTGCGTTTCAATAATCGGCAAAGCCGTCAAAGAACCGCCGCCGTTTTCTTTGGAAAGTTTACACGCACGTTCCAATAAACGGGAGTGCAAGTAAAACACGTCGCCCGGATAAGCCTCACGGCCGGGAGGACGGCGCAACAACAAAGACATCTGACGGTATGCCTGTGCATGTTTGGATAAATCATCATACACAATCAAAACGTCTTTGCCCTTCCACATAAAATATTCCCCGATAGCACATCCGGCATACGGAGCAATATAAAGCATAGAGGCCGGATCAGCTGCTGTGGCGGCTACCACGGTGGTGTATTCCATGGCACCAAAATCCGTCAATGTTTGCACCACTTGGGCAACGGTGCTGTTTTTCTGCCCAATAGCAACATAAATACAAAGACAACGTTGTTCTTCCGGTAAATTCTTTTGGTTAATAATAGCATCAATGGCAATGGCGGTTTTACCTGTTTGACGGTCCCCGATAATCAGCTCGCGCTGTCCCTTACCGATAGGGACCAACGCATCAATGGCTTTTAATCCGGTTTGCAAAGGCTGTTTCACGGGTTGTCTTTCTACAATGCCGGGAGCCACAATATCCATAGGCATTTCTTTATCGGCTTGGATTTCTCCTTTACCGTCTAACGGCCGCCCTAACGGATCTACCACGCGGCCGATAATGCCCTCCCCTACCGGGATATTGATTACCTCGCCCGTGCGTTTAACGGTGCCGCCTTCCTGCACCAGTTCATCAGCCCCCATCAACACACAGCCTACATTGTCATATTCCAAGTTCATCGCCATGCCTTTGACTCCGTTTCCAAAGTCCACCAGTTCGGAGGCTTTCACTTGGTTTAAGCCGTACACGCGGGCAATACCGTCACCTACTTGTATTACGGTACCCACTTCGTTTAAGTCTGCTTTTGTTTCAAACTTTTCAATTTTTTCTTTGATAATATTGGTTATTTCTTCGGGTCTTATTGCCATATTTGCACCGTTTATTTGGTTAATTCTTCCCGTAATTTTTCAAATCTTCTTTTAAGCGTTCCATCTATTAACACATCGCCCACTTGCGCACAGATTCCGCCCAACAGGGCAGGATCCGTTTCATATTGCACGCGGGCTGTTTTACCCGTAAACGTACTTAATGCCTCTGCCACCCTTTGCTTTTGTTCTTCATTCAAGGAAAAGGCTGTTTTTACTTTTGCCCGTACAATTCCCAAACGTTCATCTAATAAAGCACCTACTTGCGTAACGCATTCTTCCAACAAATAATATCTTTTGGCTTCCAACAGTATACCGATAAAGGAGGATACTATTTTTTCTTCCTGCAAGATTTGCCGGATAAAAGCTATTTTTTTAGAAGAAGAAACAGCCGGATCTTCCATAAAACAATGCGCCTGTTTTAATAATTCCGCAGCCAAGCGCAAGGATTCAAAGTGCGCTTGGGCTTCTTCCGCACTGTTACTAATCCCGTCAAACGCACGGGCATATCTTTGGGCTAAAATCCGGTCTGTACTCTTCATAAATTAATGCGTTTTTACTCCGGCTTGTTTTACTTCACGCAAAACTTCATCTACCGCAGAAGCAGCCGTTTCTTGGGTAATTTGCTGTTGGGTTATTTTAACAGCCGCCAGCAAAGCCATACTGACTACTTGTTCGCGCACATCAGCTAAGGCTTTTGTTTTTTCAGCAGCAATTTGTTCTTTGGCTTGGGCAAGCAACTGCTCTGCTTGCTTTTGTGTTTCAGCCAAAATCTGCTCTTTTTGGGCATTTCCTACAGCCACCGCTTCTTGCATTTTTAAGGCGGCCTCGTTGGAAATTTCCTTCAGTTTGGCATCTAATTCTGCCTTTATGTTCTGCGCTTCTTGGCGGGCCAAGGCAGCAGTCTCTTTGTCTTGGGCAATTTGTTGCTCTCTTTTTTCAAGAGCACCGATAATGCTCTTCCACGCAAATTTGTGCAAGAGCCACACCAAGAGCAAAAAGTTGACAATCGTCAATGCCATAACCCCGAAATCGGGATTTAATAAATTTTCCATATTTCCTCTTTAGTGGAAAAAGAAATTACATAACCATCGTCAGCAAGCAGATAACCAAGCCCAACATGGCAGCACCTTCTAACAAGGCGGCAATGATGATCATGGTCGTGCGGATAGCATTGGCAGCTTCCGGTTGGCGGGCGGTGCCTTCCAAAGCGGCATTACCAATTTTTCCCAAGCCTAAAGCGGCTCCGATAACCGTCAAGGCAGCGCCAATACCGGCAGCGACGAATTTAATTGCGGCGAGTTCCATTTTTTTTCTCCTTTTGCGGGCGTGTTAACCCGCTTTATTAAAAATTAATGCGAATGAACAACCAATCCTACATAAATAGACGTCAGCAAGGAAAATACATACGCTTGCAAAAACGCTACCAACAACTCTAAAAACGTCATAAAAATTTCCAGCCCCATGGCGGGGAAAGCCGCCCCCACACCGGCCATTTTACTCATTTGGCCAATGATAAAAATAATCAGAAGTAAACTCAACAAAACCATATGCCCCGAAAGCATATTGGCAAACAAACGAATGGCCAAAACGCACACGCGGATAATCAAACTGATTACTTCCAGCGGAAACATGAGCGGCACCAGCCACCACGGTGTTCCGCCGGGAATAAAACTTTTAATAAAACCCCATAACCCATGCGTTTTAATACCGGCATATACAATAAGTCCGCCGGAGCATAATGCCAAGCCACCCGTAACAGAGATATTGGATGTAATGGTTTTCATCTGTGGAATTAGGCCGGCTAAGTTAGAAAAAAGAATAAACAAAAATAATGTACAAAAATAAGGAAGAAAAGCGATTCCTTCTTTACCAATCCCCGGAACTACAATCCCGTCGCGCATGAACGCAACGTACTCTTCCCCAACGGTATTTAATAAGCGAGATAAAAGGCTTTTCCCTCTTACGGACAGGAGCACCGCCACCACAAACAAAACAATACTGACACCCAGCATCGTCAAAGTATGGGCCGTAATCGGTAAATGAAAAGCACCGATCATAACCCCCAAATCATGATCCAAAATGTGATGCGCAATTGTTTCAGATACTTCCATTTTTTTTCTTGTCCTCAGTAATTTTTTCTGTCTGGCTTAAACGGTGAGATTCTTTGACAATAATATACAATCCCAACGCAAAACCACACATAACGCCTGCTATCATCGCCCACGGGAAAGTGCTGTATTTTTTGTCCAACCAAAAACCTACGGCCACCCCCATGCTTACCGCTACGGCAAATTCCAAGCCCAAGGTAGTAATAACCACATGATCTTTTGCAGAAAAAGGACCCAAAGCCATAGTCGCCTTTTTATTTACCGTACGGTAAGTTTATAATCATATTATAAAAAAATTGATGACAAAAATAAATATTTTTCTGTCTTTTAACATTGTATTAAATCCATATCAATCGGTCACGTTTTTTTATAATTATTTTTTCAGGACCTTTTTTCTGTACTTTTTATAAATTTTACGTTTGGGTTTTTTGTAACTTTTTATAAAGATTAAAATTAGACCTAAAAATTAGTTTTCCTAACTTTTTAATGTTTTTTTGCTGAAAGAATGCGTTTTTAAGTAAAATTTCTCTTTTTTTATTTATTTCCTCGTCGAAGAAAATAAATTTTTAACAAAAAAGCCCTTTTTAGCAGATTTTTTACAAAAAACATACCAAAGGAAGCAAAAGTGTTAAAAATGTATTTTTAATAGGTTTTAAAGCAAAAGAAACGTTTTTGGCCTTTTATTCCAAAGTTTTCACATGAAAACTCTTTATTCCGGCACCTAACAAACTTTTTACATAAAAAGACCCGAGTCACAAAACTCGGGTCTTTTTAATTTCATATTTTTTAAAGCAACTTTGTTTTCAATCGGTTGGCTAAATTATCCAATTCTTCCAAAGAATTATATTGAATAATCAAAAGCCCTTTGGACATTTTTTTTCCATACCGTACTTCTACCTTTGTTCCCAAAGCAGCCTGCAATTCATTTTCAAAAGAAGAAACTTCTGCCGGCTTCGGCAATTTTTCAGCGGCAGGTTGCAATAAAGCTCTGGCAGCTTCTTCCGCTTGACGGACGGAAATTTTGCTTTTTTTCATACGTTGAAACAAAACTTCTTTTTTGGTAGGATCCAACAGCATAAGCAATGCCCGGCCGTGTCCTTCGGAAATAGTGCCGTCTTGCAACGCCTCTTGCATATGTTCCGGCAGCTCTAATAGACGCAAAGAGTTAGAAACGGCCGCTTTGGATTTGCCGCAGTAACCGGCTAAATCTGTTTGAGAGATTTCAAACTTATTCATTAAATTGCGATATCCCAAGGCCGTTTCAATCGGATTTAAATCTTCCCGTTGAATGTTTTCAATTAAAGCTAAGGCACACATTTCTTTATCTGTTAATGCTTTATGTACAATAGCATCAATTTCCGTAAGCCCGGCTAACTGGCTGGCGCGAAAACGGCGTTCCCCCACTACAATTTCATATTTATCTAAACCGGCATCATATACCACCACAATGGGTTGGGTAAGCCCGTGTTCTTGAATAGAATGAGCCAACTCTTGTAATTTGGCTTCATCAAAAATACGGCGGGGTTGATATCGGTTCGGAATTATTTTATCTAAAGGTAATTTTTGAACAGAAGGACCTGTCGGATTTTCCGGACGAGGTGCAGTAGGATTATTTAACACCTCCTGCGTTTGTTTGAGCAAGGCATCAAGGCCTTTTCCTAAAGCTTGTCTAGACATTTAATTATCCTCCAAAATCATAATTATAGGATTCCGCATTTTGCATATTATAACCGGCATATTCTTCCATATTTGCACCACGGCGCGCCATAAATTCTATGGCTAACTGAATATAGGCATTCGCACCGCGGCAGGCAGGCTCATAATCAAAAATAGATTGCCCAAAGCTGGGCGCCTCCGCTAAACGGATATTGCGCGGAATGGGAGTTTTATAAATCTTTTCACCAAAAAAGCGACTCACCTCTGCAAATACTTGGCGAGAAAGATTCATGCGATTGTCATACATGGTTAAAATACCGCCATCCAGCTTTAAGTTACTATTTAAAAATTGTTTAATTTTATGAATAGTCCCCATAAAATGAGCCAAACCTTCCATCGCATAAAACTCGCATTGTACCGGAGTGATTACGCTATCGGCCGCCATCAAGGCATTTAATGTCAGCAGACCCAAAGAAGGAGGACAATCAATAATAATGTATTTATACATCTTGCGCAAAGGAGCCAGCGCTTCTTTAAGCATATTTTCACGACCACGAACGTTGACCAACTCTACTTCCGCCCCTGCCAGATGCTTGCAAGTTGGAATAACATCTAACATTTCATTAGATGTTTGTTTGATTACCTCTTCAAAAGAAGCATTTTTTGTGAGAAGATGATAAACAGATTTTTCTCCCTCTGCTACCGTAATACCCAGACCGGAGCCGGCATTTCCTTGCGGATCAAAATCAATCAAAAGAACTTCTTGATCTAAATGAGCCAAGGCATAAGCTAGGTTAATAGCGGTGGTTGTTTTTCCAACACCGCCTTTCTGATTTGCAATAGCGATTATTTCACCCATAAATCCTCCATAAAGATATTAAATCATAAAAACAAAATAAAAGCAAGGGCTTAGTTTTCACGTGAAAACAAAACAGGTTTTGTTTCCATAAAACCTGTTGAAAGCTGTGGATAAGTTATCCACAAAGAAATTTTCTCCTATACAAATTTTATTTTACAAGGCGAATTCGCTTTAAAGGCCAGTGGATAAACCAAACCGTTCCTTTAATATTTTTTCTGGGAACAGGACCCCAAAAACGGGAATCACAAGAATTGTCTCTGTTGTCTCCCATCGCAAAATATTGCCCTTGCGGCACAACAACCGGTCCAAAATTATCTCTTAAAGAAAGACCCAGTTCATGCTCCAATATTCTATTTTCCCATAATTTTTGATATAAAGAAGGCTGAAAGTATTTATCGGATTCTAACCGTTTTACATCTTCATAACGTTCAAATCCTTGATTTGCAACCTCTTGATCATTCACATAAAGTTTTGCATTTTTAACTTCCACTTTTTCTCCCGGAAGAGCAACCACTCTTTTTACATAGTCACGCCCATATTGATATCCTCCGCAGTTTATTTGATCTTTACTATCAGCAGGAAAAGAAAAAACAATAATATCTCCCTTCTTTATTTCATTAAATTCTAAAAAGCGAATTTGCGTAAAAGGAATTCTAAACCCGTAGGCTGCTTTATTTACAAACAAATGATCTCCTATTAATAAGGTATCCTGCATAGAGGCAGAAGGAATCTTGAATGCCTGAACAAAAAAGAACATAACAATAGAAGCCACAAATCCGGCAAAATATACCGTATTAGCCCATTCCAAATCTGCTTTTATTAAAGGAGCCCTTTGCTCTTCCGTTTTCTTTTTAGCAGCAAAAAATCCATATATAGAAAGAGCTAATATAACAACAAAATAAATTATTTTCTTTACAGAAAATCCCTGATTAATAAAAGGATTTTCTGCTCCGCTACTCATAATAAAATTTAAAATATAGTAGGCACAAGAAAGAATTAATAGCAAAAATGAAGCATGCCAAAAACCAAATTTATTTCCTGTTTCTAATCTCTTTTTGGCAAACATTTTTTTACTTATCCAAGAAAAAATATACATTATACAGGCTGCCACAAAAAGCCTTTGTTCCATAAATACTCCTTGTTTTCACGTGAAAACTATTTAATTTCTTTGTAAAGGTTTAGATAATTTTCTTCTGAAGAAGAATAAAATTTCTTAATTTTTTTTCTGGAAACAACACCCATTTCTTTTCTGAGCGATTTATTTTGACACATTTCTGCCATTAAAACACTTAATAAAACAGGATCGGTCCCATTAAACACAAAACCATTTTCTCCATGTCGGACCACAAGAGGCATATCTCCTACTTTACTAACAATAGCAGGTAACATGCACGAACAAGCCTCTAATAAAGAAATAGGCAAACTCTCTTCTAAAGATGGCAATACAAAAACATCAGAAGCTAACAAATAAGGATATACATTACTTACTTCTCCTACAAAACAAACATCTTTTTCTAAATGTCTTTGATATGCAAATTCCTTCAAATTCGCATTTTCCGGACCGTCCCCTACTAAGATTAACCCAATTCTTGGATTTTTGGCTTTTACGGCCGAAAAACTTTCTAATAATAATTGATGATTTTTTTTAGCAGATAATCTGGCAATACAGACAAATAAAGTATCTTGTGGAGAAAATCCTAATTTTTCACGGGTTTTGCGGGCCAAGTCACCATTTGGTGTAAAAAATGCGGTATTAACTCCGTTTAACATCAAACGGACTTTTTCCTTTTTATATCTTTGTTTTTGTATTAAAAAATCCGCAGTGGATTGGGATTCGGCACAGCTAATATCGTCCATATCTTTTAATCCCCGATCCCAAAGGCGTAAAAACCAGCCTTTTTTTGACAAATCGTAATGAGGGGTAGTAATGAGTTTAAATGGTATTTTTTTCTTGGCAGAGCGGCAAAATTGGATAGCTCTAAATAATACGGCATGAACGATATCCGGACTAAAATTCTTTATTTCCTGCAATAAGCGGGCAAAAACCCCTGCATTTTCAAGCAGTCTCAGTTTTCCTTTTAATTCAAAAGAGACAATATCCAAACCTCGGGAACGCATATCTTTTCCGACGGAACCCAAAGGTTTTAAGGATATTATTTTTACTTCATGACCGGCTTCTGCAGCAGCCAAAGCTAAGGCTTTTAATGCCGTTTCTGCACCGCCCATATCTGTAGAAGTAGAAACATAAAGAATTTTCATGTACTTATTATAGCAAAGTTACATTCCGATACTCTTGCATATAATGCATAAAAAACACTTGTTTTGGATACGAAAAAATATATCTTAAAAAAAGGGAACTATGAAAAAAATGATATATAGCATCTGTATGTGTTTATTTTTTTCCGGTTGTATGTTTTATACAAATGGATATTAAAATTTAATAGATTCTTTTTTTTCCTATTTTTCTCATACAAAAAACAATAAATAAAGAAAAACCTCTCTGCTTATTTTAGAGTTTATTCCTTGGTTTTTTTGTACTTCAGTTCCGGATAATAAACTGCAAACTATAGAAAAAGCACAAAACAATATAATGTTTTGTGCTTTTTTCTACGAATAATATTGAGAATTATTCGGCAGGTTTAAATTGGTCTTTACCTACGCCACAGACGGGGCAAGTCCAATCCGCCGGTAAGTTTTCAAAAGAAGTTCCTGCCGCTATATTGTGCATGACATCTCCTTCTGCCGGATCATAAGTATAACCACAAATTTCACACGTATATTTCATAAACTTTCCTCCAATATTTAAAGATGCGTTGCCCCTTTAGGAGCTTTGCCTTTAATCACTTTATGATAGTATTCATACGTTAAAGGTTCTTGGCCGGAAGTCATGCATTTTGCATCTTGTACCGTACCGACAAATAACGTATGAGTCCCCACATCTACTTCTTTTTCTACTTTTACTTCTAAAAAACTAAGCGTATGTTCTTGAATTAGCGGTGCCCCTAATATACCGCGGGTTATTTTAATTCCTTCAAATTTATTAAAATTACGCCCACTACGAAAACCAAATCTACCAATAAAAGTAAGATCTGTTTTTTGTTCCAGAGGCATCGCCGCAAAAACATGGCTCTTTTGAATAATCTCATGGGTCAAACATTCCTTATTGACGGAAATAGCCACTTTTGCCGGTTCTGCACTTACCTGAAAAACTGTGTTTACAATCATAGCACTATCTTTTTCTTCAAAAGAAGAAGTCACTATGTATAAACCGTAGGTGATGCAATTTAATCCGTCAATAATTTGCTGATCCATACAGAATACCTATTTTAATTTTTCTGCAATTTTTTGACTGACGGTAAGGCCTAATTGTCTGCATTGTTGTAAAACCTCTGCATTGGGAACAAATTTAGAGCTTACCACCGGTGCCACTTGCTCTACTTTCATAGCTTTCAGCATTTCGGCTAAAGAATTGACGGGAGCCGGATTCCATCCGTAAGAACCGAAAGCACCGCCAACTAAATTTTTCTTTTTTAAACCTTTTAAATAGCACAGTACATCTGCCATTGCCGGAAAAATTTCGGAATTTAACACCGGAGAACCAATAATTAAACCACTGCTGTCTAATAATTCCGTTACTACATCGCTACGGTGACAAGAGTGCATAGACATAAGCTTTACTTCTGTGCCGCCCTCTCTTAAACCATCGGCAATGTATTCTGCCATTTTTTGTGTGCTTCCCCACATTGTGTCGTACACAACAACAGCTTTGTTTTTAGGAGCTTGTGCCGCCCATTTGGCATATAAATTGATAATTTTGGAAGGATCCTTTCTCCAAATAAATCCATGATCCGGAGCAATAATTTTAGGAGAAAGACCCATTTTGGTAACCGTATCCAAAAAGCGCAATACGATATCGGAATAAGGTAAAACAATATTGGCATAATATTTTTCCGCTTCGTAAAGCCAATCTATCTCATTATTTTCATCATCAAACAATTTGCTGGTAGCATAGTGCATTCCGAATACATCATTGGTGAAAAGTATATTTTCTTTTTCTAAATAAGAAAACATACTATCCGGCCAGTGTAGCATTCTGGCTTCCACAAAAGAAATCGTGTCTCCGCCCACGTCTATTTTATCTCCGGTTTTTACTACTTTCATTTCAAAATCAGGATAAAGCTGAGCACTTAAATCCACGTGTCCCATATCGGAGCAATAAACTTCTTCCGGTTGTACAGCGGCCACTGTTTCGGGTAAAGCACCGGAGTGATCCATTTCGGAATGGTTGGAAATAATAATTTTAATTTTTTTTGGATCAATAACACTTTGAATACGTGCCATCATTTCCGGATAAAATTCTTTCTTAACAGTATCAATTAATGTAGGTTTTTCGCTTAAAATCAAAAAAGCATTATAGGTAGTACCTTGTTTAGTAGAATAACCGTGAAAATCACGAATATTCCAATCTATAGCTCCTACCCAATATACTTTATCTGTAATTTTAACTGCCTTCATAAATTCTCCTTAATACAAATTTTTACTTTTTCGTACATACGGTATATTAAATATCCTTATTCCATAACCCATGGATATTGCAATATTCACGGGCAGTCACTTTTTCAGCATTACACAAAAAAATCGCTTCCGGTTTTTCTCCGGGTTTTAAATGTTGACGGTACACTTTACCATCCTCTGTTATTAATTCTATCCATTCTATATAGTGCACGTCAATCATTGGATGTTCCACTTCTCCTACTTTTACTTTATATCCACCTTCTATTTTTTCTATAACGGGAATATGTTTTTCAGTAGCAGCCTCCACCGTAGCCGGTAATTGATTTACCATCGGTTTTCCGCAACAAAACATTTCTGCTTTTCCGCCATGTACTACTTCCGTAATATTCCCACAAACATTACATTTATATATTTCATGAAGACTCGGCATAATTTCCCCCTTTTTAATTAAATAAGAATTTTTCTTATTTAATTATATCATATTTATTTCATTAAGTATTATAAATTTTATTTTAAAAATAAACAATCAATAAAATTAGACTAGAAAAATATAAAATTTTTTGTGGATAACTAAGCCTTTTATGTTTTTATCGTGTAAATTTAAAAAATAAAAGTTTTTCTGTTTTTTTAGGGTCAGGGTAGCCAATTTTTAGAAAAATTAAAATTTTAGGGCTTTTTTGTGATTTAAAGCATAAAACAACATTTTTTTAGTTGACGTTAAGTTTTATAATTGATAAGATTTAGTATATATTATTTTTAGGCGGCATTTGAAGTGGATAATCTACAATCTAATGAGCTTTTAGCTCCTATTTTTAAAGAATTAGAAACAATTTTAAGCAAAGATATCTATGATATGTGGATTCGTCCTGCTATATTTGAATTGGAAAATACAGATTTATCCATTCAATTACCCAATACTTTTTGGCAAAAAACAATACAAAACCGCTACGAAAATATTATTAAAGATGCTTTTTTAAAACATACCGGTTTAGAAATTACAGTTACTTATATCGTTAAAGAAGTAAAAGATCCTGTTCAGTCTATATTGGAAGAAGCCCAACATACCTCCGTTTCAACACCGGCGGTATCTGTTACACCTGTCATTCGTAAAAATCCTTTTCCTTCCCGTTTAAATTCTCTTTATCAGTTTGAAAATTTTATAGAATCTCCTTCTAACCGTTTTGCTTACAAAGTTTCCCAAGCGGCGGCCAATAAATTAGGGGACCGTTCTCATAATCCTTTATTTATTTATTCCACTCCGGGACTCGGGAAAACACATTTATTACATGCTATCGGAAACCAAATTCTTAAAAATAATCCGGGGGCAAAAGTGCTTTATATGTCTGCGGAAGAATTTGTAGCGGAATATGTGGAAGCTATTCAATACAGCGCAACGGAAAATTTTAGAAAAAAATACCGTTCTTTGGACTGTTTATTAATGGATGATATTCAGTTTGTAGCCGGAAAATCCGACAAAGTAAGTGTACAAGAATTTTTCCACACATTTAATGCTTTATTTGAAAGCAGCAAACAAATAGTCTTATCATCAGACAGAACCCCCCAACAATTAGACTTGGACGAACGTCTTTCGTCCCGTCTGTTATCAGGGCCGACTTGCGAAATTAAAAAACCTTATTTTGAAGCGCGTATTGCTATTTTACGTCAGAAAAGAGATTCTATTAATTTTGATATCGGAGATGACGTTTTAGCTTTTATCGCGGAAGGAATTCAAACCAATATCAGAGAATTAGAAGGGGCTTTATTTAGACTCATGTCTTACTGTGATATGCATGGAGTAATCCCTACTATAGCGATTGCGAAAGAATTATTAGCCGATATTTTAACCCAAGAAGAAAAACGTCTGGCCGTTAATATACATACGATAAAAAAAATCGTCGGAAAACATTTTAAAATAGAAATTGAAGATTTTAGTTCCAAACGTAAAATGCAATCTATTGCATGGCCCCGCCAAATTGCTATTTATTTAACAACCGCTTTAACGGATATGTCTTTATCCGAAATCGGCCGCGAATTTAATAGAGATCATAGTACGGTTGTCCACGCCAGAGATTTAGTAAAAGAAAAAATAAAAAACGATCCTTTTTTTGCAGCTGAGATCAATCAAATATTAAGCGATATTAAAGCTGTGGATAATAAATAGAAAAAGTGGATAAATTGGGGATAAAAAATAAAATTCGTGTGCATATATAAAATGATTGTTTATATTGGGGATAAAAAAAAGAACTTATAAACAAATAACCAAACAGATTTGTATAGGTAAATAAACAAAATCCACACTATCAACAGGATATATAATAGGAATAATAAGAATATGAAAATAAATATTACTAAAGAAACTCTTTTGGAAGGTATTCAGGTTATTTCTGCAGGATCTTCTTCCCGCACTACTTTGCCTATTCTGCATAACTTTTTGATTGAAACGCAGGAGAACAAATTAAAATTAGTCCGCACGGATATGGAAATGGCCACCGTACATTATATTCCCGCTGAAATAGAAGAAGCCGGAAGTTTGACGGTTCCCATGAAAGAGTTTTCCGATATTATCAAAAATCTTCCCGACGGAAAAGAAATCAATCTTTTTACGGGGGAAAACAATAAATTTCATATTAAATCCGGAAAAAGTAAATTTTGGGTCATCGGTACTCCCAAATCAGAATATCCTGCCATTCCCGAAATTGAAAAAACAGGTAGCGTTACCTTAAGTCCTATTGCCTTACAACAAATGATTGATAAAACAGCTTTTTCTGCTTCTACGCAGGAAACCCGTTATATCTTAAACGGTCTTTTGTGGAATAATACAGCAGAAAAATTTGAAGTGGTAGCCACAGATGGTGGACGTTTGGCAGTGGCTTCTCATGCGGCTTTGCCCGAATCCGGTGAGTTTAAAATTATTATTCCTACTAAAATATTAAATGAAGTAGTGCGTTTTATTTCTTTATCTAAACCGGATAAAGATACACTTATTCATGTGAATGTAGCTTCTAATCAAGTAAGTTTTCAAATGAATGAAACTACTTTTATATCCCGTTTAATAGAAGGTAATTTTCCGAATTATAAACAAGTAATTCCGAGTAAGAAAAATATTTCTTTTGAAATTTTTACCAAAGAGTTATTAGCTTCCACCCGCAGAGCGGCCTTATGCTCCGGTGAATTTGGAAGTACGGTGAAATTTCATATAGAAGAAAATGTGATGACTATTTCCTCCACTTCTCAAAATATGGAATTCTCAGACGAATTACCCATTGAATATACACAAGAAGCTTTTGATTGTGCCTTTAATCCTCAATACATTATTGATGTTTTAAAGAATGTAGGAAGTGAAAAAGTAACTTTCTCCTTCGTAAATGCTTCTCAACCCGTGTTGATTGAGCCTGTAAATAACGAAGAATTGAAATATGTCATTATGCCGGTGAGGATTTAGTGAAATTTGGGGCTAAACCGCGTGAAATATGGAAGAAACCGTCAGAATTAAATGGAAAGTTTAACAGATTAAATTCCAAATTAAACAGACTGATGGTGTTAGACCATGTATGGACTCGGTTAGTAGCCGATAAAGAGAAATTTTGGAAATTAACAGCCGTAAAAGCAAATACGTTGTATGTATCTGTGCGTTTATCCGTAGCCAGAAATGAATTAATCGGAAGGCGTGAAGGGCTTATAAGAGAGTTAAATAAACATTTTGATAAGCCGTGGATTGAAAAAATAGAAATTGTGAAGGATTTAGGAGCCAGTAATGAGTGAAGAAGAAAAAAAGCAGTATGACTCATCTAAAATTCAAGTTTTAGAAGGTTTAGAAGCAGTACGGAAACGTCCTGCCATGTATATCGGTTCTACAGGTCTGCCGGGATTACATCATTTAGTCTATGAAGTGGTTGATAACTCCGTAGACGAAATTTTAGCCGGCGGAGCCACCACTATTAAAGTAACCATTAAAGAAGATATGGTTTGTAGCGTAGAAGACGACGGCCGCGGTATTCCTGTAGATTTAATGACCGGCGCCAAAGATCCTAAACTTCGCCAAAAAAGTGCTTTGGAAGTAGTTATGACTGTGCTTCACGCCGGTGGTAAATTTGACAGCGGTGCTTATAAAGTATCCGGCGGTTTACACGGGGTGGGTGTATCTTGTGTGAACGCTTTGTCTGAAGAAACTGAAGTACAGGTAAAGAAAAACGGCAAAATTTACCGCCAACTTTATAAACGCGGTAAAGCAATGACTAAAGTGGAGGAAGTAGGTACCACGCAAGAACACGGTACCAAAGTTACTTTCCGTGCCGATAAAGAAATTTTCGGTGAAGTAGCCTTTGTGTATGAAACGATTGCAAACCGTTTGCGTGAGCTGGCTTTCTTAAACGCCGGTGTAAAGATTATTTTCACCGATGAACGCGGCGAAGCCAAAACGGTCACTTTCCATTATGAAGGTGGTATTTCTCAATTTGCTAAATATTTAAATACCAACAAAACGGTGATTAATCCGGAACCGATTTATTTAACCAAAACCATCGGAGATAATTATGTATCTTTCGCTATTCAATATAACGAAGGATACAGCGATAATGTTTTCTCTTTTGTTAATAATATTAACACAGTTGAAGGTGGTACGCACTTAACAGGTTTCAGATCTTCTTTAACCCGTTTAATCAACGAATATATTAAGAGCAATAATCTTTCCAAACAACACAAAGATTTATCTGTTGGCGGAGATGATATTAAAGAAGGTTTAACGGCTGTATTATCCGTTAAAATTCCGCACCCGCAATTTGAAGGACAGACCAAAACAAAATTAGGTAACTCCGAAATTGAAGGGGTGGTACGTTCTATCGTTAGTGAAACACTTTCCACTTTCTTTGAAGAAAACCCCAAAACGGCACGTGCTATTTGTGAAAAATGTATCAATGCAGCTGTAGCGCGTGAAGCGGCCCGTAAAGCCCGTGATTTGACCCGCCGCAAAGGTGCTTTTGAAGGGGGCGGACTCCCCGGTAAATTGGCCGATTGTCAAGAAAAAGACAGCTCTAAATGTGAAATTTTCTTGGTAGAAGGTGACTCCGCCGGCGGTTCTGCCAAACAAGGGCGTGACCGCGTGTTCCAAGCTATTTTACCGTTACGCGGTAAAATCTTAAACGTAGAAAAAGCCCCTCTTGTCAAAATTTTATCCAGCGACACAGTACGTGATTTAATTGCTGCTGTTGGTACGGGCGTTGGCGAAGGAGAAGGCGGTTTTGATATTACCAAACTTCGCTATCACAAAATTATTTTGATGGCTGATGCTGACGTGGACGGACAACATATTTCCACTTTGCTTCTTACCTTCTTCTACCGCCAGCTTCGTCCGCTGATTGAAGCCGGACACGTATATTTAGCTCAACCTCCTTTGTATAAAGTAAAAAAAGGAAAATCAGAGCAATACTTACAAACAGAAGAACAAATGCAACAGTGGTTGATGAAAGAAGGTTTAGCCACCGTAACCGTGAACAATAAAGAAGGTAATACTATTGAACATGAACAATTAAGAGATTTGCTCAAAGTATTGCGCGATATTGAAGATGTTTTGGCCACTTTGGAAATTAAAAACATTACTTTGCAAGATTTCCAAGCATTCTTGGCAGAAGGACGTGTGCCTGTGTACCGTATTCCTCTGCAAAGCGGCGGTTTCCGTTATTTCTTTGAAGAATCGGAATATCAAGCCTATGCAGACCAATATGTGTTAGAGAAAAAAGAAGAATTAATGGCAGACGGCGTAGATGTACAAACGATTGATGATACCGGATTACAACCGGAACACCAAAGTTTGTTTGAGTTCGGCAAGTTGTTAGCTTGTGAAAAGAAATTGGAAGCTTTCGGTTTTTCTTTTGCGCAATATCCGAAAATTGAAAATGAAAAAGAACGCGTTACTCCGCTTTTCACAGTTTCCAGCGGCAAAAATACTACTTTAGTGTTTAGCTTGGTGGAATTGTTAAAAGCCGTCAAAGATGCCGCTTCTTCCGGCGCTACCATTCAACGCTACAAAGGTTTGGGTGAAATGAACCCCGAACAACTGTGGGAAACCACCATGGATCCTGCCAAACGCAAACTGATCCAAGTGAAAATCAACGACGTAGCCGATACGGAACATGCTTTCACTATGTTGATGGGTGATAAGGTAGAGCCGCGCCGCGATTTTATCCAATCGCATGCGTTAGAAGTAAAGAACTTAGATATTTAATCAAACCCCGCTCTTTGGGGCGGGGAGAAAGATTTTAAACGTTTTACAGGAGCTTATAAACCATGAGCGAAGAATTGACGGGCGCGGCACAAGAGCCGCAACAAACGAACGTAGATTTATTTGGCAATATTCAGCAACGTGATATCGCACACGAAATGCGTTCTTATTACATTGATTATGCCATGAGCGTAATCGTGGGGCGTGCTTTGCCGGACGTGCGTGACGGTTTAAAACCGGTACACCGCCGTGTGCTTTATTCCATGAACGAAATGGGTTTAAAATACAACAAACCCTACAAAAAATCCGCCCGTGTGGTGGGTGATGTGCTCGGTAAATATCACCCGCACGGTGATACGGCTGTATATGATACGTTGGTACGTTTGGCGCAAGACTTCTCTATTCGCCAACCGCTGGTGGACGGACAGGGGAACTTCGGTTCTATTGACGGGGACTCTGCCGCCGCTATGCGTTATACTGAATGTCGTTTACAGAAAATTTCCGATGAAATGTTAAACGACTTAGATAAAGATACCGTCAAGATGATTCCTAACTATGACGGATCTTTGTTAGAGCCGTCCGTCTTGCCGGCCAAAGTGCCTGCTTTGCTGGTCAATGGTTCTTCCGGTATTGCCGTAGGTATGGCCACCAATATCCCCACTCACAACTTGGGGGAAGTGTGCGACGGAATTATTGAATACATTAAAAATCCGGCTATTACCACCAAAGAAATGATGAAAATCATCAAAGGGCCGGACTTTCCGACGGGTGCTATTATTCGCGGAACCAGAGGTATTTACGAATATTTTGAAACCGGTCGCGGTAGTGTAAAAGTACAAGCCACCACTGAAATTGAAGAAAGAAAAGGCGGACGTGAAGCTATTGTAGTAACGGCTATTCCGTACATGGTCAACAAAACCTCTTTGATTGAAAGCATTGTCGGTTTAGTGCGTGACAAAAAGATTACCGATATTTCCGATATCCGTGACGAGTCGGACCGCCGCGGTATGCGCCTTGTTATTGAAGTAAAACGCGACGGAAATGCTCAAGTAGTGCTGAATCACTTATTTAAACATACGCAACTGCAAACTTCTTTTGCGGTGAACATGCTCGCGATTGTGGACGGTCGTCCGCGCATTTTGTCCTTAAAGGATGTGATGAAAGCCTATGTCAAACACCGCCAAGAAATTGTAACCAACCGTACGAAGTTTGACTTAAACAAAGCCATTCGCCGCGAACACATCTTGTCCGGCTTGCTTATTGCCATTGCCAACATGGACGAAGTAGTAGCCATCATCCGCTCTTCTCAAGATGTACCGACGGCTAAGCTGGCTTTAATGAACAAATTCAATCTTTCCGAAGTGCAAGCCCAAGCTATTTTGGATATGCGTTTGCACCAGCTGACCCAGTTATCCAGTGCCGCGATTGAACAAGAACAAAAAGAATTGTTGAAACTGATTGCGGAATTGCAGGGTATTTTGGCTGATCCGCAGAAGATTTTGGATATTATCGTCAACGAACTGGCCGAACTAAAGAAAAACTATGGGGACGAACGCCGCACGGAAATCGGTCCGGACATGACGGAATTCTCCATGGAAGATTTGATTGAAAAAGAAGATGTGGTTATCACCATTTCTAACGACGGCTATGCCAAACGCATTCCGCTTTCTACTTACAAGAGCCAGAACCGCGGAGGAAAAGGTATCATCGGAGGAAAAACCAAAGAAGAAGATTTTATGGAACATTTGTTCATCACTTCTTCCCATGCCACCATCTTAATGTTTACCAACCGTGGCCGCGTGTTTGCCTTGCGTGCTTTTGAAATTCCGGAAGGTAACCGTATGTCCAAAGGTAAGGCCTTGGTCAATTTATTGCAACTTACCGGAGAAGAAAAAGTAACTTCTGCCGTGTCTATTGAGGATTTTGATCCTAAGAAACACGAAGGGGAAAAGGCTTATCTGACCATGTGTACCCGCATGGGCACCATTAAGCGTGTGGAGCTCTCTGAGTTTGCCAATATCCGCAAAACGGGCATCATTGCCATTGGTTTGGAAGAAGGGGACGTTTTAATCAGCGTACAAATGACGTACGGTAATTCGGACATCATTGTAGCTACCAAAAACGGCAAATCTATCCGCTTTGATGAAAACCAAGTGCGTGCGATGGGCCGCCCGGCTAAAGGGGTGCGCTCTATTTGCCTGCAAACCGATGACTTGGTGGTAGGTATGGAGCAAGTGCCTCAAGGCCAAGAACCGGACGTTCTTTCCGTCTGCGAAAACGGTTATGGAAAACGCACCGGCTTTGGCGAATACAGACGCCAACACCGTGGCGGTATGGGTGTCATTACCATTAAAACCACGGAACGCAACGGCGAAGTAGTAGGTATTAAGTTGGTAGATGAAAGCAAAGACTTAATGGTCGTGACCGAAAAAGGTATGACGATCCGTATTCGCTGTGAAGAGATCCGCTCCGTAGGACGTAATGCCCAAGGGGTACGTCTGGTGAAGCTGGAAGAGGGCGACAAGATTGCCCGTATCGCTCCCGTCGTAAAAGACGATGAAGAGCCGGAAGAAGATAAATAAACTCTTATTCAAAACCCCGACGAATACTCGGGGTTTTTTAAGAAAATTTTCTAATTCATAAAATAACTTTACAAGCTACTTTCAAAGTGCTATAAAGTAACTGGGGGAAAGATCATGAGGACAAATCCGCACATTTTAGAGATAAATACACGCGCTTGGTTAGCCCGTTTGCAGACCAAGCACGGGCGGGCTTTTGTCTTGCACGAAATCCCCGATGAATATTGGCAATTTTTCAAAGCAAGCGGCTTTGATGCTATTTGGTTAATGGGCATATGGAAAAAAAGCCCCAAAGCTGGAGAAATTGCCCGCCAACATACAGATATACAAGCCCAAATCCGCCAAGTAAATCCGGATTTTAAAGAAGAAGACATTGTGGCTTCTCCGTATGCTGTGTATGCCTATGAAACAGCAGAAGATTTGGGCGGAGACGAAAGTTTAAAGATTTTGCGCCAAAAATTAAATGCCATGGGCATTGCTTTATTT
Source organism: Elusimicrobiaceae bacterium (assembly GCA_017468055.1). Classification (GTDB taxonomy): domain Bacteria; phylum Elusimicrobiota; class Elusimicrobia; order Elusimicrobiales; family Elusimicrobiaceae; genus Avelusimicrobium. The sequence continues at coordinate 48,466 of JAFUJU010000047.1, forward strand.
TTAGATTTTGTTTCCAACCATACGGCCATAGATTGTCCTTTTGTAGAGTCTGATCCGGATTTGTATATCAGTACTGGCGAAAAAGTGCCCCACGTGCATAAAGATTGGTTTTTCCAAAATACAAAAGGCCAATGGGTGGCCCACGGCAGAGATCCTTATTTTGCTCCGTGGACGGATACTGCGCAACTGAATTATTTCAATCCCAAAACCCGTGATTTTATGATCCGAAACTTGTTAAAAGTGGCGGATATGTGCGATGGTGTACGCTGTGATATGGCGATGCTTTCTTTAAACAAGGTACATCGCGACACTTGGTGGGAGTTCATTGGTGGAGAGTTGCCCCGCACGGAATTTTGGTCTGAAGCGTTGCAGGCGGTACGCGCCAAATATCCGGACTTTACATTTATTGCAGAAGTGTATTGGGGGCTGGAGTGGGAAATCCAAGAAATGGGCTTTGATTATACCTACGATAAAGTATTGTATGACCGCTTGCGTTTTTCCAATTCCGAAAATATCCGCGGCCATTTAGGCGCAGAGCATTTGTTCCAAATGCGCTCCATTCGTTTTACTTCTAATCACGATGAGGAAGAGTCTTTAAAGGCGTTTGGACGGGAGAAATCTTTGGCTGCCAGCACTATTATTGCCACGCTCCCCGGCGCGCGTATGATTTATTTATTTCAAATGTTGGGCCGTCCGGCGCGTGTGCCCATTCAATACATACGGGAAACTTTTGAAGAAGATGGGCAAATCCGTGCCTATTATGAAAAACTGTTACAAATAGCCTCCAAACCTGCTTTTCACGGAGGACAATGGTCTTTGACGCCGGTTGGCCCCGTGGCGGAAGAGGATGACAGCCACCGCAATGTTTTGTGTTGGACTTGGCGCCAAATGAATGAAGCTTCCACCGTGTTGATTAATTACAGTGATAAACCGGTCCGATGCCACGTAAAACTTAAAGCCGCCTCCGGAGAAGGGAAATATTTGTTAGAAGATTTTTCCGGTGTGGAAGTGTTGTTTTCCGAACAAATGCAACAACAAGGCTTTGGCGTAGAGTTAAAACCGTTTGAAAGTAAGGTTTTCTCTTACGATATCTGATTTGTTATATCCCCCATTAAGGAAAAAATATGAGAAACGCAACCATTAAACAAATAGACTTCAAGAAGTATGTAATCCCCGCAATTGTGGTGGTAGCCTTTATTGTGGCTATGGGTTCTTATTTTACGGTGCCCGCGGGCAGCGTAGCGGTCAAGCTGCGCTTTGGTAAATTGGTCGGCTCTTACACAGAGGGCCTTCACTTAAAACTGCCGTTGATTGACAAGGTGGAAAAATTCTCCGTGCGTATTAAAAAAGATTCTTTTGATACGGAGGCCTTCTCCAAAGATTTGCAAACCGTTGGTTTACGCTTGGCCATTAACCACCGCATTATGCCCGATACCATTATTTCCATTTATCGCAACTTAGGGCCGGACTATACTAACACTATTTTGCGCCCGATGGTGGAAGAATGGACCAAGGCTGTTATCGCCAAATATTCTGCCGACAGCTTGATTTCTGCTCGTGTGCAAGTGGCCAAAGAATTGGACCAAATCTTGAAAGAAAAAATGAAAGAAAAACAGGTTATTGTGTCTGATATTGCCATCACCAATTTTGAGTTTTCTCCGCAATTTTTAAAGGCTGTGGAAGAAAAACAAATTGCCGAACAAGAGGCCAAGCGCGCTACCAACTTGGTAGAAAAAGTAAAGAAAGAGGCCGAACAGAAAATCTTGCAAGCCGAAGCGGAAGCCAAATCCTTACGCTTGCAAAGAGAAGTGGTATCGGACAATTTGATTAAACTTCGCCAAGTGGAAGCACAACTCAAAGCCATTGAGAAGTGGGACGGTAAGATGCCGCATTATATGGGTAGTGGGGATATGCCGTTTGTGATGGTGAAGTAACGGCTTGTTAAAGACTTCTTCGGTTGCTTGTCTATTATTGGGCAAACAATTTTCCATATTTAAGTTTATTGGCTCCGCCTTGTCTGCGCCGTACTAACAGTACTTGCCTTGACAACTAGCGGAGCCAATAAATCATAAATCTGAAAAATTATGCAATGAGCATTTATTTTTCAGGTATTACGAAAGACTTCTAGAGTTATTTGGATTTACATACATAGGGCAAAACATAAAGTTTTACCCTATTTTTTGTGTTCTGAATATTTTCTCTTTCGTTCTTCTGTAGTATTTTTGTGCGAGATGAATACCTTGTCTTTTTGTGTCATTTTCTATTGGAAAAGTGCGCCATCTCTTGACTTGTTTTTTTTTTTGCTACAATTTTTCAGAAAGAAAAATGTAGCAAAAAAGGAGAATAAAAATGAAAAAAATAATAGCAATGGCTTTAATTTTTAGTTATTTAACAGGATGCTCTGCTTTTGTGGGCTCCCGTCAAAGTGTCTCTGTAATGACGGCTACTCCTACAGCGGAAATCTATGCAAACGGAGAATTAGTCGGTCGTGGCAATCATGCAGAATTCCGTGCCAAAAGAAATAAAGATGTTCAAATTATGGTAAAGGCAAAAGGATATTATCCGGGATATAGTTCTATTGGCAACGAACTTAGTACTACAGGAATCCTTGATATTGTAGGTACTATTTTGTTTATATTTCCTGTTATTGGTCTATTTTTCCCGGGAGCAAAAACACTTGATAGACAAAATGTGGCAATAGATCTTGTACCTGTAGAACAATAAAAAACCCCCGCTCGAAAGGGCGGGGTTTTTACTTTTAGATTTTTATTTATCCTAAAGACGGATAAAGAGGAAAGGACTTTAAAAAGGTTTCCACTTCTTGAGCAATGTTTGCCAAATAAGCATCATCGTCGTGATGTGTAATAGCGCGGTCTATAAAATCAGCCACTTTGGCCATGTCTGCTTCTTTCATACCACGCGTGGTGACGGCAGGCGTGCCGATGCGCAAACCACTGGTGACAAACGGTTTTTCGGGGTCAAAGGGAATGGTGTTTTTATTAGCGGTAATGCCTGCCTTATCCAAAGCCGCTTCAGCCACTTTGCCCGTGATGCCTTTTGCGCGCAAGTCCAAACACATTACATGGCTGTCCGTGCCGCCGGCTACCAAGCGGTAGCCCTTTTCTTGCAAAGTCTTGGCCAAGGCTTTGGCGTTAAGCATTACTTGATGTTGATAGGCTTTAAACTGCGGGGTTAAGGCTTCCCCAAAGCAGACGGCTTTGGCGGCGATGACATGCATCAAAGGTCCGCCCTGTACCCCCGGAAATACGGAGGAATTAATGGCTTTGGCCAAACTTTCTTTGCACAAAATCAGCCCGCCGCGCGGTCCGCGCAAGGTTTTATGCGTGGTGGTGGTTACTACATCGGCATACGGGACAGGATTGGGGTATTCTCCGGCGGCAATAAGCCCTGCATAGTGGGCCACATCGCACGCTAGATAAGCACCGCAAGAGTCGGCAATTTCGCGTAGTTTCTTCCAATCAAAAACGCGGGAATAATTGGACGCGCCCGCAAAAATAAGTTTGGGTTTGTGTTCTTGAGCCAAGCGGGCGGCTTCTTCGTAATCTATTTCTTCGGTATCTTGGCGCACATTCATGGCTACGATGTTGTATAGTTTGCCCGAAAAGTTCATCGGGTGTCCGTGGGTTAAATGTCCGCCGTGGGACAAGTTAAGCCCCAGTACGGTATCTCCCGGCTGTAAAAGCGCAAAATAAACCGCCATATTGGCCTGCGCACCCGAGTGAGGCTGTACATTGGCATGTTCTGCGCCGAAAATCTTTTTGGCGCGTTCAATGGCCAAATTTTCCACTACGTCCACATATTCGCATCCGCCATAGTAACGTTTGGAGGGGTAGCCTTCGGCATACTTGTTGGTGAGCACAGAGCCCTGGGCTTGCATAACGGCTAAAGAAGTAAAATTTTCAGAAGCAATCAATTCTAATTTATTGCGTTGGCGTTTTAATTCCGCCGATACTGCGGCGAAAACTTCGGAGTCTTGTTTTTGTAGTTCAGGGTACATAAAATCTCCTTTTTGAAACGGTTTGAAATCCGCGATGAAATTTAGTGGCGGGATTTCTTATATTTTACTATGAAAAATGCTTTATTTTTCATATAATTTATATTACGAGAAATCGGAAAGAAAAGACGCGTCTTTTGTGGCGCAATAAATCCCCCATACGAGGTGTAAGAAAAAAATGGCAAAACTCACGCAAAAAGACTTCCTCAAAGGTACTATCAAACACATTGATATGAAGAAATACAATGTAGTTCCCATGGTAGATGCTTTTGAATATATGGCGTATTCTTCCCGCGACTTGGCTCGCGCCAGCAAAATCTATCATCAGATGCTTTCTGATAAGAACTGCTCCGTTATCTTGTGTATCGCCGGTTCTTTAATTTCTGCTGGTTTGAAGAAAATTATTGTGGACATGATCCAAAACAAAATGGTGGACGCTATTGTTTCCAACGGCGCCAACATCGTAGACCAAGACTTTTTTGAAGCCTTGGGTTATAAACACTACTTGGGTACCCCGCACAACGCTGATGACAACCTTTTGCGCGACTTACACATTGACCGCATCTATGATACCTACATCAACGAAGATGAATTGAAAGTCTGCGATGAAACCGTACATCAAATCTGTGAAAATTTAGAACCCCGCCCCTACTCTTCCCGCGAATTTATCTGGGAAATGGGTAAATGGTTGGAAAAAAATAAAAAAGGCAAAGACAGCGTGGTCTATAATGCCTACAAATACGGCGTGCCCGTGTTTGTGCCGGCTTTCTCCGACTGTTCTGCCGGTTTCGGTTTTGTAGCTCACCAAACCGAACACCCCACCGCTCATGTGTCTATTGACAGCGCCAAAGATTTCTTGGAACTCACCAAAATCAAAATGAAAGCCAAAGAAACCGGTTTGATGATGTTCTCCGGCGGCGTACCGAAGAACTTCGCTCAAGATACGGTAGTGGCGGCTGAAATTTTGGGTGCGGATTGCCCGATGCACAAATATGCCGTACAAATCACGGTAGCCGACGAGCGCGACGGTGCCTTGTCCGGCTCTACCCTCAAAGAAGCTTCCTCTTGGGGTAAAGTTTCCACCGCTTTGGAACAAATGGTCTATGGCGAATGCACGACCTTGATTCCGTTGATTATCGGTTACGGTTATCACAAAGGCGCTTGGAAAAAACGCAAAGCTACCAACTATGTCAAATTCTTGCAAGATGAAGACAAAAAAGTAGCCGCGTTGAAAGCGAAAGAAGCCAAAGCCAAAAAATAATGTTTCGCTTCAAAGTTGTACTTTTGTTTGTTTTAATGGTCTGCCCGTGTGCTTTATGCTACGGGCAGCTCCATTTTGCAACGGTAAACGGCGAAAAAGGCTATGCCGCCATGCGGGGTAATTTTAAGCTAGACTTAGATAACGGGTTTCTACTGATTCCTACAGTAGGATATTACCGCATGAGCGATAAAGAAGAGGATGAGTCCGGCGCTACTACTAAGTTTGCCTTAAACGTACAATATGAGCTAACGGACCAGTTTATTGTATCGGCAGGGGCGGAATATATTCCGGAACGGTTGGGTTTTCAAGAAGTGGCCTATGGGTTAGGAGCCAAATATACACTTTGTTATCGATGTGGTATCTTTAAGCACCCCTATATCAAGGCAAATATAGGCCAAGCGCGTTACCGGATAGATGCCTATGCCGACGGGCGTGACTTGGACTCTGTTTTTAAAACGGTTGCGACGGCGGCTATTGCGGAAACAGGAGCTGAAATCGGGAAATTTTTTCTGCAAGCACGCTATGATAAAGTGATAGAATATAGTAGTAAGCCCGGAGTAGAGGTAGCCTCTAACTGGACAGAGATCCCTTTTATGACGGCTGTAGTGCAAGGATTTGTGCGGGATATTGCCGCTGCGCGCATTGCTTACCGTGCCCGTTGGATTACGCCGTATGCCGTTTATTCGCGCTATAAATATTTGCTGGGCAGCGACTATACCGTATCTGTGGCCGGAGGGTTGGCTTTAACGGTAGGGGAAACCACATTAACGGGTGGTGTTGAAATCTTTGAGCAAAATCACAAAGAAAGCAGAAAGACCTATTTTTCTTTGTCTGCCAGTACCAAATTTTAAGGAAGATGTGCCATGTCAAAAGTAACACCGGAAATAAAATTACACTGCAATATTGATGAAAAAGTTTTTTCCAAAGCGATGTTTTTAACCCGCTTTTTTGCCGGAGCCGCAATGGTATATTTAGCCTTGGGCAGCTTGTTGTATTGGCGTGAATTTTTAGTCAATGCCAATGCGCTGGGTTTTCCGTTTGTGGTAGTATTGGCTTTTTCTTTAGCGGCGGCAGAATTATTTTTAGGGCTTTTGTTACTTTTGGGCTGGCATACGCGCCTAAATGCGTTTCTTTCTTTGATTCTCGGTCTAGTGTGTAGCGTTGTATTTTTTGCCGGAGGAATCAATAAAGTGTTTGTGGCGATGTGTTTCTTACAAGTGGCGGCTTTAAGCCCTTTATGTTTGTTAGGGCCGGGAGCCATTAGTTTGGATTTTAAAAGAAGCCAAAAAAAAGCCCGTCGTTTTTTTAGAGGATAAATATGAGTGAAAATACGTCTTATATCAGTTTAGCCAATAAATACAGACCCCAAAAATTTGAAGATATGGTGGGGCAGGAAAGCATTTCAAAAACATTGAAAAATGCATTAAAATTGGGGCGTATTGCCCACGCGTATTTGTTTTACGGTCCTCGCGGCTGCGGTAAAACAACGACCGCACGTATTTTGGCAAAAGCATTAAACTGTACGGGAAACGGTAATGGAAAACCGACCGATGAGCCGTGTGGAGAATGTCCTCAATGCCGTGAAATTGCCCAAAGTGCCGATATGGACGTATTGGAGCTGGACGCCGCCTCCAATACACAAGTGGAAAAGGTAAGAGAAGCTATTATTGACACGGTGGCATTGGCGGCTTCGCGCGATCGTTTTAAAGTATTTATTTTAGACGAAGTACACATGCTTTCTGCCAGTTCTTTTAATGCACTTCTTAAGACCATAGAAGAGCCGCCCGCCCATGTGGTGTTTATTTTGGCTACCACGGAAAAACACAAAGTGCCCGCCACCATTACCAGCCGTTGCCAAACTTTTCGCTTTCGTCCGATTACGGTGGACGAAATTACCAATCATTTATTGGATTTAGCCGAAGCGGAAGGCTTGGATTTGACGGAAAAAGCGGCACGGATTATTGCTAAAAATGCCGGCGGTGCCTTGCGCGATGCTTTGACTCTTTTGGATAGAGCCATTGCTTATTCCGACGGAAAAATAGATGATAAATTGGTGGGGGAAATGTTGGGGCTTACTCCGCAAGATTTGCTTAACCAAACAGTAACCGCTTTGATAAAAAAAGACAATGCTTCCCTGCATGGGGCTTTTGAAACTTTGCGCGCGGAAGGATTTGATGCGAATTCTTTTTTGAAAGATCTAAAAAATGCCTTAGGAGAACTTTTTTACTTTTCTTTAGGCCAAGGCAGTGCCCCTTTTGAAGGAGCTGAACAAATTACGGCGGCTGCTTCGGCGGGTTTGTTGGCGGCGTTGTCACGCAAAATAAATAAATTGACGGAAGAAGTAAAATTTTCGGATAACGCATTAATCAGTGCGGAAGTGGGCTTGTTCACAATTATGGACAGTTGCTTTGATATAGAGGGCTTTATCCGTCGTTTAGAGGCGCTGGAACGCGGCGGTGGAAACGGCGGCGGTGAACCACCAGCTTCCCATACGCTCCAAACAGAAAAGAAAACGACTTTTTCCGCTGCGGTGCAAAAGAGCTTTACTGCTAAGCAAGAAACAAAAACCTCTTTTTCGGCACCTCAAGAAACTGTTTTTCAGGAGAAACCTTCCTTGGAAAAAGAAGAAAAGCCCACAAGCAAAATCACAGACAACAATGCCCTGTGGAAAACCATGCTTAAAGAGTTTGAAAGAAGTCCTTTTGTGTATGATGTGATGACAAATTGTTCCGTACAGTTTGGGCAAGACGTGTGGACCATTTCCTTCGGAACGGGAAAAGAATTTTACAAAGTTCCGGCACAGACGAAACTGGCTGAATTGGAAAAAAAGGCTTTTGCTTTAAGCGGACGTAAAATACGTTTTGAAATTGCAGATAAATCTGTTGCCTCTGCGAAAAACACCGCTCTTTCTGTAAAACAAGAAGAGAAAAAAACAATTTCTCCGGAGAAAAGAAATCCGTCCTTTAAAACTTCTATTACGCAAGAAGAACCCTTTGTAAAGGCGGATTTTTCTGCCGATATAGCCTCTGAAAATACGCTGACGGAAGTGCCGGAAGAATTGAAAGGAATTTTAGACGTCATTGGAGGAGAGGTATTAGCCTAGTATGCAAAGTTTAGACCGCTTAATTCGTGCTTTACGGCGTATGCCCGGGGTCGGCCCGCGGCAGGCGGAGCGGTTTGCGGCTTACTTTTTGCGGGCGCCTCAAGGCGAAGTGGAAGAATTTGTGGCCTCTGTTATCGGTATGAAGCAAGATGTGAAGCTCTGTTCTGTTTGTTATGCTTATAGCGAAAAGGAACTTTGTGACGTATGCGCCGATCCGGACAGAGACCCTAGCTCTATTTGTGTAGTGGAAGACCCTCAAGACATTGAAGCAATTGAAAAAACAGGTGCTTTTAAGGGGTTGTACCATGTGTTGCATGGGGCTATCTCTCCTATGGAAGGACGTGGAGCCGAACACGTTAAAATAAAAGAGCTTTTGCACCGTCTGCAAAACAGCAAAGTGCCGGTACAGGAAGTTATTATTGCCACTGATCCGGATACGGAGGGAGAGACGACGGCTATGTATTTGGCGGATTTGTTGCGTGATATGGTGCCACACGTCAGCCGTATCGGTTACGGGGTCCCTTTAGGCGGAGATTTGGACTATTTAGACGAGATGACCCTGCTTTATTCTTTAAAGGGCCGTACGAAAATTTAAATGCATTATACTCACTACAAAAGACCGCTTTTGTGGGTGTTGATCGTTTACATTTGTTGTCTTATTTTCTTTTATTCCCCACAACCTGCGAAACAAGATATTTCCCATCATATTTCCGCTTCGGAAGTGACGTTGACGGCCAAGGTAGTTGGCTTTCCTTCGGTCAAACAAAAATCAGACAATGTTATTTTGCAAGCATTCGCTCTAAACGGACAACCGGTACAAGGTTATGTATATGCCCGTTTTGCACAAGGGGCACCGCTTTGGAAAGAAACGGTGAAAGTGCAAGGCGTTCTGCAAAAACCGTATAGAATATCTCTGCTCGGAAATTTTGATTGGGCCCAATATTTAGCCGGAAAAAATGTTTTTTCGGAAATTAAAGTATCCTCTTATCAAGTAATCCAAAAACCGGCATTTGTGTATAGAAAGATTTATCAGTTCCGCCAAGATGTTTTAGACGTGTTTGGAAAAAGTTTTTCTACAGATTTATCCGCCATAGCCAGTGGTGTTTTGCTGGGAGAAAAAGCGCAGATGGACCCTGCTTTGTATGCAGCTTTTCAAGATAGCGGAGCCATTCATTTGTTGGTGGCTTCCGGCGGAAATGTGGCTTTTGTAACATTGATGGTGTTTCTCTTTTGCGGTTGGTTGGGTCTGAACAGGCGCAGAACAGTATTTTTCTCTTTATTGATAGCGGGATTTTATACGTTAGCAGCCGGAGCAGATGCCCCGTTAACCAGAGCTTATTTTATGTCTGTTTGTGCGGTGCTGGGGTATCTTTTTCATAGAAATAGTGGTGTTTTTCAGGGGATTATTTTATCCTGTTTGATTATTTTGATTATAAATCCGGTCTCTTTATTTGAAACAAGTTTTCAAATGTCTTTTTTAGCCACATTAGGCATAGTAATGTGTTTAAGCAGTTATGAAATCTCTTATAAATGGCCGAGATGGGTGCAGTTTTTTGCACAGCTGTTTTTAGCCACGTTCAGTGCTCAGTTAGCTCTTTTACCCGTTTTCACAAACGTATTTTATAAAGTTTCTTGGATCGGTCTTTTGGCCAATATGATTTTGGTTCCGTTTGCCTCTTTTTTAATGGCACTTTGTTTTTTGTTTTATTTGTTTTCCTGTTTACACATTGGATGGATGTTAAAACCTTTGGCCGGATTTTTATTATGGATATTCAAAAATTTGGTGCTTTTCTTTGGGCAAAATACTTTTTCTTCCATGACGGTGCCCTCTTGGAGGGCAGGCACGGTGGCTGTATATTATGCAGGCTTGTTTTTGCTGTTTCATATGCCGCAAAAAGAATTTATCAAAAAAATTTATAAGCCTGTCTTGTTGGCAATGGCAGGGGTATTTTTCTTACAGGGTGTTTTCTTTTCCGGTAGTAAAATATGGCTCTTAAACGAATGGAATAAAAATAGTATTTTGTTGCTTAATTCAGGTGGAAAGAGGATTCTTATCGGTGCGGAAATAGAGGCGGAAAAAATAGCAAAAGCAGTATTAAAAAGCGGCGGTAAAAGACTAGATGCTGTACTAATTAATCAAAACATTCATAACCAGTTAAAAGAAGTAGAATCTTTGAAGCAATATATTGCGGTTGAAAGGGTAATTGTTCCTTTTAGGGATATTTGGCCTCAAGAAGAAATAACTTTGGCGGATCTAAAAATAAAGGCAGAATGGGGAATTCTTTTAAACAGGCAAAACAACCTTTGGCAAAATAGAGGTTACAGCGGAGGAAGAGATAGCGTGTCTTATCAAATCAGCTCAAAAGATTTTTCTTTTACCACTGCCGGAAACGGTCGTTTTGTATTGCAGGGAAGCAGGCGGACCGAGAACATCCGAAACGGAACAAAAGAGATGGTTTTTTAGCAGGAAAAGTGTATAATATAAGGGCACATTTAAGGAGTTTTTATGGAAGAAAAAGAATTAGAAATGCACAAAAAATTTTTGGCTGAAGCCGTAAAATTAGCCCAAGAAAATGTAGGCACCGGACGGGGCGGCCCATTTGGAGCGGTGATTGTGAAAGACGGAGAAATTATTGCGCGCGGCAGCAATCAGGTGTTAAGCACGCAAGATCCTACCATGCACGCGGAAGTTTCCGCCATTCGGCAGGCTTGTGCCAAATTACATTCGTTTGATTTAAAAGATTGTGTAATTTATTCTTCTTGTGAGCCGTGCCCTATGTGTTTGGGAGCCATTTATTGGGCCCGTCCTAAAGCTTTGTATTTTGCAGCAGACCAACATACCGCCGCTAAGCATGGCTTTGACGATAAATTTATTTATGATGAAATTGCCGTTCCGGTGGAAGAGCGTAAAATTAAAACGGTATGCATTGCATTAGACAACCAGGAAAGACCGTTTGAACAATGGACGGCTAAAGAAGATAAAGTGCAATATTAACTTTTTTCTTTCTCAACAGGCCCAAAGGGATTTTTTCCTTTGGGCTTTTGTTTTCCGGCTAAAATTTCAGCAGCATATGCTTGCGCTTCATCAGCGGGAGAAAACAGAAAGATTCGGGTATTAATTCCCTGTATATTTTCGGTGCCAAACGGACTGCCAAAGCTGACGAACACAGTCCGCGGGTATTTTGTCATGAGCGAACAAAGGGTCTCTTGTTCCGCTTGCGAGAGGTTGATGTGTCCTTTAAATGCTTGAAAATTGGAAAAAGAAACGGCCACTAACACATCTGCATTTTCATGGGGTTTTTTGAGGATAAAGTCCTGTTGTTCAAGGGCGGATAAAAAAGATTGTGCTACTAATTTTTCTTCATTTCCTAGCTCCAAATAAGCCATTTTTGTTTCTGGCGGAAGAGAGGGTGCTTCTCCGGATAAAACAGCACATTCGGATATATATTTCCGGTTAAACTCTGAAGCACCAAAAGCCTGTTTTGCCGGAGCGCAAAGCCCGTGCCATGCCTCTTCTTGCAGTTTGGCAGATTCAGCTATAATATTTTGAAAACCATCTTGTTTTTGCAAAAAGTCAGACAAGGCCAAAGAGTTTTCCGCCGATAATAAAATATGTACTCCCGCGCGTAGGGCTTTCAGAGCTGCTTCTCTTTCATCTCCAATGGCTTTCATGCATAGAGCATCGGTAAAAATCAGTTTATTAAATCCCATTTTTTCTTTTAATAAAGAGATAACTGCAGGAGAAAGAGAAGCCGGATTTTTTTCATCTATCTGCGGCAAAAGCAAATGACCTATCATGACGCTATCCGCTACCGGAAAAGCAGAGACAAAAGGAATCAATTCGTTTTCCTGCAAATCTTTTAAGCTACGTTGTAAAACAGGTAAGGTTAAATGAGAGTCTAAGGTTGTTCTGCCATGTCCCGGAAAATGTTTGATACTGTTTAATACGCCGCCGTCTTTTAAGCCGCGGCATAAGGCTTTGCCCAATACAGCCACTTGTTGGGCATCCTCCCCAAAAGAGCGAGTATTAACAATGGGGTTTTGCGGTTCGTCGCACAAGTCTAAGACGGGGGCGAAGACCCAGTCTACGCCTGCTTTGCGTGCCTCATAGGCTAAGGTGAGGCCTTTTTGATAAGCAATATCCGGGTTTTGTCCGGCTCCGACAGCCATGTTGGACAAGACCCAGCTTTCCCCTTCTATCCAGCGGCCCAGACCGTCTTCATAATCGGCACACATAAACAAATGCGGCAACGGTGAAACGGCTCTAAGCTCTGCGATTAGTTCCCGCACTTGCGGCAAGGTTCCCCCATAAATACAAAAGCCTCCTACCCCACGTTTAGCCAGCTCAAGGGCTTCTTCTTTTGGGGTTTTGCCAAACCAAAATCCCGGATAAATAAGACGGTTTATATTCATAATGTAATCCTACCTAATATTGTTTTTTTACTTGCACCGGTAGCGCGCGGACAATGATTGGGACGCTTGTTATAGGCTAACCAACCCATAAGCGCAAATGCGGCGGCTTCTTTTGCGGCCGGAGCAATGCCTATTTGTTCTGAAGAGATAACGGGGAGCTGCGTTAAACGGTGTAGGTTTTTTATCAGTGTTTTATTAAGTGCTCCTCCACCGGAAACAATAATTTCTTTTTGATATTTTGAAGAAACAAAACGGTTGATCGCATCAGACACACAGGCGGCGGTAAAAAGGTTGAGCGTAGCTAACAAATCAGCTATGTTTTGTTTGTTAAAATCAGCAAAATATTTTTTTAGATAAGTGCTTCCAAAGGCATTTTTATCTAAACTCTTGGGAGGTTTTTGTTGAAAATATTTTTGTTTAAGGAGTTTGCTGACTAAGGACTCATCGGCTTTTCCGTGCGCGGCAATTGCTCCATTTTTATCAAAGGGAATATGTAAAAATTTTTCACAAGCCAAATCCATTAGTGTATTGGCTGGCCCGCAGTCAAAACCAAAGGTCTTGATGCCTTTTCCTACTACGGAAAAATTAGCAATCCCTCCTAAGTTAAGCAAAATTTTGGCAGATCCTTTGCCAAATATATATTCGTCAAAAAAAGGCATCAAAGGGGCACCTTCTCCACCTAAGCAAAGATCTTTTTCGCGAAAGTTACTGATGACCGGACAGGCCAAAAAATCAGCCAAAAAAGAAGGCTCCGCAATTTGCAAAGTATTGGGAATTTTATCTTTCGGTCCGTGATAAACGGTTTGTCCGTGCATACCGGCCAGCATGATATTTTCTTTTTTGATTTTTGATTTTTTTAAAAAAAGTTTTGTTTTCTGCGCATATAGTTTGCCCAATTCAAAATGTAACGCAGAAAGTTGTGCCACGGATAAATGCATGGCAGAAAGCAGGCGCTTTTGGAGGGAGGAAGAATAAGGGAAATTTTGAAAAGCAATAATTTGAAAAGGCTCCGGCCGTACGGCACAAATGGTGAGCCCGTCACAGCTGGTACCACTCATAAATCCCAATATCAGTTTATTAGTTTTCATGTAAGGCCTCCGCCAAAAAGCCACGGTGTTTTTGGAGTTGTTTTTGGGCTTGCGGGCGGCTTGCTTTTTTACAATGCATAACAATGGCTGTTTTTACACTTTTACCGGATTGCAAAAAAAGATTGTGGGAGGTTTTTTCGTCTGTTTTGGCAATAGTCCCTATCAGGCGCACAGCCCTGCGTATTAATTTTTGGTTGGTGGGTTGAACATCTACCATTAAATTTTCATACACTTTGCCTGCGCGGGCCATTGCTCCGGTAGAAATGGCATTTAAGGCCATTTTTGTAGCGGTGCCGGCCTTCATGCGGGTGGATCCGTTTAAGGCTTCTGCACCGGTATCCAGACCGATAAAAATATCGGCATGTGAAATATCGGCTTTTTTATTGCAGGCCAAAAGAACGGTCCGGCAGGCTTTTTGTTTAGCACTTTTTAATGCGCCGAGTACATAAGGGGTAATCCCGCTGGCCGTAATGCCTATGACTAAATCTTTATTCGTAGCAATTTTTAAAACATCTTTTCCGCCTTGTTTTTCATCGTCCTCTGCTCCTTCTTGAGAGCGGAACATGGCTTTTTTCCCGCCGGCGATAATTCCCACGATTTGCGAAGGTTTTGTGCCAAAAGTGGGCACACATTCCGCTGCTTCCAATACACCCAACCGCCCACTGGTGCCCGCCCCGATAAAAATAATTTTTCCCCCGTTCAAAAAAGTTTCCGCGGCTACTTTGATCGTTTTGGCAATTGCGGCGGAGGCCTTTTTAACTGCGCGTGCGGCATTAAAGTCCTCGGTGTTGATCATGCGGGCTATCTGTTGGGGAGAGGAGGAACCTAATTTTCGGGTACGGGGGTTAATGGTTTCTGTAGGGATCAAAGAATGTTTGTTCATTAGTCGGCATCTCCTAATTGGGGGTTGTGTTGACGGAACAGTTTCTCTGTTTCTTCCAAAGATTTTATCTTAAAAATAAACGGAATAATAGCCAGTGTAATCAAGCTTAAAAAAGCCGAAAGTAAAAAGAAATGCTCATACCCCAAAGCGGTTTGTATTTTACCCGAGAGCATGGAAGGAATCATCATTCCTAAAGCCATAATACCGGTCGAAATAGCGTAATGGGACGTTTTGTACGGGCCTTGAGAAATATACATAATAAATACGGAGAAAGCCATCATTGCCAAACCATTGCCCAGATGTTCCAACGTAATAAGTGCCGCTACGGTATAAATCTCCGGTTTGGCCCAAGCCATGTAGGCGTAAAAAAAGTTTGGCAAAATAAGAATAACCGCAAAAGGCCAAATACATTTTTTAAATCCATACCGGCCCAAAAACCACCCGCCGGCTAAATTACCTGCGATAATAGCTCCCAGTCCTAAAGTCCCTTTGATGAATCCCAGCTGGGCAGTGGAAATCCCCAAAGCACCGCTTTGCGGAGTGCCGATGAGAAAGGGGGTAATAATCTTTTCCAGCAAAGCATCCCCTAAACGGTAAAGCAACACAAAAAGCAAAATGTAAAGGATATTTTTTTGCGAAAAATAAGTTTTAAAAGATTCCAGAAAAGGGATATTTCCCTGTTTGGATAAAGCAGGTTTATCGTGTATCGGGCGCGGTAAACCCCACGCATGATACGTCGCCCCCAGTAAAAAAATGATGGCAATCAGCCCAAATCCCAACTGCCAGCTGAGCACCGTTTTTGATGTATGGGTTTCCAAGTAACCGATAAACATTAACAGGGTTCCCCCGCCAAAAATCATGGCCAAGCGATAAAAAATGGTGCGAATACCTACAAAAGAGCCCTGTTGTTTGGGAGTCAAAGCAAGCATATAGTAGCCGTCGGTTGCAATGTCACATGTGGCAGATACAAAAGCCCCAACGGCAAAGCCCAGTAAAGAAGCTGTAAAAAAAGAATCCCAACTTAATGATAAAGCGGTAAATGCAAAAACGGCTGCTGCCAAAAATTGTCCGCCCAGTAGCCAACGGCGTTTAGTGGAATGGCTGTCCACCAGCGGACTCCAAAACATTTTGAGTGTCCACGGCAAATATAAAAACCCGGTCCAAAAGGCAAATACGTCGTTCGGTATACCCAATTTGGTATAAAGAGCGGCCGAGACCACATTGATCAGCACATACGGAAGTCCCTCTAAAAAATAAAGAGAGGGAATATAAGCCCAAGGGGAGTAATTTTTCATATATTATTTAAACGGCAATCTGCCGGCCAATAAATCAGCAAAAGGTTTGGTTGGTTCGCTGCGTTCCAAAATCATTTTGATAATGGATGTAAGCGGTACGGCAAGCAATGCCCCTACCGCGCCCCATACCAATGCCCAAAAGATTAAAGAAGCAATAACTACCACCGGATTTAAATCCATGCCTTTTCCTAACCATTTTGTTTCCAAAATATTTCCGATCACAAAGTGTGCGGCAATTAATAAACTTAATGCCACAATAATGTGCCAATCCAACCCGTACTGCAAAAATAAAACGGGGGCAGGAAGCGCGGTGGCAATAAAGGGCCCGATGTTAGGGATAAAATTAAGTACAAAAGTCAGTACCGCAAACATAAAGGCCAGCTCCGTACCGACGACGGTTAAAATGATCCACGTTACCGCGGCGGCCAACAAAGACACCAAAATTTTAATAATCAAATAGTAAGAAATTTGTTGTTCAATGGTAGAGGCCAAAGAAGTTTTTTCATCGCTGGATCCACCCATAAATAAAAATATTAAGAAGAGACACACCAGCATCGTGTTAGAGACAAAAGATACTACGCCGCCTCCCATGCTTTTGGCCATGTTTAGCAGAGGAAGTTTGTTGATGGTATCAGCAATAAATTCCGAATTGATTTTAATACCTATTTTGCTTGCATTGTGCAAGACCCAGGCGATTGTATCGTGCAGTTTGTCTGTGTAAGTATTGGCCCCTTCCACAAAGGAAGAAATGGAGGTGGATACAAACGCAATGGAGAGCCCCGCTACTCCCAAGAAAAGAAAAACACCTAAAATAACACCCAAAAGATGCGGAATTTGCCATCTTTTTTGTATCCATACCGCAATGGTGTTGAGTACAATGTAAAAAAATACCGCAATCACGAACGGCATCAGTACCGTTTTGGCATAAATCAAAATCCAAGTAAGCGCCGTTCCCGCCAAAATAAGCAGACAGGCATTATTGATAGGGGCATAAGCCTCGGCCTTAATTTTTTTAAGCATATTCTTCTCCCAGAAAACTATAGTTTTATATTATCATAAATTAAGGAGTTTCTTTTTTGTAAATTAGCAAAAAATGAAATTTTGAATAAAGACTTTATTTTTGTTATAATATCTATAGACGGGCAGTTGGCGCAGTGGTAGCGCGTCCGCCTCACACGCGGAAGGTCACAGGTTCAAATCCTGTACTGCCCACCATTTGATAAATACCCACCTCGCGTGGGTATTTTTATTTTTATAGAGGTTTTTATGATAAACATAGAAGAATATATTTCGGATTTAATCGTTTTGCTCAAACAGCATTTCGGCCAACGGCTTTTATACGTCGGTTTGCAGGGCAGTTATTTGCGCGGAGAAGCCACCGCCGATAGTGACATGGATATAATGGTACTTTTGGACGGCTTAACTGTGGCGGATTTGACGCAGTATCGCGTCATTATCAATTCTTTGCCGTTGGCTGATAAATCTTGCGGTTTTATTTGCGCTAAAGCGGACCTTGATAACTGGAATCCATTGGAAATTTGTCACGTGTTGCATAGTACTAAAGACTATTACGGAGTGCTAAAAGATTTAGTTCCTTCTTATGGCCAAGAAGATGTACGAAATTTCGTAAAATTCGGCCTTAATAATTTATATCACGAGCTTTGCCACCGTTATATTCACGCAGATCGAAAAATAAATATGGAAGCCCTGCCCTTTACTTACAAAAGCGTGTTTTTCATTCTGCAAAATCTGTATTATTTAAAACACAAAATCTTTATTTCTACCAAAACCCACCTTTTGGAGGTATTGGACGGGCAAGACAGAGCCGTATTGGAAGAAGCCTTAAAGCTTCAGCAAGGAAACCTTTATAATTTTGACGAAAGTTTTGAGCTTTTATTCAAGTGGTGCCAGTCAACTTTGCAAACCGTTTAAACAGGATACGGATATACTCTAGTTTCTATGTATTTTGATATACTTTAAGTAGACGTAAATTTTACCTCAGTAAGGAGCTTGTGATAAACATATGGAATGGAGTCTGTTGTTTAACGCATTTATCGGTATTTTGGCTATTTTAAACCCTATCGGAAACGTGCCTATATTTTTGGAACACGTGGAAAGCGATAATCCAAAAGTGCAACGTGCCGTTGCTGTTTTGATGTCTGTTTCTATGTTTGTAATGTTGGCGGTTTTCTTTATTTTCGGTACACAAATTTTAAATTTATTCGGTATCACGTTGCCGGCTTTCCGCTTGGCAGGTTCTGTGATTATTTTAATTGTAGGCTTGCGCATGTTACAGGGAAAAAGCAAATTTGATGCCGGCGGTATTGAAACGGCCTCTTCCCAAGGAGGTACTTTTGATCAAGCGCGTAATCGCCTAAGCCATATCGTAGTACCGGTGGCCATGCCTTTGTTTGTAGGTCCGGGCTCTATTACCACAGTAGTATTGTATGCTGAAAAAGTGCAAACCTTGCCGATGTTTTTGATGATGCTTTTTGTATTGTTTTTAGCGACGGTAGTGGTGGGTGTTTGTTTAGCGGTTTCCCGTTCTATTTTTGATTTGCTCGGTAGCAACGGAACGCAAATTGTCATTCGTTTTATGGGTATGATTTTGTGTGCTATCGCCATGCAATTTATGATTGACGGTGTGGCCCAGCTGTTACCGGGTGTGCTCAATGCCGATTTTATTCACGGCGCTGTCTAATTAAAATTTCAACAGATTAAGAGGGGCTCCTATACTAGCGCCCCTCTTTCTTTTTGTATAAAATACTCTTTTGGAAAAATTTAAACTTGTTTCCTCTTTCCAACCGTCCGGAGATCAGCCCAAAGCTATAGAGGCGCTGACAAAAGGTGTTTTGGACGGACAGAAACGCCAAACTTTGCTAGGGGTAACCGGTTCGGGCAAGACATTTACGATTGCCAACGTGATTGAAAAATTAAACCGCCCCACCTTGATTTTGTCTCCTAACAAAGTGTTGGCGGCCCAACTGTATGCGGAATTTAAGCAATTTTTTCCTGAAAACGCGGTAGAATATTTTATTTCTTATTATGATTATTATCAGCCGGAAGCTTACATTCCGCAAACCGACACCTATATTGAAAAAGATTCCGCTGTCAATGAGCACATAGATAAACTGCGTCTAAAGGCCACCACTTCTTTGCTCACGCGGCGTGATACGATTGTGGTAGCTTCGGTATCCTGCATTTACAATATCGGCTCACCGGATAGTTATAGCGAGCTGTGCGTATATCTGAAAAAAGGGGCCGAAATGAGCCGTGGCCGGCTGGGTGGACTACTTATCAAAATCCAATATACCCGCAATGAAACGGAATTTATAACGGGCACTTTTCGCATGAGGGGGCCTTATGTGGATATTTTTCCACCGTATGGGCTCAATGCTGTGCGGGTGGAAATAAAAGGCAAAAACATTGCCAATATTTATGAAATACACCCCATTACGGGGAATATCCTTTCGGAAATAGAGGAAGCATGGGTCTATCCTTCCAAACATTTTGTCGTGAAAGATGAAGACAGAGAACGTGCTTTGACACAGATTCGGGCCGATTTAGCTGTCCGTCATGCCGAGCTGCAGGCACAAGGCAAAGAAATGGAAGCTTACCGTTTAAAACAACGTACGGAATATGATTTGGAAATGATAGAACAGGCCGGCTTTTGCCCCGGTATTGAAAATTACTCGCGTTATATGGACGGGCGTGAAGTGGGGGCTCGGCCGAATTGTTTGATAGATTATTTCTTGCGGTATGATGATTTTTTGATGGTGGTGGACGAAAGCCACGTCGCATTGCCGCAGGTGCGCGGTATGTTTAACGGAGACCGTGCCCGCAAGCAGATGCTGGTGGATTTCGGCTTCCGTTTGCCGTCGGCTTTAGATAACCGCCCGCTTAAATTTGATGAATTTGAAAGTCTGCTCCCTTCCACTATTTTTGTATCGGCCACCCCCGGTCCGTATGAGTTGCAGGCCAGCCAAGGCGAAGTGGTAGAACAAGTTATTCGCCCGACGGGATTGGTGGATCCGAAAGTAACCGTACACCCCAGTACGGGACAAATAGATCATTTATTAGAAAAAATCAAAGAACATATCGCCAAAAAACAGCGCACATTGGTCCTTTCCATGACTAAAAAAACAGCGGAAGATTTGAGTGCTTTTTTGATAGAAAAAGGGGTGAAAACGCGCTATTTACACAGTGATATTGATGCCTTGGAACGGGTAGATATTCTCAAGCAGTTCCGTCAAGGTGTATTTGATGTGTTGGTTGGGATTAACTTGTTGCGTGAAGGGATAGATATTCCGCAAGTGGGGCTGGTGGCTATTTTGGGCGCGGACAATGAAGGATTTTTAAGAAATTCCACCACGCTGATTCAAATTTCGGGCCGTGCGGCGCGTAATGTGGGCGGAGAAGTGATTTTGTATGCAGACCGCGAAACAGAAAGCATGAAATATGCACTGGGGGAAATGAACCGCCGCCGTGCTATTCAAGAAGCTTATAACCGAGAGCATCATATCACACCTAAAACCATAGAAAAAAATGAAGTGGAATTGAAAGAATTTGAAGATTCTACCAAAAATGAGGGCTTAGGCATTTTACACGCGGCATTACCCGTCCCGACGGCTAAAAATATTCATAAAATAGCGGCCGAACTGGAAAAACAAATGCGCGAAGCGGCCGACAATTTAAACTTTGAACTGGCTGCCGATTTGAGAGACCGCCTGTTTGAAATCAAACAGATGAAATTAAAATAATTGGTAAAATATACTTATGGAAGAAATAACACTCTCTGTACCTTCTGTCAGCCGCATGGTAAGTGTGGATGTGATAGACAGCACGCAAAATCTAGCTCGGGAATTGGCCTTAAACGGAGCAGAAGCCAATACATTGGTCTTG
Organism: Elusimicrobiaceae bacterium; assembly: GCA_017468055.1. GTDB lineage: Bacteria > Elusimicrobiota > Elusimicrobia > Elusimicrobiales > Elusimicrobiaceae > Avelusimicrobium. The sequence goes on from JAFUJU010000047.1 coordinate 69,426, forward strand.
GCTTATCAGCAAACCGGCGGCCGCGGCCAGTATGAACGTACGTGGGACGCTAAACGCGGCGGTATCTATTTTACGCTTATTCTGTGTCCTCGGAAAGAGGCGGCCTCCCTGTCTTCTTTAAGTATTAAAACTGCGGAAGCGGTTTGTGAAGCGTTGAAAAATTTATTTGGTTTCAAAACAAAAATCAAACATCCCAATGATATTTTGGTATGGGAAGAAAAAACAAAATCTTGGAAAAAGATTTGCGGTATTTTATTAGAATCTTCTTGCCAAGAGGGACACGCACAGTGGGTATTGGTCGGGGTAGGGATCAATGTGAACAACTCATTAAGTCCCGCTTTATCCAAGACGGCTACCAGTGTGAAAAAGTTGTTGGGAAGAGAAGAAGACCCGGAAAATATATTGGAAGAAACGCTAGAATGTTTTTGGACCAAATATGCCCAGTGGCAATTATCCGGACAGAAATAATTTAAAAACCCCGCTTGAAAGCGGGGTTTTCTTATAAATCGCCTAAAGCTTCTTTTACTTTATTTACTAAATCTTTTAACACAAACGGTTTGGCGCAGAAAGACTTTACTTGGGCAAACCGGTGGAACATGGCTTCTGATTCCACCAACGCAGAAGTGACAATGATGGGGATATTGTTCAGTTCATCATCTTCTTCCATGATAGATACAATTGTTCTGCCGTCCAAACCCGGAAGCATGACATCTAAAAGGACTAATTGCGGACGGATCTGCTTGATTTTGGTAATAGCATCGCGGCCGCTTTGGCAAACATGCGTTTCATATCCGGCTTTGGCCAAGACTAAACTAAGCAGTTGAACGATAGACAATTCATCTTCTACAATTAAAATTTTCTTTCTCATTTTGAAAACCCTTCTGTTATTTTATTATACTTTTTTATATGGCAAAAAAAACATTTAATGCTTCCACTTGGAAGAATATGCTTGCATTTTCAGAGCCCTTTTTCAAGCGGGGAGAAAAGGTTATTGTCGGTTTTTCCGGTGGGGCTGATTCGGTATGTTTGCTCCATTTTTTGCGCCATTTATCCCAAAAAAAACATTTTGAAGTGATGGCCTTGCATGTCAATCACGGTTTGCGCGGGGCAGCGGCAACGGCCGATGAAAAATTTTGCAAAAAAATGGCTAAAGAGCTGGATGTTGTGTTTTTTTCTAAGAAAAAAGCAGTTCGTGCTTTGGCCAAAAAATTAGATTTAAGCATAGAGCATGCCGCGCGCAAAGCCCGTTATGAGGCTTTTGCCGAACTTGCCAAAAAAACGGGTGCTGCCAAAATTGCCCTCGGGCACCATTTGGACGATCAGGCGGAAACGGTACTTTTAAATTTACTGCGCGGAACGCGGGTGGAAGGGTTATGCGGTATTCCGCGGCGGCGCCCGCTAAACAGTAAAGTGGAGATCGTGCGCCCCTTGCTATGTATTACACGTGCGGAAGTGGAAGAATATATCAAAGAAAATAATCTCTCTTTTGTAACCGATCAAACAAATCAAGAAGATATTTACACCCGCAATTGGGTGCGGCATGAAGTGCTGCCTTTGTTAGAGAGTAAGCAACCTAAAATCCGTCAGCACTTGGCGGGAATGGCGGCGCAGTTGGCCGAAAAACTGAAGTAACGACTTTTGACAGCTTTTCAGGTACTTGGTTTTGGGCATACCTTTTTCCACATTTCAGTTTCTTTCCTTCGCCGTATCTAGCAATACTTGCCTTGGGTAACTGGCGAAGACAATAAATCAAAAATCTGAAAAATCATGCTACGAGCAGTAAATTTTCATTTATTGCGAACAGCTTTTTCATTTGCTTGTCTGATGTTGAGCCACATTTCTTTTTGTTTGTTGGCCGTTTTTCAACGAGAGATTGCGCTCCCTCTTGACTTGTTTTTTTTTTTTGCTACAATTTCAGCGTTGCCCTCAGACCCGAATCCTACGTGTTGTTTGTTGGGTCTTAAAGCCGTGTAAAAGGAGAGAAAAATGAAAAAAGGTTTTACGTTGATTGAATTATTGGTAGTAGTGTTAATTATCGGTATATTGTCCGCAGTGGCTTTACCGCAATATACCACCGCAGTGGAAAAAGCCCGCCTTACCGAAGCATTGACTAACGGTCGCAGTTTGGTGCAGGCCCAAAATATGTGTATTTTGGCAAATGGAGGAGATTTTGGTCCTTGCAATTGTGCTGACAATTTAGATATAGATTTAAGCGGCGGTAATTGGGATGAATCAGGAAATCATTTTGCTACAAAACACTTTATATATCGCATAGATGACGGAGATTTTACAGATATTTATCGTGTTAACAATCCAACTCCTTCCAATATGAGAAGTGATGCCATTTATTCTCTTTTCCTGGGAACAGATTTATATGAAGATTCTAAATATTGTTATACCCATGATACAGAAATTGGTGAAAAAATATGTAATTCCTTAGTAGGACAAGGTTTTGAAAAAAGATCAGCAGCCCAATAATTCTAATCCAAAAAACAGGTTGCCGTTTAATAAACCCCTTTCTATACTTTGGTAGAGAGGGGTTTTTAGTCGGCCTTGACATTCAAAATTAGCAGTCTGAAAAAGGGGTTGACAAAAATAACAAAAACTTTTACAATATTAGCAGATGGTAAAAGTGAGTGCTAAAATAAATAAGTAGAAATAGACGGTACATTATATGAGAATATTAAGACCGGAAGTAGCCAAAGAAAGAAAAGAGAAGATCCTGCGCTGGGTGGTGCAGCAGTTTGTGGAAAACCGCCGTCCCGTAGGCTCTCAGCTTATTGCGTCCAGTGCACTCAAGGACGTTTCCAGCGCTACCATTCGCAATATCATGAAAGAGCTGGAAGAAGAAGGCTATTTGTACCAACCGCATACTTCCGGCGGCCGTATCCCTACCGATAAAGCCTATCGCTATTATGTGGACTATTTGACCGGTGTGCAACGCATGGCCGCGCAAGAGCGCGAACAAATTGAGCAGCAATATGATGAGCGCGTAAATGAAATCAATAATGTGATGTTACATACTTCCCGTTTATTGGCGCGTTTATCCGGTGCGGCCGGTTTTGTATATACCTTGAACGTAGAGGACCAAGTGCTCAAACGGTTGGATTTTATGCCCATCGGACCGGGGGTTTTGTTGGCGGTGTTGGTGACAGAGTCGGGCATTGTGCGCCATTGGCCGGTGCGTTTGGGGTATGATTTAGCCCCCACCAAAGTGCGGCTGCTCAGCAATTTTATTAATACTGAAATTGAGGGAATGACGCTCAAAGAAGCGCAAAAATTTTTGTGGCAGTATATTGAGTCGGGTCATCGCGAAATTGCCGACGTGGCCGATTTAGCTATTCAAGTGCTTAAAGATATGCAAAAGCCACAAACCTCTGCAGAAGAGCTTTATATTGAAGGTATCGGCCGTATGTTGGAAAACACCGAACAGGCCGACTATGAAGACCTGAAACAAATGATGCGCGTGGTGGAAGAAAGACAACGGCTTTCTGGCTTACTCGCTGAAAAAATGGAAGATTTACGCCGCAGTGGTAAACAAGTTACCGTAAGTATCGGTAGCGAAAACGAACTGGCAGAATTGCAAAATGTCAGCATTGTATCTTCTGCCTACCGTGTGGGGGACAAAACGGTAGGTATGTTGGGCATTATCGGCCCGAAACATATGCAATATACCAAAGTAATGTCTTTGGTGAAATTTATGGGGGATTTGTTGGAGGGCACGATCAGCAGTTGGAACGCGCTGCCCAACAAAGAAGAGGACTATGAGTAAAAAAGAAAAAGAGCAGCCCTTGCCGGAACAGGAAGAAAAAATCCTGTCCGAACAAGACACAGCCGAAACGCAAGCTACTCCCGCCGAAGATCAGCCGGACTATTACGAAAAATATGTGCGTTTGAGTGCAGATTTTGAGAATTTCCGCCGCCGGACCGAGCGCGAAAAAGCAGCTTTTTTGGCCTATGGAAAGAAAGATTTTGTGGAGAAGTTACTGCCTGCTTACGAAGTACTCCTTCGCCAACAGGCCCAAATGGAAAAACAGACCGTCAGCGACGAATGTGCCGCCGAAGTAAAAAGTTTGCTGGGTGGTATCAAAATGGTACTGGGGGAGCTGGACAAAGCCTTTAAAGCAGAAGGCATTGAAAAAATGGATGTAATAGATACGCCGTACGATCCCATGAAAGAGGAATGCATTGCTACCATTCCTTCTTCTTCCAAGCAAGACGGTATGGTGCTGGAAGAAGTGCAAATGGGATTTATGATGGACGGCAAAGTGCTGCGCCCGGCCCGTGTGGTGGTGGGCAAAGCGGGGGAAGAAGCATAAAAGCAGGAAAATTAACTGATTTCTAAAGGAGAATAAAAACTATGGCTAAAATTATTGGTATTGATTTAGGAACTTCCAACACGGCAGCTGCTGTTATGGAAGGGGGCAGAGGCACCATTATTCCGTCTGCCGAAGGAAGCTCTATCGGCGGAAAAGCCTTTCCGTCTTATGTGGCGTTTACCAAAGACGGGCAACGTCTCGTGGGTGAACCGGCCCGCCGTCAGGCGATTGCCAACCCCGAAGGAACGGTGACCGCTTTCAAACGCAAAATGGGTGAAAACTTTAAATACAATTTGCGTGGTCAGGAATTTACCCCGCAACAACTTTCCGCTTTCGTTTTGCAGAAAGTAAAAAAAGATGCGGAAGCTTTCTTAGGTGAGCCGGTGGAAAAAGCCGTTATCACCGTGCCTGCTTATTTTAACGATAACCAACGCCAAGCCACCAAAGATGCCGGCCGTATTGCCGGTTTGGAAGTAGTGCGCTTGGTCAACGAACCGACCGCGGCCGCTTTGGCCTTTGGTATTGACAAAGCCGGCAAAGAACAAAAAATCTTGGTCTTTGACTTGGGCGGCGGTACCTTGGACGTAACCATTATGGAAATGGGTGCCGAAGGTACTTTTGAAGTACTTTCTACCTCCGGTGATACCCAACTGGGTGGAACGGATATGGATAATGCCATCATTTCTTGGATGGTTGATGAATTTAAAAAGAGCACCGGCATTGACTTGTCTGCTGACAAACAAGCCCAACAACGTTTAAAAGAAGCGGCTGAAAAAGCCAAAATAGAATTGTCCACCACCATGGAAACGGACATCAACCTGCCTTTCATCACTGCCGATGCTACCGGCCCGAAACATTTGGAACTCAAACTTTCCCGCGCTAAATTGGAAAGCTTGGTGGACGGCATTGTGCGCCGCTGCGGCAAATCCGTAGATCAGGCTTTGAGCGATGCTAAGCTGACCGCTTCTCAAGTGGACCGCATTATCTTGGTGGGTGGTCCGACCCGTATGCCGATCGTACAAAAATATGTGGAAGATCACGTGGGCAAAAAAATTGAACGCGGCATTGACCCTATGGAATGTGTGGCCATCGGTGCTTCTGTCCAAGCCGGTATTTTGACCGGAGAAGTAAAAGATGTGTTACTGTTGGACGTGACTCCGCTTTCCTTGGGTTTGGAAACCTTGGGCGGTGTGTGCACTCGCTTGATTGAGCGCAACACTACTATTCCGACTAAGAAAACACAAATTTTCTCCACCGCGTCTGATAATCAACCCGCGGTAACCATCAATGTTTTACAAGGTGAACGCCCTATGGCCAAAGATAATGTTCCCTTGGGTAAATTTGATTTGGACGGCATTCCTCCTGCTCCGCGCGGAGTGCCGCAAATTGAAGTAACCTTTGATATTGATGCCAACGGTATTTTGAAAGTATCTGCTAAAGACTTGGGTACCAACAGAGAGCAACACATTACCATCAGCTCTCCGAACAAACTCAGCGATGCCGAAGTGGAACGCTTTGTAAAAGATGCCGAAAAGTTCGCCGAAGAAGACAAAAAACACAAAGAATTTGTGGAAGCTAAAAACGAAGGCGACAGCGTACTCTATCAAACCGAAAAAGCCTTAAAAGACTACGGCGATAAAGTATCTCAAGATGACCGCTTGGCCATTGACCGCGCTTTGGGTGACTTGCGCGAAGCCTTAAAAGGCGAAGACGCCGACAAGATTCGCACCGCCAAAGATGCCGCCTTGCAAGCCAGTCAAAAATTGGGCGAAGCGATGTATAAAGCCCAACAGGCTCAAGCCGGTGCTGCCGGTGCACAAGCAGGCGCACAGGCCGGTCCGGAAGCGGCGCAAGCTGCCAACGGCGGAAAAGATGATGTGGTAGAAGCCGAAGTGGTAGATAAATAAGTTTAAGAAAACAGAGACCCCGTCTAAAAAGGCGGGGTCTTTTTGTTTGTATATTAACGACTTTTTCATTTGTTTGTCTTACGTACACCGCATACAAACTAGAGCTGGCAAAATCATCTTAAATTTGAAAAATCAGAATAGAGCAATAGAAACTTTTCAGTTCTTGCGAACGGCAACGGCTTTTCGCTTTACCACCGTCATCCCGTACATACCCCCACTGTCATCCCGCAGTGTCTTTGTGCGGGATATAATACCGTTTTTTTAGTAACAGCTTTTATATTCCGCACAGAAACTTTGCGCAATGACGACAAGGGGAAGTTGTTTTTCATTTGTTGTTTTCCGTTGGGAAAGTGCGATAAGTCTTGACTTGTTTTTTTTTTTTGCTACAATTTCAGCGTTGCCCCCAGACCCTAGTCTTAAAAGTCGTTTGTTGGGCCTTTAATCCGTATAAAAGGAGAGAAAAATGAAAAAAGGTTTTACGTTGATTGAATTATTGGTAGTAGTGTTAATTATCGGTATATTGTCCGCGGTGGCGCTACCGCAATATACTACTGCGGTGGAAAAAAGCAGAATGGCAGAAGCAAATATTATTTTGAAATCCCTGACGGATGCTTGTTCTGTTTATTATATGGCTAATAATGGAGAAGATGACTATTGTTTTTGGGATAATATAGATATTGATTTAAGTATGCCCGATGCTGATGGCGAGGGAGAAGATGCTTTGGCGCGTCAAGGAAAATATTTTTTTTATTCTTTAGAAACTTCAAATGCGTTGGTTTTCGCCTGTCGAGGTCTTTTTGAAAACGACACCAGCTACGACTGGGATTATTGTTTAAGCTATTTTTTTGAAGGAGAAAAAAAACCTGGAAACATAACCAGAGAGTGTGAAGGACGTACAGACAAAGGCAAAAAGGTTTGCAAGGCTACTTGCGGTGCATCAACTTGTAACTATTGACAAAAACCCCCGTCAAGTGACGGGGGTTTTAAGTTTTAATACTTTTACTTATTATAAGCCAAACAACAGTTGCCGAGCATACAATCTTGGCAAGTGGTTATTTTTTCTTTCTTTTCCAAGGACTTTAAGAGTTTTTTAGCAAAGTCCGTCAGTGTCGGGTCACGCGCGCCCAAAACCAAGAGGATATCCCCCGGTTGGGCAGCGGCAGCCATGTCTGCCAAAATACGCTCACGGCAGGAGTCATAATGCACGTTTACGCCGTTGTTCTTAAGACCTTTATACACATTTTGGCTGCTGATACCTTCGGGGATCGTGCCACCGGGGTAATACACTTCCGTCAGCCACAAGTGGTCCTCTTTGCCGATACTGATGGCTAAATTTTCTACAAATTCCGCCGTCAACATTTTAATAGACGTAAACGCATGCGGCTGATAAAAAGCCAGCACTCTTTTTCCGCGCAAGTGCGCCGCGGCAATAGTGGCATGCAATTTATGCGGGTTATGGGCAAAATCATCAATGACTTCAATGTTGTTATATGTACCGATAGAAGCAAAACGGCGCGCAATACCGGAGAATTTTTCCAAGGCTTCAGCGCAGGTTTTTAAATCTACCCCACATTCCAAGGCCGCCGCAACGGCCGCAGTGGCATTAGACACATTATGCAAACCGGGGATATTAATTTTAAAAGGTTGCCCCTGAATGACAAAAGTAGAGCCAAAGCCTGTGACACGTACATCTTCGGGGTGAATATCCCCATGGTGCAGGCCGAAGGTTTTGCCGGAAGAGGCAACAGCTTTTAAATTATCTTCTTCCGCATTGACAATGGCATGTTGGCAGTTTTTGACAAATTGGGTAAAGAAGCCTTGTAAGACGTCTATTTCTTTATGGTCTTTGCGCAAATTTAAGCATAAACCTAAATAAGGGTGATACTTGACGATAGATCCGTCGCTTTCGTCGGCTTCAATAACCAGCAAATCAGACGCGCCTTTGTACACATTACCGAACACACCCTGTTCTTTTTGCAAAGACATAATGGCCGCCCCGGTAATGACGGAGGGGCTTTTGCCGGCATAGGCCAAAATTTCATACACCATAGCAGTGGTGGTGCTTTTGCCGCTGGTGCCGGATACGGCAATGGTGCGGTGCTCTGCCACGTGCTTGGCCAACAGTTCGGAGCGGTGCATGGTGGGAATGTCCAATTCTTTGGCTTTTTGAATTTCCGGATTGTCCGCTTCAATGGCGGTGGATAGAATGACAAGATCTGTCTTTTCATCTAAACCGCTTCCGTCCTGCGGAAATAGCTGAATATTTAAATTTTTCAGATAATCCCATAAGGCCAAATCATGGTAGCCTTTGTTAATCAAACGGTCTGAACCGGTGACGGTATCCCCGCGCATGGCGTGCAACTGTGCCAATGCGCTCATACCTACTCCGCCAATTCCTACAAAATGAATTTTCATAAAGTTACTTCCTTTTTCTTAGAAGATTTAAGTATAAAACGGGTATAATCCTGCATGGTATAAAATCCGGCCGGCTGTTTGACGAGCCAAGCAGCAATATGCACCGCAGAAGAAGCAAACAAGTCACGATCTGTTGCTTCGTGCTTTATCATAATTTTATCATGGGAAGAAGACAAAGAAAGAACGTGCGTTCCCACGGTTTCTCCAAAGCGTTCATACGATATTTTGGAAGCAGGTAAATCAATCGCTTCCGCTAATTTTTTAGCTGTGCCGGAGGGGGCATCTTTTTTGTGTACATGATGGATTTCATGCAAAGACCGTTCATATCCGCTGTACATTTGGGATGCCTGTTTTAAAAGTTCTCCGAAAAAATAAACACTTAAGCTGACATTGGGTGCATAGAAGAGCGGAATGCGATGCTCTTCTTGGATTTGAAATAAAAAACGTTCGGGCAGGTTGGTCGTGCCGATCAGGCAGGCTGCTTTTAATTCTTTAGCTAAGTCAAAAGCCTCTTGTGCTCCTTGCGGAGAAGAAAAATCAATTACAATATCCGCAGAAGCGGTGGTTTTTTCTCCGGCTTCACGCAGGGAGGCTACTTCCATAGCTAATTCGGGAGTAGAGGAAATAATGCGGGCAATAGCCTGCCCCATTTTTCCGTTGGCACCGTTAATAATTACACGTTTCACAGATATTTCTCCAACAATAGTTCAATAATTTGTCGGGCATTCATCGCAGCCCCTTTGAGTAAATTATCAAACGTAATAAAATAATGAATAATATTTTTTTCTTCTACGTCTGCACGCAAACGGCAAGCATAGGTTGTTTCCTGACCGTTGGCTTGTTTGGGTGTGATGATGTCCTCGCTATAAGTTAAATTATCAAAATTATTCCACGCTTGTTTGACTAAAGCAAGGTCAAAATCTTCTTTTGCTTTTAACGTAACACCTAAACTGTGGGCATTTTCCACTGCTACGCGCACGGTATGAGGATATACTTTGATTTTGGGTAATTCCAAAATTTTGCGGGTTTCGTAGATGCCTTTTAGTTCTTCGCTGGAATAGCCGTTTTCTTGAATAGAGCCAATCAGAGGAACACAATTGTTTTCATACAGAGAGCCGGCAGTATGAAATTCTTCCAACAATTTTTTCCCACCCCCGCTAATAGCCTGATAAGAACAAAAGAATACTTCCGTTAACGAATAATATTTGCGCAGCGGAGCCATGGTCATGACAAGGCCGGTGGTGGTACAATTTGGGCTGGCAATTAAACGGGTATTTGCCGTAATAGCATGCGGATTAATTTCCGGAATTACCAAGGGTACCTGTGGATCCTGACGGAAATGGGCAGACATATCCACCATGTAACCAATGCGGTCTTTAAGCTGTTCATACAGGCGCGCACTGTCCGGATTGTCTGTACAAAAAACAGCTGCATCTAAGGCCGGCACTTCGTCTTGGCGACCCAAAAGTTTGACTTCAAAAGGGGTTTTGATTTTCTTAAATTCTGCTTGTAAGGTGCGTCCCACAACGCCGTTTGCACCAATAATACCTACGGTTTTCATCAGGTCTCCTAAATGAGTAAAGATTTTTTAGTTTGTGCCAAAACAGCATCTACTTTTGTTTTATTTTCTTTAGACACCTCTCCCAAGGGTAAGCGCACGGTTTCGGTGCCGATTGCTAAGCGAGATAACAAGTATTTCACGCAAGTGGGGTTGGTCTCTGTGTAGCAGGCTTTAATCAGCGGATAGGCTTGGGTAAAAAGTTCAAATGCTTGTGCGGTTTGTCCTTTTTGCCAGTGTTGATAAATACGTACAAAGGCCGGAGCTAATACATTGGCAGCTGCGCTGATAATACCGCTGGAACGGATGCTCAAATACTGTAAGAACAAATCATCATTTCCGCAAAGATAATTGATATTTTGGGCGTGTTGAACGGCGGTATCCGTTACACCGCACATATCATAATCAGATTCTTTGACGGCTTTGATTTGCGGTACTTCTTGCAGTAGTTTTGTTAAAACGGGTACCGGCAGTTTTAATCCAGTCCGTCCGGGAATGTGATACAAAACAATTGGGCAACCCAGTTGGGCCACTTGACGGTAATGCTCCAGCAGACCGGAAGGGTTGGGTTTGTTATAGTACGGAGTGACCACCAAAATACCGTCCGGAGAATGGCGCAAAGCTGCTTGGGAATTTTTTAAAGTGGAGGCGGTGCAATTGCTTCCGGTGCCGATGATTACTTTTACTCGTTTATTAATTTGTTTGATAGCAGCGCAGAGTAACTCATCTTTTTCTGCCTCATCCAAAGTGGCTGCTTCTGCCGTGGTACCTAATAACACAAGGCCGTCCACTCCGGCTGAAATTTGTTTTTCTATCAAAATTTCCAAACTATGAAAATCTATTTTTGCTTCTTTGGTAAAAGGGGTAACTAATGCTGTGTAAACGCCTTTAAACATAAACGGCCTCCAAGTTTTCTTGCGCAGTTACTTTTAAATATTTTAGCATTAATTGCTATAATGAAGAGAGATTTTGCTCAAGGGGAAAAACATGTCAGAGAACAAAGAAGATTTGAACCAGGATAACACCAGCATGACGGGCTGGGAACAAAAACTAAAAGAAAAAGAGAAGACGGATCTTTCTTTCACGGAAAAAAATGTAGAAACGGAAGGAGTAAATACGGTTTTTGGATTGGATAAAGAGGAGCAAAAGGGCGCAGAGCCCGTCCGTAAATCGCCAAAAAACAGAAGTAATTTTTGGTTCTTTTTGTTGTTGTTCTCTTTTTGTATTTCTGCTGTATGCGGTGTATATTTGACCGTCAAGCCGGGAATGTCTTGCCCAAAACAAAATAATTGTGCCGGTAAGAATTTTTCCTTTGCTTCCTCTAAAAAAGACAAACAAAGCGAAGGATTGGCTTGGATCAAAGTAAGAGGAGCTATTGCAGAAAATAGTGACTCCAGCCCATTTAGCATGCCCAGCAGTGCTTCTTATATTTCCAAACGCATTCGGGAAGCGGCCAAAGCAGAAAATGTAAAAGCTATTGTATTGGATATTAACTCTCCGGGAGGTACCGTTGCTTCCGTACAAGATATTCATGCGGAAATTTTAGCCGCTAAAGAGAAAGGTAAAAAAGTGGTGGCTTTGTTTCGTGATGTTGCCGCAAGCGGTGCTTTTTACATTGCCATGGCGGCAGACCAAATTGTGGCTGAACCGGGGACGATTACCGGTTCAGTGGGCGTAATTATGCAGGCGGGGAATGTGGTTGGTTTATTTAATAAGTTGGGTATTTCCGTTACGCCGATAACGTCCGGAAAATACAAAGACATTGGCTCTGCTTACCGTCCTATGACCGATGCGGAAAAAGCAATTTTGCAAGATATGGTAGATGATACTTATGAGCAGTTCTTAGCCGCCGTAAAGGCCGGACGCCCCAATGTAAAACCGGAAGACATGGCCGCTTATACAGATGGACGTATTTTTACGGGCCAACGTGCTTTTCAATTAGGCTTTATTGACAAGTTAGGCGGAGAAGAAACAGCCCGCCTGTTAGCCGGAGAACTGGCCGGACTGGAAGACCCTAAAATCTTGAGCCAAAAAACGGAAGGCATAAGAGAGCTACTCTTTTCGTTTGGTTCTGGCATGGAAGGAAAAAATTTAGCCAAGCAATTGCAAAGCATGAATACCCCATCGGTTTCTTATTTGTGGGTCTTATAGGAGAGGTTTATGTCCGTTTTGTGGAACGCTTATTTTAAATATGCCAAAGATCCTTCCGCCGCAGTGCGCGGGCTGGTGGAAGAGCGTCATTTCAGTGCGGCACTTTTGGGGTACGCAGCAGCAGCGTTGTGTTGGGTGGTTTTCTTTTGGATAGGGGACGGCCTTTCTGCATGGGGACTTTTGTGGAGGCTGGCTTTCTTTTGGTTGCTGGAAGTAACTTTTGGTTATTTGTGGGCAGCTTTGTCGGGCCTGTTTCTTAATTTCTTTTCGGACAGTAATGGCTCTTCCTCTTTGTTTGTCGTGTTGGGTTTGTCCGGATTTGTGCAAGGAATTTTGCTGATTTTTGCTCTGTTTTCAGCTGCCTTGCCATGGTTTACCCCATTGGCGGCATTAGCCTTTGTAGTTAGCCTGTTGTGGCGTTTTTCTTTTGTTGTTTTAAATACGGCCCGTGCATCTGAAGTAGGGTTGGCGAAAGCTTTTTGTGTCTTATGTTTTGCCTTTGTTCCGGTAGGAGCGATCGCTTTACTCAGTTTGGGAACTTTGATTTTGGGTTTTAGCTTGTTGATTTAATATTTTGCCAAAATAAAATTTTATGCCTAAAAAAACAAAAACTCGGGAAGACAAAAATGTGCGTGAACAGCGTATGCGGGCACGCATCAAATCGGCGGCTTTTAAACTCATGGCAGAGAAAGGGATAGAAAATGTTTCTATGCGCGAAATTGCCGAAAAGGTAAAAGTCACCAAGCCCGTTCTTTATTACTACTTCAAGGATAAAGAGGATCTTTGCTCTTCCATTATTGCCCAACATACCGAACATTTTTCCCAATTTTTACAAAAAGCTCTTTCGACAGATTTATCGGCAGCGGAGTTGTTAGGAGAAATATTTGAAAGACATTTAGAATTTTTTCAAAAAGATACCCGCAATTCCAAATTTATCGCCCAAGTTATGAGCCATGCTTTGAATACAAAATTGCGGCGTTTTAGTCCAAAGACGCAAGAAGAAGCGTTAAACGGGGCTTTGGCTTGTTTGGCAGAAAAAGGTGAAATCCCCCAAAAAGGAAAAATGGATTTGGAGTGTTTGGTACGTGCCGTATTTTTGCAAATTATGCTTTCGGCTTATATCCGGCAGCATGCCTCTGTCCAAATGCCGTACGAGTATGACAATTCCTCTGTCAATCGTCTTGCTAAAATACTGGTGTTGGGCATACGTGAATATTATAAGCCCCGTTAAAGAAGTGGCTTTTATATGTCTTAGAACCCCTAGCTACGCTGGGGGATTTTTATTTCTGGGTCCTTTGGTCCGGAAAAAATAGGCCTAAAGACTCTTGAATCATTCTTCTTGTTTTGAAATACTAAAAGTATGAGGAATTTTTTTCAGAAAATCGGAGCCCTAAGCCTTTCTTTTTTATTGTTTTTCTCTTCCTGTTTTCTTCATGCGCAGGAAGCGAATAATTATTTTCCTTCCCAATTCTATTCCACCCCCCCTTCTGTGGCAACTCCGATTGCAAATTTGCAGAGATATTTGGAGCAACAAACCAAATCCCCCTTCAGAGAGGGGCTTGGTATATTAAGAACTGATTTTGAAGAAAGCGGTTTTGTAAATGCTTGTACATATGCAAGGGTCATCGCAGATGACGCGTACTTAGAAGAATTAAGTGGAGAAGATTTGGCGGAAATTGTTTACTACGGGCATTTTGTATATGTAAGTGGCAGTGAAAAGAAATGTGAGCAAGATATTAAAAATCGGATTTACGGACTTTTAAATAGCACATATGATGATAATGGCCGTTTTTTCCAAAGGAATGGATTTTTGTTGTTGGTGGCTTCTGCGCTAGGACGAAACCAGTTTTTTAAATGGGAAATAGAAGAGATGGCTTTTGAAAAAATAAGTTTGGCTGCCTCTAATCCGGTAACTTCCCAAAGAGCCCGCTGGGCGGTGGAACTGGTGTATTTATTGGCGCAGGATCCGGCTGAGGCGGAAGTGCCTGTACGCAGCGAAGCCAGCCGCGAAATGTTTGAAAGACGATTGGAAAGATATATCCGTCAGTTTGATCGTCTTAAAAATTACCGCTCGGATTATTACGTTCCCGGAGTTCCCTGTAATGATGTCTTGAAGATTTCAAATCAAGGCTCTTTGATTTCGCTGTTTGCGCAAGTAAATAATTATTTGTCTATGAAACATGATGATAATATTCTTAAGCAAATGGTGAGTACGGGCGGACTTAATTTTATCGGAAGAGGAGACCGTCCTGCTTTTTCGGATAAAGGGGAAACTTTTTACCTGCATCATGTAACCCCCGGAACAGATGGCAGAGGAAATGTGACGGATTCAACAAACGGTCACGCGCATTTAGTTTTGCACACACTGATAACGGCTTTGTTTATTTCTTATTCTTCCAGAGCCTCTTCCGATGAGTCTTCTGTCTTGATGGAAGAGTTTATTGACAGTTATTTAGATACGGACGCTAAAGGACATTTTGCTTCTTATTTATACATACCCTTGCAAGGCATGCGTATTGCTAAAATATTGGGGGATTCCTATTCCTTGTTTGGTTGGGATCGTGAAGAGGCGGCCTTGCAAAATAAAATCCATTCCATATTGAAAAAAGGATATACCGGCACGTTGGCCTGCAATTATGTACAAGGGACCTGTGAAGTGGTGGTAGAATGGTTGGCCGTCGGAAAATTAATGGGTTGGATCTTCAGAGGAGGGAAAGCTATCGTGAAAGAAGCGGGGAAGGGCATCGTCCGCGTTCTTCCGGCAAAAACAGTCTTTCAATTGGGTGTAGCTCAAGCCATTACCAAACATGCTTTTAAATGGGGAAAACAAAATATAAAGGCTTTCTTAAGCCGTTACGGTTGGAAGATAGCCGTAGCCGGTGGAAGTGCGGCCCTACTGACAGGGGACGAGCCCCTGCGTCAAACAGTCAATTATTAATAGATTGATTTGGATAAATTTGGATAAATATAAAAACCTGTGCATTTGGCACAGGTTTTTTGTGATAAAAAAGCCCGCTTACGCGGGAAATAAAAAAAGGTGCGGGTGGGAATCGAACCCACGAATAAGAGTTTTGCAGACTCTCGCCTTACCACTTGGCCACCGCACCGTGAAATCGTAAAAATATTATAGCAAAAAACAAGGCTTTTGAGAAACAAAAGCTTTTCTACGACGAAAAAATATTTTTAAAATAGGTCTTGAATTTTTTTATTTATCTTTTATACTCTCTGTAAGGGAAGGCCAATCAAAGAGAACCTGTTTTAGGGTTATGCCCCGTAAAAGGGCCAAGCCTTCCCATTTAATTTAAAGCGCACCCGTGTTATGGGCGGGGTGCGCTTTTCTTGTGAAAAAATACACAGTTTTGGTATAATAAATAAAAGCTCTGCTTTTCGGCTCGTCCGGTAAAAAAAGTAATTTCTAAAAAATACTTTTGCAAAATGTATATTTTTTGTATAATATACAAGTAGTCTTTTTTGCGGGCGTAGTTCAATGGTAGAACGTCAGCCTTCCAAGCTGGTCACGTGGGTTCGATTCCCATCGCCCGCTTTTTAGGAATAGGATCACATCCTAAACCGCAAGACAATTTGGACGTCCGGACTTTCCGGAAAAAACGTCAAGTGCTGGGGTAGCTCAGCTGGTAGAGCATCTCCATGGTAAGGAGAAGGTCGTGGGTTCGATTCCCATCCCCAGCTTATTTTTTTGAAAA
>JAFUJU010000048.1 GCA_017468055.1 Elusimicrobiaceae bacterium
AATGCGGCACCGCCGCCGGCACCCCAAGCGGTACGTTTTCCGGGGGTTGTGCAGGCACTGCAGAGCAGGCACAGCGCACTGCTTAACAGAATCAGTTTCTTCATGTTTCTTTCTCCTTTTTTCCCCATTTGAGAGGGAGTAAATTAAAATAACGGATATATTGTATCTTTTTTCCTGAGGAGTGAAAAGAAAAATATTTCAGCGGGTGTTTTGGTCCTTTTTTCTGTTTGTTTGAAAGGGGGTATAGAGGTATATTAATTTGATATAATTTGTATATGAGAAAATGTGCCTTTTGTTTTATGGTTTTGGTTTTATTTTCTGCGCAGGGGTTACGCGCAGAAAACGGAGCTGCGCGTGTTGCGCAGGAGAAATCCGCTCCGGCGCTGGGGCATGCCAGTTTTACCGTTAGTGAAGGCGTGGCTGAAAATATAGATGCCGTGAAAGAAGGGACGGGCTTTGTGTCCGGTACGGTAACCAAAAGCTCTTTGGTTACACGCATGGACTTTCAGCTGAATGATAAAATTTTGCATACTTCCGTTCAGGATTATACACAGCCGCCCGCATTAGCCGCCGTTGCGGAAAAATGCTTAACCTCAGATCCGGACGAATGTTTTTTTTATTATAAATCATATGAAAAATCAACGGATACGGCCGTAGCGGCGCGGGCTAATTTGGAATTGTCCATTTTGTCTTTACAACGCGGACAGGTAAAGCAAGCCCTTGGATATATTGATCAGGCAGCGCGGCTTTCGCCGGAAGACCCGTTTATAGAGTTGACTCGCGGTTGGACTTTGTTTGCGGCCGGAAAATACAAAAAAGCGCGGAAATCTTTTGCGGATATGTTGTTTTTGACGGCAGATTTTGAATATGCTTCTTCTGCCAAGCTAGGCACGGCTTTGGCTTACTATTTTGAAGGAAATGTTAAAAAAACCGCCGCAGATTTGCAATATATCTATACCACGGACCCGTATATGATTTCTTTTTCCGCTTATATGATGGGCCGTTTGGCGGCGGATAAAAAATCTTCGCGTTATCAGGCTCCCGTCTTTTTACAGCAATCTCTCAGCCACGACGGACACAATTATCCGGCCATGCAGCTGCTGGCCTCTTTGTCTGCAAAAAATAAACAAAGCAAACTGCCTGCCTTTCAGGCCTATGCCACGTTGTATAGTTTAGATTCGGCGGACCATGAAGCCAAAAAACAAGTAGAAAAATTTGCCGAAGATTTATCCGGCAATCTGTCTGATTATTTATTCTTTTTACGTTTGGACCGTCCCATTGTGCAAGATTTACCCTCCACTCCTTCACCGATTGTTAAAATGGCCCTGTATGCCAACCATTGGCAGAGTCCGGTATCTTTGCAAAAAGTAAATGTGATTCCGTCCGGCATTATGACGGTTCACAATGAGCGGTTGGGGGAAGTGTTAAAATCGCCGTCTTACGTGACGCGCACATTGGAATTTAATCCGGAAACCAAAGCTGTAGATTTCAAGGATAAGTACGGCCATGTAGAGTTTTCTTCCCGCCGTCCTTTTACCCTGCGCACGCAGAAAGAGGTGAAAACCTTGGTTGTCAAAGATGCCGCTGCAGCAGATTTGTTTGCGGCGGATTTTAGTGACAAAGAGCTAAAAGGTGCCTTGACCGTAGTGCCGATGGAAGACGGAATGAGACTGATTAATGAAGTGTATGCCGAGGATTTAATTCCGGCCTTACTCGCCACACAGGCAAAAGCGTTGCAACATCCGCAAGCATTGGCGGCTTTATCGGTGGTGTTTCGGGCTGCCTTGCAAGAGGCTGTGCGAAAAAATGAAGGCCAGTCTTATCACATTACAGACAATGATGTCTATTTTAAATTTAAGGGGATTAACTTAACGGTGCTGGCGATGTTGGAAGCGGCTAAAGCTTCCCGCGGGTTGGAACTGTCGGGCACGGATCTGGGGTATTACGGTGCCTGCGGTACGGTCAGCTATGACCAAACTGCCAATACGCAAAACCGTCCTCGCTATACCTATTCCCCGGCCAATTTGTCCAAATATATCCTTTCCAGCCCTCCGGCGGATTTGTATTCTCGTCCGAATGACGAAACCCAATGGGCGGATGTGAAATGGATGTATTTGTACGATGCAAAAGATATACAGGCGCGTTTGAATGCGCGCGGGAAATTTGGCACGCTGCGTGCCATGACGCCATTAAAGCTTTCACCCAACGGGCGCGTGTTAGCCATGCGTTTTACAGGGAGCAAAGCTACTTATGAGGCCCAAACTCCGCAAGAGGTCAGTTATATTTTAAGCGCGGGGACGATGCGTTCCACCTTCTTTGATTTTGTACCCATGTATAAAGGAAAGAACATCGTGCGTGTGTTGGTGCGTGGTTATGATACCGGCACCGGGGTCGGTCTGTGCGTGAACGGTGCAGACGGTTTGGCGCGCGGAGGCAGCGATTATCAAGGTATTATTAAATATTACTTTCCAAATGCCCGTATATTAGATACTCATACCGGAGAAGTACACTAATGGAAAAAACAAGAATTCTGTATTTTATAACAGCGCTTGACCAAGGCGGTGCGCAAAACAGCGTATTGACTACCGTTAAGCGTTTGGATAAGCGTGAATTTGAAGCGCATGTAGCCGCCGGAAAAGGCGGACGTCTGGACGGCAAGGTAAAGCGGGAGTTTAAACATGTGCATTTTATCCCTGCTTTGCGGCATGACGTGCGTCCGCGCTATTGCTTGCACGATGCCTTAGCTATTGTGCAAATGGGGATGCTCATGCGCAAATTACGTCCGCACATTGTGCATACCAATGCCCCTAAGGCCGGTATTTTAGGCCGTATTGCCGCACGCATTTTCTACCGGAAAGCCAAAGTGGTGCACACTTTCCACGGCTTGGGTTTTGCCAAAGAGCATGGAAAAAAGCATTTTAACTTTTTTGTAAAAACTGAAAAATTCTGCTCTTCCATGACGGATGTGTTAGTCTTTGTATCTAAGAAAAACGCCGCTGAGGCCGCCCAACTGGGCATCGGCAAAGGCGTCAAGAGTGAGATTATCCGTGCCGGCATTGAGTTTGAGCGCAAACTACCCTCCAACTTTAATCCGACTTCCAAAAAAGCCTCTTTAAAAATTCCGTCCACGGCGCGGGTGGTGTTAGCTATTGCTAATTTCAAACCGCTTAAAAATCCGCTCCATTTCGTGTTGGCAGCTTATAAAGTGTTAGGGAAAATGAAAAACGTATATTTCATTTATACCGGTGACGGCGAACTGAAAACGGCCGCTACTAATTTGGCCAAACACTTGGGTATTGAAAAGCAAATTATTTTTCCGGGGTGGCGCGGAGATACCGATGAGCTGTTGGCTATCAGCGATGTATATGCCAGCACTTCTTTGCGTGAAGGGGTGCCCATGTCTTTATTAGAGGCCCAAGCCCATCAACTGCCGTCCGTATGTTATGATGTGGACGGAATCAGTGAGGTGGTAACGGATAACCGCACCGGATTTTTGGTAAAAGTAAATGACATTTCCACTTTGGCGGAGAAAATACGCACTTTACTTCGAAATAATAACTTGCGGGAACGTTTTAAACAGAATATTGAACGCAGGGATTTTGGGGAATTTACGGTCCCGGTGATGATCCGCCGCCAAGAGCAGCTTTACCGCTCTTTGGCCCCTAAGAAACAAAACCGCCGTCGTTCTTTTTTCCGCCGCAAAAAGTACGGTTCTCGGCGCAAATTTAACTCCAAGGGAGAACACAAATAATGGATTACGCTATCAATGAAATGGAGCAGGAAACCTTAAATGCCACACGTGAATTTGCTCAAAAAAAGCTAAAACCGGTGCGTGCCGAAATGGACGTGAAGGAAGCCTTTTCCCACGAAATGTTGGAAGAGTTCCGCAAGAGCGGAATGTTCGGTTTGTGGGTGCCGGAAAAATATGGCGGATTGGGTGGAGGAATTACCTGTTTGGCGATGGCTTTTGAAGAGTTTTCCCGTGTGTGTGCCGGCTTGGCTTTAACGCCGGGTACGACAGCCTTGGGGGCGATTCCGATGTTTTTGGCCGCCACGGCAGAACAACGCGAACGGTGGTGTTATGATTTGGCCAGCGGTAAAAAATTGTGGGCATTTGCGTTGACCGAGCCGGAGGCCGGATCCGATGCCAGCGCGCTTAAAACCACCGCCATTAAAGACGGCGACTATTATGTTGTGAACGGCACCAAACACTTTATTTCTACCGGAAAAGAGGCGGATTTTTACACCGTAGCCGTCAATACCAATCCCGCCCGTGGGGCGCGCGGTATTTCTTTATTGGTCATTGAAAAAGGGACCCCCGGTTTTACGTTTGGTAAAAAAGAAGAAAAGATGGGCATTCGCACCAACCCTACCTATGAACTCATTTTTGAAAATGTCCGCGTGCCGAAAGAAAACCTGTTAGGCTCTGAAGGGCGCGGCCTTTTGTACGTGCAGGAAACGTTGGACTATTCCCGCCCCGGTGTAGCCGCACAAGCGGTGGGGATTGCCCAAGGTGCTTTGGACGAGACCGTCCCCTACTTGCGTACGCGCAAACAATTCGGTCAACCGATTATCACCTTCCAAGCATTGGCACATAAAGTGGCGGAACTGGCCGCCAAGACCGAGGCCGGCCGTGCCATGGTGTACAATTTGACCCACCGCATGGACGAAGAATTTTTGCCGGCGGTAAAAGCCGCTTTGGAAAATGGGACAACGGTGCATGACGAACTGAAAAAATTAAAAGGGGTGCGTTGGACCAAATATAGTGCCATGGCCAAGTTGTTCTGCGCTAATACGGCTATGGAAGTGGCCGACGAATGTGTTACCCTGTGCGGCGGCATTGCTTATATGAGGGATTTTCCGTTGGAAAAATATATGCGTGATGCCAAAATTACCCAAATTTATGAAGGCACCGTCCATATTCAAAAGAATGAAATCATCGCGGCTTTGATCAAAGAATATGCCGCTAAAGGAGAGTAATATGCACGTTTTAGCTTGTGTAAAACAAACCCCTAAATCCGATAACGTAAAAATTGATCCCGTGACGGGTTGTCTGATCCGTTCCGGAGCCGAAAGTGCGATGAACCCCTTTGATGAGTATGCCTTGGAAGAAGCAGTGGTACTCAAGGAGCAAACCGGTGGGCGCGTGTCCGTGATTACCATGGGCCCTCCGGCGGCAGAAAATGTCTTGCGCGACAGCATTGCCCGCGGTGCCGATAAAGTGTACCAGTTGGGGGATATGGCTTTTGCCGGATCGGATACATGGTCCACCAGTTATGCTTTGGCCAAAGGCGTTGAAAAAATTAATGCGGAAGACAAAATAGATTTAATTATCTGCGGCAAACAAACCAACGACAGCGACACCGGTCATATCGGGCCGCAAATTTCCGCTTGGCTCAATTGGCCCAATGCTGCTTTTGTTAAAAAAATAGTGTCGGTCAATGAAAAATCTATTACGGTAGAACGCCTGACTGAGGCCGGCACAGACGTGCTGGAGCTGCCTTTTCCGTGCGTTATCAGTGTGGTGAAAGAAATCAGCAATCCCCGTGTGCGCAGTGTAAAAGGCCGCATGGCCGCCAAACGGGCTGAAGTAACCAAATGGACGGCGGACGATATCGGAGCCGATAAAAATAAACTGGGTGTGAAAAACTGCCCGACCCGTGTAGTTAAATCTTTCTCTCCTCAACGCTGCACCAATGCAGTGGTGGTAGAGGGTGCCAACGGCAAGGAAAAAGCCGCCAAGTTGGTAGAACTGTTAAAAGAAAACAAATATATTTAGAGAGTCTGGTTATGAAAGAATGGAAAAATGTATGGATTTTGGCGGAAGTTTCCAACGGAAAAATGAGTTCCACCGCTTATGAACTGATTACCGCAGGGCGCGGACTAGCCGATACGTTGGGGGAAAAGCTTTGTGCCGTGCTTTTGGGTGCAGACGTAAAGAAATTTGCTCAAGATTTGTTTGACCGCGGGGTAGATGTTGTCTATGTGTGCGACGATCTTGCCTTGACAAATTATGTAGATGATATTTATGCCAAAACGCTAAACGGTATGATACAGACTTATAAGCCGAACAAATTTTTATTGCCGGCTACCAACTTGGGGCGTTCTTTATCCGCCAAAACGGCCATTTTTGCCGGAACGGGTTTAACCGCCGATGCTACAGAGGTGCTGATTAACCCCGAGGACGGACAATTACATGCCACCCGCCCGACTTTCGGCGGAAATTTGATGGCTACGATTACTTGTGCACGCACGCGCCCTGAAATGTGTTCTCTGCGTCCGATGTCTTACCCGAAGGCCGCCGCGTCCGAATCAAAGACGGGGGAAGTGATAGAGTTTGCCTTTGATGCGGGGAAATATACTTCTTTAGCCAAGTTCTTGCAATTTATCAAAAGTGAAGGAGAAGGGTTGGATTTATCGGAAACCGATGTCATCGTGGCTGGTGGCCGCGGTTTAGGCAAAGCGGAAGGCTTTGATCTGTTAAACAAACTGGCCGAACGTTTGGGCGGCGCAGTGGCGGCTTCCCGCGCGCCGGTGGATAACGGTTGGATTGAGTACCGCCGTCAGATCGGACTCACGGGAAGAACGGTGAAGCCTAAACTGTATATTGCGTGCGGTATTTCCGGTCAGATTCAGCATATGGCAGGTTGTAGCGGGGCGGATGTGATTGTGGCCATTAACAAAGACCCCGAAGCTCCGATTATGAAGATGGCGCATTATGCGGTGGAGGGGGATTTGTATGAAGTGATCCCTGCGATGCTGGAGGCACTGGATAAGTAGGATTAACGGCTTCTTCGGTTATGAGAATTATGCACACAAGGTAAAACTTTCCGTTTTACCTTGTGTTGCTTTTTTACTCAACAATTTTCCAAATTTAAGCCCTTTTGCCGTCTCTTTGTGTTTATGTAGCCGCTACACCGCGTACAAACTAAATCCGCCAAAATCATCTTAAATTTGCAAAATCAGAATAGCGTGAAATAAGTTTTTCAGCTATGGAGAACGGCAAAATATTTTGTTTTGTTGGGTTGGCTAGACTCATGGTTGCTTTTTTGAGTAATGAAAAAATGATATTGTCTCCGTCGGAAAAGAAGAAAAAACTTGACTCATTTTTTTTTTTTGATACAATTTTCCTGCGTTCCCTAAGTAAAAAGTCATTTTTGTTGTTTTAAGCTGTTTAGTGGCTTTTTACGCTCATTTAAGATAGAAAATAAATGAGGATCGCAAGGAGAATAAATATGAACTTGAAAAAACAGTTTGGCTACCCGGCCAAGCGTGGTCCTCTTTCTGCAGGTTTCACGTTGATTGAACTATTAGTTGTCGTACTCATTATTGGTATCTTATCTTCTGTGGCTTTGCCGCAATATACCAAAGCAGTTAACCGTGCCAAATCCGCCGAGGCTTGGACCATTATGAAAGCCATAGCCGATGCCCAAGAAGTGTATTTTTTGGCAAATGACACATACTCCTCTAATCTTGATGAGTTAGATATTGAAATACCGGAAATGAAAAACTGGGATATCGGTACGAGTGTTGGCGGAACAGCTACAACTTTTTTTGTAAGTATGGAAGGTAAAGGGAGTATGTCTGAATATCGTATGAGTTACCACAGAGATTTAGATCCAAGTTCCTACTATTATCCACGCAGAATTAGCTGTTGGGGAGATCAGAAAAATTGTAAGAACATGATTCCCTGTGCAGATATCGGCACCAACGTCGGCGCCTACTGTTACCCTTAATCTTAACAGGAAATTTAATTCAACCCTAATTTAGAAAGCATGCGGTCCAAGAGGCCGCTTGCTTTTTCTTTGGGGGTTTGCAGTTTGCGCCCGCCGTGCTGTTGGGAATACAGGGCCAAAGATAAGGCGGAGGTATATTGGGGGGCCAGCATTTCCTCTCCGTCTGCGATTAAATGTTCAAAAGTAGCCAGTCTGGCGCGGCGTACACCTAAGGCTTTTTGGGCGGCATTTTTCACATGCAGACCGGCCCCGCCGCCCGTCAAGACTGCTACCGACGGAGCATATTTTACATAGCGCGGCTCTAAAATCAGGGTCTTGCGTAAGGTTTGCAACAGTTTGCCGCCTGCCTCGTCTAATAAATCGTCCATAATTTCATCATCGCCGTAGGTATAATCTTTCAAAATCTTTTTGGCTTCGTCCAAATCATTTTGCAATACTTCGGCTACTTCTTGCGCCACAATATCCGCTCCTTGCGGGATTTCCCACGCGGCTTCTATAATTCCTTTGTGGTAAAGCAGGGCCGAGCTGTTTTGGGCTCCGATGTCTAGGAGCAAGACGGCTCCCTTTTTTTCTTCGGGTTTTAACAGCGTATGCGCCAAGGTCAATATGGTGGGGGCAGCTTCAAAATCTTCACAACCGGCGGCCGCCAGTACGCGGTTTAAATTGTTTAAATGCGTTTTTAGCCCCAAGGAAAGGAATGTTTCAGCATCTAAGCAATTGCCTTGCAGCCCTACCGGATTTTGCACCCCGCTATTCCCGTCCACCGTATAAGACTGGGGGTAAAGGTCCACCACTTCCAAGGTTTCACTCAGATTAGTTGGAATGGAATTGTCCAATACGTCCTGTACGTCTTTTGCTGTAATGACTTGATTTTTGCTTTCTATGGCTTTAAATCCGCCGGAGCGGCGAAAACTGAGAAAATCCCCGCGCAGCCCTACAGACACCGTGGGGGAAAACTCTATATATTCTTGCAGCTTGCCAAACAATTTATTTAGGGCGCGCACCGTTTTATCAAAATCCAAAATGTAACAACCATTGACGGAGGGGCAAGGCTCCCGCAACGCATGCCGTACGCGGCATGACGCTGTTTCTTCGTCATACACACTCAGCACGGCTGAAATTTGCCCGCTGCCAAAATCCAATGCGATAAAAGGTTGTTGCATATGCTTATTTTATCAAATTTGTTTCGGGCACTGCTTTCGCCCAAGCCCCGCCGAAAAACCCACTCTGTTCGGCGGAGAGAGGGGGGAATTTCATATAATATACATATGATAGAGATTAAAGATTTATCTTTTCATTTTGGCTTACGTAGCTTGTTTGAAAATGCCAATCTTCTCCTGCCGGACGGGTTGAAAGTGGGAGTAGTGGGGTTGAACGGGTGCGGAAAGTCCACCCTCTTTAAGCTCATCACGGGGGACCTGTTCCCCGACGGGGGAAAGATTGAAATTTCCCGCGGCACACAAATTGCTTCCGTGGCGCAGGAGATCAAGGACCCGTCTAAAAAATTATTGGATTTTGTGTTGGAAGCGCATGAAGAAATGACCCGTTTGGAGCGCGAACTTAATAAAGACCTTTCCGGTGAAAAAATGGCTGAAATTTATGACCGGTTGGACTTTTTAGGCGCTCACTCCGCCAAAGCCCGCGCCAGTGCCATTTTGAGCGGTTTGGGATTTGAAAATGCGGATTTTGACCGCCCTTTGAAAGAGTTTTCCGGCGGCTGGCAAGTGCGGGCCAATTTGGCCGCCACCTTGTATGCGCCCAGCAACTGTTTATTGCTGGACGAGCCGACCAACCACTTAGATTTGGAAACGTCCACTTGGCTTGAAAATTATTTGGCTAAGACGGACAAAACCGTCCTGCTCATCAGTCACGACCGCCATATTTTAAACCGCCTGTGCGACAAAATCGTACACGTGGAGCAGGGCGGACAATTGCGCATGTATAACGGCAATTATGATACGTATGAACGTACGCGCGAGGCTGAGCAGGAGGGGGCGCGACTCGCTGCTGCCAAGCATGAACGGGTGGTGGCGCACCTGCAGTCTTTTGTGGACCGCTTCCGTTACAAAGCCACCAAAGCCAAGCAGGCCCAAAGCCGCATTAAGATGATTGAAAAAATGGGCGAACCTCCCGCCGTTATCAAAGACCCCGAAGTACATTTTCAATTTCCTTCTCCTGCTCCGCTTACGCAGGCTTTAATTACGCTGGAAGACGCTGTAGCCGGATATGACGATAAACCCGTTTTGCAAAACTTAACCTTGCGCATTGAGCCCGATGATCGCATCGCACTTTTGGGGGCCAACGGAAACGGCAAATCCACCTTAGCCAAAATTTTATCGCACCGTTTATTGCTCATGAGCGGGCGCATGACGATTGCCAAAAAGATTAAAATTGCTTATTTCTCCCAACATCAAACCGAAGAGTTAGACGTGGAAAAAACACCGTATGAACAGCTTTCTGCCTTGATGCCGGATGCTACGGAGACCCAAATTCGTGCCCAGCTAGGGGCGTTTGGCTTAAATAAAAGTAAATCAGATACCTTGATAGGCAAATTGTCCGGCGGAGAAAAATCCCGCCTGCTTTTGGCTTTGATTACCAAAGATGCCCCCAATATGTTGATTTTAGACGAGCCGACCAACCACTTAGATATTCTTTCCCGTCAGGCATTGTTGGAGGCGTTGAACGCTTATGAAGGGGCCGTGGTGCTGATCACGCACGATTTGCACGTCATAGAAATGGCTTGTGATACGCTGTGGCTGGTCAAAGGAGGCACGTGCCAGATTTACCGCGGCGACTTGGAAGATTACAAAGCCAGCCTGCTCAAACGCAATGAGAAAGAAGGCAACGCCAGCGACAAAGAAAGCGCCGCCGAAACCCGCCGTCGGACGGCCGCCCAACGCAGGGCGGAGTTGGCTCCGTTGAAAAAAGAAATACGGGAACTGGATAAAAAATTAGAAAAATTAACACACCGGAAAAAGGAACTGGAAAATGCCCTTTTGGCGCGTTATGATGCTGATAACAGCATTGAGTTGGCTCTATTGGGTGATCAGATTTCAGATTTGGAAGAGCGGTGGATTTTGCTGAATGAACAATGCGAAGCTATTATGTCAGACAAGGGGGCCGCATGAGTGCCTTTAGACAGTTGCCCGATTGGTTACAGGCAGCTCTTGCGCGTATTTGCATTACGCAGCCTACACAGGTGCAACAATCTGCCCTTCCGCCTGCTTTGAAAGGAAAAGATGTACTGGCCACCGCTCAAACGGGAACGGGCAAAACCTTTGCTTTTTTACTCCCTTTACTGGTACATTTGACTGAACAACCCGAAAAAAATGCGCTTATTTTATCTCCTACGCGAGAGCTGGCTCAGCAAACACAAGAAGCCTTGCAATCTTTGCTTGATGATGAAAAACAGATGCCCTGTGCGCTGATTATTGGCGGGGATAATATCCATAAACAATATGCCGCCTTGCGCCGTCATCCGCGGGTCATTATCGGTACGCCGGGGCGCGTGATAGACCATATCGGGCGGAAAAGTATGAGCCTGAAAAATATCGGATTTTTTGTGTTGGACGAGGCGGACCGCATGCTGGATATGGGGTTTATACCGGACGTTCAAAAAATCGGTGCGGCAATGCCTGCTGTGCATCAAACATTCCTGTTTTCGGCCACCTTGCCAAAGGAAATTGAAAAGTTGGCGCAAGGGTTTTTAATAGATCCCGTACGGGTGCAAATCGGCTCAGTGACGCGCCCTGTGGACTTGGTGTTGCAACAAATCGTGCGCTTGAGTACACGCGAAAAACTGCCCCAACTAGTGCATGAGCTTCAGGCACGTAAAGGCTCTGTGTTGGTCTTTGTCAAAAGCAAGCACGGAGCGGACCGCTTGGCTAAGCAATTGAAACAATACGGTTGCAAAGCCGGAGCTTTGCACGGGGACTTGCGCCAAAACCGCCGCCGTCAAGTGATGGAACAATTTAAAGAAGGGCTGTTGCCGGTGTTGGTGGCTACCGATGTGGCCGCCCGCGGGATAGACGTGGCAGATATTTCTTGTGTGATTAATTATGATTTGCCTCAATGCGCCGAAGATTATATTCACCGTATCGGCCGTACGGGCCGTGCGGGCAGTGTAGGGACGGCGCTTTCCTTCGTGACGGAAGATAAAGAAAAATGGACGGAAATTTGCCGTGTGTGCCGTTTGGGTAAAGTAACGGAGCTGACCAAAACCAGCCAACGCCTGGCCGCACCCAAATTTTTGCCGCAAGAGGCTCGCCCTAAGCCCAAAAAACCTGTTGTTGAGACCAAAGCAGCAGATCCTGTGCCCATTCGGGTCAAAGAAACGGAGAAAAAAGTAGTGGTGACTTTGCAACCCAAACCCGTTAAAAAGCAAGATCCTATCCGTCAAACGTTACCGGAAAATGAAGCACAAAAAAATGGGTTTTCCGTCGTGCGCGTGGGGGGAAAGAAAACTCAACAGCCTAAGCCAGCGAGTAGAAAAAACAGTTTCCACGGTCCTGCCAAAAAAAACGGAAAGTATAAATTTTTCAAGCGAAAACGCAAATAAAAACCCCCACTATCAAGCGGGGGTTTTATATATTAGATT
The DNA here is from genome assembly GCA_017468055.1 of Elusimicrobiaceae bacterium. Taxonomy (GTDB): domain Bacteria; phylum Elusimicrobiota; class Elusimicrobia; order Elusimicrobiales; family Elusimicrobiaceae; genus Avelusimicrobium. Next base: position 12,334 of record JAFUJU010000048.1, read on the forward strand.
ATTTGATTTCGTAACAGTTGTTCACGGGTGTTTTGGTGGCGGCGGCATTGGTGCAGATCCACGGGTCTCCTCCATCTCTCGGACAACAATAAATGGGAGCAAATACGCCCCCTTCCTCTACCCGCGGGTAATGCATACGCAGAAAATATTTTTCACGGGTGCTTTCCACTACCAGAAACTCCGGTGTCAAAACATATTTGAAGTTGACATCGTTAAAAATACTTCCTTGTACATTCTCAGCCCCAATGAAGCCTACATCAATTTGGTCAAAGCTGGTGGGGGGCTCGCTATTAACGGCTTTGTAGCGGATGGCGGCATCAAAAATAGTTTTGCCATTGGTTAGCCCTTCAATCATCTCAGCCCGCCGTACCGAGCGGGTATATTTGGGGGCCGCAACTGCAGCCAAAATGCCGATAATCAGCACTACTACCAGTAATTCCACTAAAGTAAAACCTTTTTTCATACTTACTCCTGCTTTTAAGATACTTAAAGTATATAGCTTTTTAGGCGTGATTTCAAGATTTTTTGATTCTGCAAAAAAAAGGGATAACTAGGATACCAGTATTTTTTGAGCCTGTCAAGCTATATTTAAAAAAGTACTTGCCAAAAAAAAATACTTTGGTTTAGAATAGGGGGGTAGGGTAGTTTAAAAACCAACTAAGGAGGAAGTACTGCATGAAGAAACTACTTGGCTTATTGCTAGTCCTGACCATGGGCTATCCGGTAAGCGCCGATGTACTCAAGAATGTGGACCTCAAAGGTGAGGTACAAGTGATCGCCTCTGATGTACACCATAATCCTAATGATCTGTATAACTCCGGCACCAACTTGCGTGTTTTTGCGGGTGCCTCATTTGATTTGGTGGAAGATGTAAGAGCCAACTTGCTCTTTGGCTACACCAATACTTGGGGAAATGCTACCAATTCCGAAAAAGGTTCTGATATCCAACATTATTGGGATAATGTAGATTTGGCAGAAGCCAATATCGTACTTTCCAATCTGTTTGATTGTTTTGAACTTACCATCGGTCGCCAATTCTATGGCGATGAGGACAGTGCTGTCATGTACTTTGGCCCCAGCCA
>JAFUJU010000049.1 GCA_017468055.1 Elusimicrobiaceae bacterium
ACGGTTTATACCGGCATTACCCTGATTCATTTGCACAGTCATACCTGTTTGCAGGGGGTGGATAAGACCTATTGCAAAGCGCGCCGCTTGAGTGAAAGTGCATTAAAAGAAATGGCTGGAAAGCACATGGATAAAGCCGGTGCTTATGCCGTGCAAGATGACGATGACCAATTTATAGAAAAAATACGCGGAAGCCGCACCAATGTGGTAGGGTTTCCGGTAGAGATGTTTCAAGAAATGTTAAAGGAGTTTGAAAAATGATAAAAACGGATTTAATGATTATCGGTGCCGGTCCGGCCGGATGCAGTGCCGCTATTTATGCGGTGCGCGCCGGAGTGAAAACCGTGATTGCAGGCGGTGCCATGCCCGGCGGGCAACTGCTGCAAACCAATGATTTAGAAAATTATGCCGGATTTGAAAATCCTATCGGCGGTTTTGAATTAATGACGGCCATGCACAAACAATGTAAACGCTTGGGGGTAGAGATTTTGACGGATACAATCGTAAAAATAGAAGGAGAAAAAACTCCTTTTATTTTAACTGCCGAAAGCGGGGCAACCTATCAGGCCATGGCGGTTATTATTACTGCCGGAGCCAGTGCCCGTTGGCTGGGGGTGAGCGGGGAGGAAAAACTGAAGGGACACGGAGTATCTGCCTGTGCTACATGTGATGGGTTTTTCTTTCGCGGTAAAGAAGTGGTAGTGGTAGGCGGCGGAAATACAGCCTTTGAAGATGCCTTATTTTTATCCCAGTTCTGCCCGAAAGTAACCTTGGTCCACCGCAGGGAAGGCTTCCGCGCTGATGCCGTTACTGTGGAAAAAGTGAAAAACACGCCCAATATTTCTATGATGTTAAATTGCGTCGTGGAAGAGGTGATCGGGGAAGAAAAAGTGACAGCCGCCGTTCTGCGCAATGTGCTTACGCAAGAAAAAACCACCCTTTGCTGTGATGGGATTTTTGTGGCGGTTGGTGCGGTGCCCCAAACGGCTTGGCTCAAAGATTCTGCTATTAATCTGGCGGAAAACGGGTTAGTGGCAGTAGATGAACACCAACAAACCAATATCAAAGGTATTTTTGCCGCCGGTGACTGTACCGAACCGGAATTCCGTCAAGCTATTGTTGCGGCCGGAAGCGGCGCTAAAGCCGGTATTTCGGCGGCTTCGTTTATCAACTTACACCGTTAACATATAGTCTAAAAAGCACATCTTTTGGGTGTGCTTTTTTTATTACAATCAAGCAGAGGGGGAACTTATGAAAAAAATACAATACAATGAACATGCTAAGGAAGTATTGCAAATTCTACAAAAAGGCGCATTTTTAACTACACACGCAGATGGGAAAACCAATACCATGACGATTGGCTGGGGGTATTTGGGCTATGCTTGGGGAAAGCCGGTATTTGGGGTAATGGTGCGTCATAACCGTTATACGCATCAGCTGTTAGAGAAAAACGGCCAGTTTACGGTCACTTTACCGAAAGAAGAGCTGAGCAAAGAACTGGCTTTTTGCGGAACAAAATCCGGTTTAGAAACCGATAAAATAAAAGCCTGCGGTTTTAGTCTGTTGCCGGCCCAAACGATAGAAGTACCTTTGATTGCTTGCCGTGCCATTCAATACGAGTGTAAAGTAGTGTGCAGGACGGAAATGCAAAGCCCGTTAGTGGACGGTGCCGTCAAAGATAGCTGGTATGAAAAAATGCCTGATGATTATCATACTTTTTATTTTGGCGAAATTACTGCCTGTTATTTGACTGAATAAAAAACGCTCCGAAAGGAGCGTTTTTTAATGCTGTTTTATTGAGAAAAAAGCCACCTCTTGACTTATTTTTTTTTTTTTGATACAATTTTTCGGCGGTGTAGGTAAAAAACGGATAGAAGCCCGTTTAGGCCGCTTGCTGTTAATTAGGAGGAATTTTGTATGAAAAAAGGTTTCACGTTGATTGAATTGCTGGTTGTAGTATTGATTATTGGTATATTGTCTGCGGTGGCTTTGCCTCAGTACAATAAAACGGTAGAAAAAAGCCGTGCATCAGAGTTGGCCATTATGATGAAAAGTTTTTCAGATGCCGTTAGGATTTATCAGTTGGAAAATCCCAGCACTGCGCTTACCAGTGTGGACAACTTAACTATTTCTTTTGCACATCAAAATGGAAATATGTTTTGGTCGGATCATTTTATGTGTTATATATCTCCGTCCGCTATGGGATCTCAAGTACAATGTTCCCGTCAGGAAGTAAAAACTACGAGCGGAAGCAGTGGAGAAGTGGCTACTCCTACAACGAATGCTTCTACTTACTATACAATTACCTATAATATCCAGCCCAACGCGGAGATTGTCAAAACCTGTGCAAACTCTACGGCAACAGGTGCAAAAGATAATTGTAAAAATGTAAAAAGTCTGTTTGGAATTGATTAAAAAAACGCTCCGAAAGGAGCGTTTTTTAATGCTGTTTTATTTTAAACAAAAGCCACCATATCCAGGTACTGCAACGCACCGGAAAGATGTGTAAAAAAAGTTGGGCAGGAACGAGGAAATTTTTTCTTTTTCCCTTTTGAATGATAAAGGAATAGTGGGTCTGTGCTTCTTCTAAAACGGTGCTCTCTTGTAGGCTTTCTTTCGGGAAAAATAAAGCTTGGGTTTTGATGTCATACATTCTTTCCAGACGGGCTTTGCTTTCACTGATTTGCCAACAGGCATTTGCCTGGTCCATGCGCTGTGGAGCTGCATTATCAATCCCTTGCGAAATAAAATAAATATTTTTATCTTTGCCCAGTAGTTTGAGGTCCTCTTTTGTGAGTAAATCCTGCCACGGACCGGCCTCGGCATTTTGCCATGCGTCATACTTTCCTATGAGCCCTACCGGCAGGCCAACGGCCGCTTTTAAACCATATTTTTTTAATAAAGGGTATGCCAGTGTAAAAAAAGTGCGGTATCCGTTAGCAAAAAATAATAAAACAGGTCTGGCGGGGAGGGGGGATTTTTTCGCAAAGTCCGACGGCAAAATAGGACTGAAATGTCGTTGGTTTAGTTTGTGCAAAACAGATTCTAATTTTTTTAAAGAAATACCGTCCGGACCTATTTTATGAAACAATAATACCGGTAATTTCTTTTTGGAAGTAATGGTATGGGTTGAAGCTTTCATCTTTATTTATTGTATCATATCCGCTTCATGCACAAAAAACCCCCTTGAGGAGAAAGGGGGTTTTGAAATGGGAACCGCTGCAGCAGGGTTTGGGACTAC
>JAFUJU010000050.1 GCA_017468055.1 Elusimicrobiaceae bacterium
GGCCAGTGTTGCCACGAGATCGGCGGCCTCTTTTGCCAAATCCTTACGGGCACCGCCTATCTTTTGGCCGAAGTCCTGGATTTTGTTATTTACTCGGTTTGTGGTCACGTTTGCGGGGGTGTTATTTACTGAAGTATTCATATTAAAAAACTGTTTTGAGATTTTTATAAAATCGGTGAAAAATCGGGTTATCTATAAAGGGGCGTAATTAGTTGGCATTCTGGCGGCGGATCACTGGCACGGCGTAACGATGGAAGGAGGCCGGCGCGTCGTTTGTCCCTGGCAGCTCGCACCCATGTACTAAATAAAAATAATCATCGTTTCGCAGTTCATAGACAGCGACGGCGGCAGAGTGGCGGAAGATGCGGGCGGCGGTGGCCATGCTCGCGGCGTTTGTTCGCATTTCTTCAGGTGTGCCCCACCATTCAGAGGCACAGAGGCTCCAGAGGCGGCCAGATACGGCCAGGATATAAGTATAACAGCGGCGGCCAGTCTTTTCTTCAGTGACGGCAGCGGGGCGGGTGTTGGTGTTGGTATTCATAACGCGGAAAATGCTTTTTTAATTCTTATAAAATCGGTGAAAAATAAAACGCTCTATAAATAGGGGCGGCGGTCAATCGATGGGAGCAAAGAAGAACACCTCCAGCAGAAGGGCCAGGCCCATGAGGGACAAAATAAAGTTTGTTATTTTCGGGTGTCTTTCCATCCAGACACAGCCGGCAATAAAAAAACGTAACTGCAAACGGTTCAAAGGGTGATCCAGTTCGCGCAGCTCATCGCGGTAAATTTTAGCATAATAAGACATAATAAAGTATTTTTGTGCCTCACTGGAGGCGGTTAATTATATATAATAGTATAACACGAGAGAGGGCACCGGCACGAGGCCGGCACCCTGGGAAGATTTACAAACGTATTTCGACACCGTTTGCAAGGTCGAAAAATGCGATCTGTTTGTTACGCTTTGCAATAGCGCGGGCGGTTTCGAGATCCTCGACAACTGTCACGGCATCCCAATAAAATAAACCCGTTTCGCGATCCAGCCAGCCACCGAAAGCGTTTGCAACTGTAGAACCGTTTACGAACTCAATAACGCGGGCCAGACCTTCAGCGTTAAAACTGTTTTGCGTTTCGGCCATCGCTACGGCGTAACCTTTTGTAATTGGCTGGAGCGTGTTTGCGTCCACTGTAAAACCGTCAGCGTTTGCGGCGGCGATCACCATGAGAGCGGAAAATAATTTTTTATTCATTTTAATTTTGTTTTGTGCCTCACTGGAGGCGGTTAATTATTGATTTCTGGTGCAAAGGTACGGTTTTATTCTGAAACCACCAAACAAAAAGCGAAAAATTTTTGCTTTTTCTTGAAAAAATTTTGTTTTTCCTTGTTTTTCGTGTTTTTCGGGGCCTATACATTATTATATATATTAGACACGGCCAGGCATCAGGACAGCGGCGGAAGGTGTGCAGCTCCATGAGCGAACACGGCCAGGCATCCAGGACAGCGGCGGAAGGTGTGCGGATCTGAGCGAACA